>CAYJPZ010000138.1:0-10796 GCA_964372185.1 uncultured candidatus Brocadiaceae bacterium
CGTTTAGGGCAAATGCTACTAAACGCGCCATCATACGGACGTCATTCTCTGATGGGTGCCGTGCAATGGTGAGCTTGTGGTCATGGAAGTAATTACGGTCTATATCCGCTACGTTCAACTCGACTTTGAATATGGTTGCTTTTATTGCCATAGTTATGATTCCCTTGCCAACGAAATGGTACAACCCTGCAAACGATACAGCATCATTTGATGGTTATTGTTTTATAGAGATGCGTTATAATATAATAATTACGTGAAAAATGAAACTTATATCAATACTCAGCATTATTAGGGGAGATTTTTGGAATGGCCACGTTAGTAAACGGTATGAAACGTCTTTGTGCCTACGGGACGAAGGTCTTTATTGTGTTGGCGCTGTTTGGTTCTTGTGCCTTACCTGCGTATACTCAAGAAAATTCGTGGAAGGAACTGAATGATAAAACCACGTCGCTTTTACAGAAAAAGAGATACGCGGATGCAATAAAGTCGGGCGAAGAGGCGTTAGCGTTGGCAAAAAACACTTTTTCTGCCGGCAATACCCGTATTGCCGATTCAATGAACTTGCTGGGCATTCTTTATCGAACCTATGGCAGATATGCCGAAGCCGAACCGCTCTTTCATCAAGCCCTCGCTATTTACAAAAAATCGCTTGGCTCAGACCACCCCTCTGTCGCTAAAGTATTGTACGAGCTTGGAGAAATGTTTTTCCTTCAAGACAAATATACGGAAGCAGAGCCATTTTACAAACAATCTCTGGGTATATATGAGAAGACGTTTGGTACGGACCATCCCGGTGTCGTTAATGCCCTGAACAGATTGGGAGAGCTTTACCAGGGCCAAAAGAAATATGCGGAAGCGATACCGTTCTACAAAAGGGCATTGGCCACCGAAGAAAAAACACTCGGCGCCGGCCACCCTGATCTTGCCTCAGCAATGAATAATCTTGCAACACTTTATTACTACCAGGGTGAAAACGCGACGGCTGAGTCCCTTTATAGGCAGGCGCTTGGAATATATGAAAAAGAATACGGCAAAGACCACCCTTTAATTGCAACCATCCTGGAGAAAATGGCGGAATTTTATGAGGGAACCGGAAAGAAAGACGAGGCGAAGCAATTAACAGAAAGGGCAAAAAAGATTTATTCAAATTATCAGCAGTAAGATAAGGCGCTGTTTTTCCGGAGGGATGAATGGGTGTTGAGGGGCGCTTGTAAAGCGCAGTTGGTAGGGTGGGCATTGCCCACCATTTTAGTCACACACGTGGTGTTGGGCAGATTTGCCCTGTTATGATCTTACCGGACAGTTGTGTATTGGAGGGCAATGCCCGCCCTACGGACGAGGCTTCGACCAGCGCCTTGAACAAAGCGGCGTGGCGTGTATCGGTTGTCAGACGTTCGGGATGCCACTGCACGGCAACGAGAAATGGACGTCCCTCACATTCAAACGCCTCTATTATCCCATCTGAGGTACGGGCAGCGACTTTCAGACCCTTACCCAGCTTCTTAACGGCCTGGTGATGGGCGCTGTTGGTGTCGAGCGCGTCTGCCCCGATTATTTTGTAGAGAAGGGTGTTTTTTTCTATCGATACGGAATGGCTGCACTTCTCACCCTTTGCCGGCTTATGGCGTATGGCGGTTTTGGCCTCCGACGGGACGTCCTGTATCAGCGAGCCGCCGAATGTGACGTTTACCAACTGTGCGCCATAGCATAGCGCCAGAATGGGTTTCTTCTTTTCCAGGGCAAGCTGCAAAAGGAGGTTGTCAAAAACATCCTTGTCGGCGTGGACGCACTGTGTCTTTTCACGCCTTTCCTCCCCGTAGCGGGAGGGCGGCACGTCATCCCCACCGGTGAGGAGTAGTCCATCCATCCGCTCCAGAATGCATTCCACGTCGTCCCTGTTCTTAATAAGGGGCAACAAAAAAGGAATGCCGCCGGCCATAAGGACGGCGTCAACGTAGTCCCCGTAAACGAAAGAATGGGGCTTTGTATCATCCTCATAGTCACAGTTGATGCCGATAATTGGTTTCATTCAAAAATCCTTTTCAACCGGATTCAGGGGAATAAAGAAAATCCATAGTGTCAACCGGGGACGGTTGACCTACAACACTTGTAGAACGAAGAACCTCTTCGCTCTACAAACTTGTTTTCTGTACTTCTCTGCGTTCTCTGCGCCCTCTGCGGTGAACTGTAGCCATTTCAGAACTTAAGTGCGTTTTTTCGTATAGGATTTTTCAATGACCTTTTTTACCGCGCAAATAACGTCGTCCGTGTCCTCCTCCGCCAGTTTTGCGGAAAGAGGCAGGGATATCGTCCTGTCGGAAATAAATTCGGCATGGGGGAAATCGCCGCGTTTTAACCCGAAGGTGTTTGCGTAGTACGGATGCAAATGCAGGGCGACGAAGTGGATTCCCGTGCCGATATTTTCGTTGTGAAGGGCTTGTTGAAAGGTATCCCGGCTGATCCTCGTCGCATCGATGTCGAGCAGCGGCGTATAGAGGTGGCGGGCATGCACGGTATCTTTTTCCGCGGGCGCAGGAATAATCAGGGGTAATTCCTGAAACGCCCGGTCATATTTTTTCCATATCTTTTCCCGTATCTTGTGATATTTGCCGACGCGCTTTAGCTGGTGGATGCCCAGAGACGCCTGGATGTCCATCATGTTGTATTTATAACCGGGAAAAACCACCTGGTAGTGCTTGAACCCTTTGTCGGAATAGCGATGCCATGCGCCCTTGCTCATGCCGTGCAAGCCGTACATTTGCACCTTTTCAGCCCAATCCGTGTTATTCGTAGTCACCATGCCGCCTTCACCGGTGCAAACGTTTTTGGTAACATAGAAGCTGAAGATGGACATGTCGCCAAAACTGCCTACCTTCCGTCCCTTATATTCCGCCTCAATGGCGTGTGCGGAGTCGCTGATAACCAGCAGGCGGTGTTTTTTTGCAATGGACAGAATGGCGTCCATATCGCAAGGCCTCCCTGCAAAGTGAACGGGGACAATTGCCTTAGTCCGTTTTGTTATTTTTTTCCCGATGAGATTCGGGTCTATGTTCATCGTGTGCTTATCAACGTCGACAAATACCGGTTTGGCCCCGATGTGCGTAATAACGTTAGCGGTGGCGGCAAAGGTCATTGGTGTCGTAATAATTTCATCACCGGGGCCGAGACCCGACACGAGCATGGCAAGGTGAAGCCCCGCCGTGCATGAATTGAGCGCCATGGCGTATTTTGCCCCGATATATTTTTTAAACATCTCCTCAAATTTGACCACCTTTGGACCGGTCGATAACCAACCGGAGCGCAAGGTTGCCACTACTTCACGTATCTCTGCCTCTTCAATCCTGGGGCTGCCAAAGATGAGAAATGATTTCCGCACCGGTTTGTTTTTTCTTGTGGTCATGGTTTTTTAGTGTGTCACGATAATTAAAAATGTATAGGAATTTCAATGTTTTGTAGAGACGCATTGCATGCGTCTTGTGTAATGCAATTAATGGTGTACAGAGAAGAGACGCATGCAATGCGTCTCTGCACAGGCAGCAAATAAAGGTTACCGAAGGCTGTGGCTTAATTATTGAATGGAGAAATATCAACCATCATTTTTCTTCAGTCCTCATCGCGTAAATTACCAAACGGCCACCTGATTGTATTTTGTTCACGCCATTTTGTCCATCTGAAAATTCCTATACAATATGTTTATAATTGCTTAGGCAGATTAAAGGTTGTATCATTAATTGCAGTCCGTGTAGAGACGCATGCAATGCGTCTCTACAAAACATTGAAATTCCTATACGTTCAATTAAAAACGAAAAGTGCGCTTACGTGAATAGTAAAAACCGCAACGCAACGATAATGATGATCGCCGGTAACACCTTTTTGTTTGGCATAAAGATCACTGCCGGCCTTATGTCAAACAGCCTGGCAGTCATCTCCGATGCCATGAATTCGCTCACCGATATTATTTCTTCCGTGATCATTTTTATTGCAATAAGGGCCTCGTCCAGGCAGGCTGACGAGGGTCACCCCTTTGGTCACCATAGAGCGGAGCCTATCGCAGGCCTGATTGTTGCGATCTTTGCGGGTGTCCTGGGCTTTGAGATACTGCACACCTCGGTATTCAAGCTTCTCGAGGCGCACGACCACAATATCAGCATACACACGTTTGCGGTGCTTTTTGTGTCTATCGCCATGAAGCTTGTCATGTCGGTACATTTTAAGAAGGTTGCCCGCGCCACGAACAGTCCGGCCTTACTGGCAAGCGCTGTCGATAGCCGGAATGACGTCTACGTGTCCGCCGCCGCCCTCGTGGGTATTGCCGGGGGCGTGTATGGGTATCCCCAAATGGATGACATTGCGGCAACCCTTATCAGCCTGTGGATTATGCGTTCGGGATACAAGATTGGGGCGCAAAATATTGATTATCTGATGGGCAAAAGGCCTGACCCGGTTATTATGGAAGAGATACGGAAAAAGGCCGTCTCCGTTCCCGGCGTAATGGGCATCCGGAACGTCCTGGCACATTATGTGGGCAATTATATCCATGTGGAGATATGCATAACGCTGGACATGGACCTGACTATGATCCAGGCGCACAACATTGGGGTAAACGTCAAGCAGACGGTAGAAGGCATTGACGGTATCCACAAGGCGTTTGTGCATATTGATCCGATTCCGTAGCCGTTTTCAGATGGACAAAACGGACGGAACAAAATACAATTCTGGTTGTTATCTCAGTTATCATTTTCACTTTCCACTACGGAAATTATGGTGAATAAAAATGTCCCTATCGAAAAAAACAATCTTTTTACATAATCCAGGCAGCCTCACGGAAGAGGCGCTTATCAGCAGTTTCGCGGTTCGGGAGAAGGAATTCCAGTCCATATCCGACGACTTGAAAAACCTGGACTGGACAAAACCGGAACGGCATTACATCGTACAGGGAGGTTGGGGAAGCGGTAAGACGACACTCCTTTATCGTATCTATTACGAGGTTAAAAACGATAAAGGGCTTTCAGCGAACGTCATTCCCATACTATTCGATGAAGAGCCGTACCGCGCATGGAAACTCTGCGAACTCTGGGAATCGCTCTGCGAACGCCTGGAAGACGTTGCCGGGTTCAAGGGAGTTTTCCATGAATTTAAGGGGCGTCTCAAGGAGGACGACTTCGAGTCCCGCTCCTTTGAGGTCATTGCACATGCACTGAAAAGGGAAGGGAAGCATCTCGTTGTCTTTCTTGACGACATTGGCGCCCTGATGGATAAACTGGGTAATCAGGAATGCACAAGATTGCACGAAATCCTTCTGACCTCCCCTGATATCTGCGTTATTGGCGCGTCAGCGACGACGCTGGCACATACCTATAACCGCTCCAAGCCGTTTTTCGACTGCTTCAAGTTTGTCTATCTCAACGACCTGAATACGTGCGAGAGCGTCAGGCTCTTGTTGCGACTGGGCGAGGTGTTCGAAAGGCCGGGAATACGGAAGATTATTGACGAACAGCCCGAAAGGCTTGAAACGCTCCGGCGGCTTACGGGTGGCGCGGTGAGAACGATGGCGCTTCTTTTTGAAATATGTTCTAACGATGAATACGGGAACGCCTTCGCGGATTTAGAAACGGCGCTGGACCGCATAACGCCACATTACAAACGTTGCATGGACGGACTTTCAGCCCGGCAGCAGGAAATCGTTGACGCCATCGCTCTATGCTGGGATGCAACAACGACCAAGGATATCACAAAAAAGGCGCGTCTGGAGAGCAAGGTTGTCACAACCCAGCTTAAGGAACTTGAGAAAAACCGGGTCATTGAAAAGATAGAACAGGCGGGAACAAAAAACAACCTTTACAGGATAAAAGACCGGTTCTTTAACATCTGGTATCTCATGATGTACGGGCGGCAAGGTGAGAAGCTGAGGGTAAAATGGCTTGCACAGTTTTTGCAAAGCTGGTGCGGTAAAGGGGCATTGGCTGAAAGGGCTAAAAGGCATATAGCCGCTTTGGTAAAGGGTATCTATTGCCATAAAGACGCCTATAGTTTGGCAGATGCCGGTGATCAGGCGGGACTATCCGAAGACGCTCAAAATCAACTGCTCGACATGGCCGGGGACTTCTTCGACGGCGTAAGCGCGCTGAATCAGTTTACGACGCCGGATGGAGCGCTTTTGGATAATGCAATCAGGTATTTTCAGACGGAAAAATATGAAGAATGTTTAAAAAACCTGGAAGAGATCGCCAATAAAGACGGAACAGTGCTTTATTTTTTCGGACTTCTTTATCACAGCGCATTGCGTGACCCGGAAAAGGCCGTAACCTATTACCTCATGGCCTTAGACAAGGGTTATACAGGCGCCCTGTATAACCTGGCTCTTTTATATAAAACCGAATTCAAGGACTTCAAAAAGGCTGAGGAATACTACCTTGAGGCCATTGATGAAGGGTACCAGGACGCTATAAATAACCTTGCCCTTTTATACGAGACGGATCTCAAGGATTTCAAAAAGGCAGAAGAATACTACCTCATGGCCATCGAAAACGATAATACCGGCGCCATGTACAACCTCGCGGATTTATATGAAACGGCATTCAAGGATTTCAAAAAAGCCGAGGAATACTACCTTATGGCTATCAAAGCGGAAGACGCAGACGCCATGTATAACCTTGCGCTTTTATATGAGTCGGAATTCAAGGACTTCAGGAAGGCCGAAGCATACTACCGCATGGCTGCTGACAAGGGGGATGCAGATGCCATGAACAATCTCGCAAATTTGTATGCCATCGAATTCAAGGACTTCAGCAAGGCCGAGGAATACTATCTCAGGGCCATTGACAAGGAGAACGCGGACGCCATGTACAACCTTGCGCTCCTCTACGAGACTGAATCCAGGGACTTCGACAGGGCAGAGGCATACTACCTTATGGCTGCCGATAAGGGGGACGTGGATGCCATGAATAGCCTTGCATGGTTGTAT
This sequence comes from uncultured candidatus Brocadiaceae bacterium, assembly GCA_964372185.1. Taxonomy (GTDB): domain Bacteria; phylum Planctomycetota; class Brocadiia; order Brocadiales; family Brocadiaceae; genus JACVXV01. The sequence continues at coordinate 6,965 of CAYJPZ010000138.1, forward strand.
TATCAGCATAAAAAATCGAGGGAAAAAGCGGTAGGGCTGGCAAAGGGGGCGCTTGCCATTGAGGAGTCGCCTGCCTTCTTGCATACGTTGGCAACGGTTCTTTTCTGGGACAACCAGATTCAACCGGCAATTGACTGCCTGGAAAAATTGCTGGCAGACAAGGAGTTCATAGAGCAGAAACCGGGTGAAACGATGCATTTCTTAATGCTGCTGATGGCAAGGAAGCGTTATCATCTGGCGCTGAAATATTTTCAGCAAAACGAACTGTCCCTCAAGGAGCGTTTGAAGCCGGTGTATTACGCGCTGATGCACTTTATGCAGGACGAACATCCCAACGAATCCCAAAAGGCGGGAGGAGAAGTTGCGGAAACGGTGGCGGAGGTCGTTGCGCGGGTAAAACAGTTGGAGGTTGATTTAACGGCTGGAGAAGTTTTAAAGGATGAGACGCCTGCCGCTGATAGTGATCCTGATCTTGCGAAACAACTTTATCAGCAGTTTGGCGTTGCCGGTGAGTCAGGTGTTAAAAAGGAATCGGAATAAAGCGAGAAGGATTAAGCGTTTGCATGTGTGCCATTGTAATATCCATTCACCGTTTACAATGTTTTGTCAGAAAACGATCCAGTTGGTAGGCGAACGACTGAATGTCTTTTCGGCCAAACGAAGAGGGGCCGCCGGTAATGATGCCGCCGTGCCGGAGTTCTTCCAAAAGATTGCGCATAGCCAACCGGTGTTTTATGTTCGTTTCCGTGTAGAGGTCGCCGCGCGGGTCAATCGCGTATCCGCCCTTCTCAACGACGCGGTCTGCAAGCGGTATATCGGCAGTAATAACGAGGTCGCCCTGCTGGACCATCGCAACGATACGATTATCTGCCACGTCAAAACCCGCAGATACCGTAATACTCGAAATGTACAACGATTGAGGGGTCTTCAGATGCTTGTTCGAGACCAGAATCAACGGGACACGAACGCGCTCAACTGCCCGGAACAGGATATTCACTATTACACCGGGAAATGCATCAGCATCTACAAATACCTTAATCATTTCTCTCTTCCATTATCATTTGCGCCCTGACAAGCCGTATTTCCTCATAGGTATAATCTTCGCCCAGTTTTTCTTTCAACGGCGTCAATAGTTCCGTGTCCATTTCCATGCACACCAGCCTGATACGCCGTTGTTTTTCGGGATGCACAAGATTGTCCAGCATAACGGCCTCTCCTTCCAGGATAAGTTTTTCCAGGTGTGTGGAGATGGTGGATGGCGCCAATCCCCGCCTGGCCGCTATTTCCTGAATGTTAAGTCCCTGCTTGTACAGGTCGAACGTTACTTGGGTCGTAAGCGACTTTGGCTGTTTAATGGGGGACTCCTGGTATTTACGGGCAGTTGGTTTGGGTTCGATGCCGTGCTGCGTGCAATAATCAATGATCTCCTTTAAAAAGGCGTCTCCGTATTTCTTTAATTTCAGTTCACCAACGCCGCTTATTTTGCGCAGATCATCCAAACTTCCGGGATAACTAACAGACATTTCTTTTAAACTGGTGTCATGGAAAATAACGTAGGGAGGCATGCCCTCCTTGTCAGCCGTTGCCTTCCTCAGCGCCCTCAAACGGTCAAACAATGCGCGATCATAATTATCTCCGGCGACAACCTTCGGAGCAAAGTGTTTTTCTACGGGTTTTGTCAAAAGCACCTTTTCGTTTTGCAGCAGCACCTGCCTGCTCTTTTCGCTCAACTTCAGGATGGGGTATTCATCGCCTTCGAGCCTGGCGTATCCTAATTGGACTAACTCGCGGATAAACGTCTGCCACTGGGTTTTCGAATATTCCTTGCCCACGCCGAATGTTTTAATCTCGTCATGGTGGTTCTGCAATACCTTCTGATTCTTCGACCCAAGCAGGACGTCGATGACGTAATTTACGCCAAACCGTTCACCCACACGGTAAATACACGACAACGCTTTTTGCGCTACGACCGTTCCTTCAAACTGTTCTTTCGGTTCCAGGCAAATGTCGCACGCGCCGCAGTTCTGTTCGCTAAATACCTCGCCAAAATAGGCCAGCAACGACCTTCTCCGGCAGACGTTGCCTTCGCAATAGCTGGTCAGTTCCCGTAATTGCTTATACGCGACCTCCCTCTCGTTTTCATCTTCCTTCAGTTTGATAAAATGTTCTATCTTATACTTATCGCCGTAACTGAAAAAAAGGATGCAGTCGCTTTTTAACCCGTCCCTGCCGGCGCGTCCCGTTTCCTGGTAATATCCTTCGATGCTCTTTGGCAAATCGTAGTGAACTACATAGCGCACGTTCGGCTTATCGATGCCCATGCCAAAGGCAATGGTTGCCACAATAATCTCCACGTCGTCACGGATAAACCGTTCCTGGTTTTCCGACCGGGCTTCAGACGGCAATCCCGCGTGATACGGCAGGACGCGGTATCCCTCCGACCTCAGGCTGCCGGCTACGTTTTCAACCGTTTTACGGCTCTGGCAGTAGATAATCCCTGAATCCGTCTTCTTGCCCTCCAGGTACCGGAGTAGTTGGTGGTATGGGTTTTCTTTCGGACGGATTTGATAATACAGGTTTTTTCGGTTAAAACTTGCCTTGAAGACCTTGCCATCCGCTATTTTCAGTTGTTTAATAATGTCTTCCTGAACAACGGCCGTGGCCGTAGCCGTCAGTGCCATAACGGGTATGCCCGGAAAATGATCCTTCAACATGTTTAACTGGCGGTATTCAGGCCGGAAATCATGACCCCACTCGGAGATGCAATGTGACTCGTCAATCGCAAACAGCGCGATCTTCAAACCCTGTAAGAATTGCAGGAATTCGGGCATTACCAGCCGCTCAGGCGCAATGTAAAGTATCTTGATTTCGTTATTTGATAAGCCTCGCCTGCGCGCCTCGATTTCGCTATAGGTCAGCGAACTGTTGATGAGCGCCGCCGGAATGCCGTCGGCAAGCAGTCCGTCGACCTGATCCTTCATTAATGCAATTAAGGGGGAGATAACGATGGTCACTCCGTCGAGGAGCATGGCCGGCAATTGGTAGCACAGAGATTTGCCGCCTCCGGTGGGCATGAGGACGAACACGTCCCTTCGGCTGAGCGCCTCATGGATAATTTCTTCCTGGAGGGGATAGAAGCTTGTGTAGCCGAAGTATTTTTGCAGTATGTCGTACATGGTATTTGGGCCGGCCTGAGTGGTAATTACAGGCATTGTTTCCCGATAATTGTGAATTGATATTTCCCGTAAGAAATGTAAGGTTTTATTGAATATATCCTCGCTTCCATGCTCCGGCGTTATTTTTTACATCGGTACATCCCTATTGCATAACAGCAAAAATCCTCTTTACAATCATCCGACGTTCCATCGAAAAGACCGTTGGTACCCTCCCACCCCTTGCTCTTTCTGGGTTTTGTTACTACCGTATGTTGCCGGTCAAAGCAACGGCAGGGCGCAAGTCCCTTGACCGTCAAATCAAGCTTTCTGCCGGTTTTCTGCCCGGTTACCGTGCCGGTGCATCCGGCATTATCCGTATAAGACCCGCTGATCGCCCCCGATCCCTTTTGAATAGTAATATCCCAAACCCCGGTCCAATTATCACAAATCCTTAAGTGTCGTTGAGCAACCACGTTCACGGTGTCTACGGCATCGGGCGCCAAAGTATGGCCGTTGTCAACCGATGGGTTGGCAATGGCTAAACCTCGTAGTTCGAGTATCAGTACAAGACTAATTAATATACCTAATAACTTTCGCATGTTTTTCCTCCTAAAAATAGTTAAGCATCCTTTTCTGTCGCCCCTTCAGGGCTTGTTATCGTATTCCATTTACCAGGG
>CAYJPZ010000139.1:0-10668 GCA_964372185.1 uncultured candidatus Brocadiaceae bacterium
GTATAGGAATTTCAAACGTACGTATAGTGGCAAGGCGCGCCTTGCCACTACGCTGTTAAAAGCTGCCGAAGGCTTAATCCCAGGAGTGGATTTTCGGCAAAAGCAATAAAATGTATGGACTTGTCCTGTTTTTGCTTGACAATATTGTTTTATCTATATAACATTAAAGTTTTAGAATATACATAGTATAGAAATTTTACAGAGGTGATAAATGCCTAATCCAAAGAGACGGTTTTCTAATGCGAGAACCCGTAAAAGACGCACCCACGACAAATTAACCCCGCCCATCATTCCCCTTGATGCAAATCTAGGAAAAGGAACTGGCGTACGTTCGAAGCGTTATATCTGTACCCATTGCAAGCAGGTAAACCAACCACATACGATTTGTCATAACTGCGGTTATTACCGTGGTGAGCAGGTTGTCTCCGTCGAAAGATAAATCTATGAAAATTGCAGTAGACGCTATGGGTGGAGACAAAGCTCCGCACGAGATCGTCAAGGGCGCTGTTATTGCCGCACAGCGATTTCCCGAAGACGAAATGCTCCTGGTTGGTGATGAAAAAAAGATACAACAAGAACTGGGTATGTTAAAAGAAATTCCCAGGAATGTTACCATCCACCATGCGTCCCAGATTGTTGGCATGGACGACCCCGCAACTTATTCCATACGACAGAAATCCGATTCTTCCATTACGCGAAGCGTCAAGCTTGTCGCAAATGGAGAAGCGTCTGCCGTCGTCAGCGCGGGGCATACCGGCGCTGCAGTAGCGGCATCCACTCTTTGCATGCGCACTATCAAAGGTATTCATCGCCCTGGTATTGCCACCAGGCTTCCTACCCGGCATGGAATGTGTCTCATCATGGACGTGGGTGCAAACATTGCCTGCAAGCCCGTGCATCTTTTACAATACGGGGTAATGGCTACGGTTATCAGCGAGTATGCATACGGCATTAAAAAGCCGAGGGTCGGGCTGCTGAACATCGGAGAAGAGGATGCAAAGGGAAATGAATTTGCAAAGGAGACGTTTCTGCTCCTTTCCAACTCAAATTTGAATTTTGTGGGAAATGTGGAAGGCCGTGAAATATTCGATAATAAGGCAGACATCGTGCTTTGCGAGGGCTTTGTAGGGAATGTAATACTGAAATTTGCAGAGGGGCTGGCCGTGAGCCTTTTATCCACCATAAAGGATGAAGCAATGAAGGGTTTCTGGTCAAAGGTGGGTCTGTGGTTGTGTAAGCCGCCTTTTATGGCCTTAAAGACCAAAATGGATTTTGCTGAATATGGCGGCGCTCCCTTATTGGGGGTGAATGGTGTTTGTATTATCTGCCATGGTCGGTCCGATTCCAGGGCTATCTACAACGCTATAAGAGTGGCGTTGCAGATATCGAAAAACAAGGTTAATGAACACATTATTTCCGCGCTGGAAAAGGCTAGCGGGTTTTCAGAGAACGCTATGTAATCTTTATTTTTTCAGAACTTGACGCAATGGCTGAGATATATCTCCCATAGTGGGTTTAAGTTCCTCACGGTTATCAAGGTTTATCGCTTATAAATGGAACAAAATCAAATAGCGTCTATTACCGGTATAGGGTCGTATCTTCCCGGTAAGATTTTAACGAATTATGACTTAGAGAAGATGGTTGATACGACCGATGAATGGATTATCCAGCGAACAGGTATCAGAGAACGCCGTATCGTTGAAAACGGCATGGTAACGTCTGATCTAGCGGTACAAGCCTCGAACATGGCGATGGAAGACGCCGGGGTTACACCAAAAGATATCGATATGATTATTACCTCGACCATAACCCCTGACTACTTTTTCCCTTCAACCTCGTGCCAGGTTCAACATAAGATAGGGGCAACGCGGGCAAGCGCATTTGATATTCTTGCCGCTTGCAGCGGGTTTGTTTATGCCCTTTCAGTCGGACAAAATTTCGTGAATGCGGGCACGGTAGGAACCGTTTTGGTCGTGGGCGCCGAGTGTTTGTCCAAGGTTACCGATTATACGGACCGTACCACGTGCATATTGTTTGGTGACGGGGCTGGCGCTGTTGTTGTGCAAAAAAGCCAAAAGAAGCACGCAATTCTCTCTACGACCTTGCATGCCGACGGCTCTCAATGGGACTCGCTTTTTATGCAGGCCGGGGGAGCAAAGAATCCTGCATCTTTAGAGTCAGTTCAACAGCGAATGCATTATATACAGTTTAAAGGCAGGGAAGTGTTTAAATCGGCCGTAAATATCGTAACGAACATGGTCAGGGAAACAGCGGTAAAAAATAACATCGAACTGAAGGATATCGGTTTGATTATTTACCATCAGAGTAATTTAAGAATTATTGAGGCTGTTATGGAGCGGCTCGACCTGCCCATGGACAAGACATTCGTCAATATTGATAAATACGGTAATACGTCTTCTGCCTCTATTCCCATTGCGATGGATGAGGCTAGAAAGGCAGGACGTCTTAACAAAGGCGATATTCTCCTGCTGGTAGCGATTGGCGGTGGACTTACCTGGGGGGTTTCGGTTATTAGATGGTAAACAAAAGAGCCGCGCTCCTTTTCCCCGGGCAGGGAACCCAATACGCAGGGATGGGGAAAGATTTCTACACCAATTTCAGAGAGGCACAAGAGGTATTTAACCAGGCGAGTGATGCCCTGGGGTTTGACGTTCCTGAGCTTTGTTTTTATAAAAGCCAGGAGGAATTGAACAAAACTTCAATGTGCCAGCCTGCGATACTGGTCACCAGCATCGCAATTCTAGAAGTCTTGAAGAAAAATTCCTCGCTGTGGAAAGATGCGTCCCTTGCCGTAGCAGGGCTTAGTTTGGGAGAATACACGGCGCACGTATCGGCCGGTTCCCTGTCCTTTGCTGACGCCGTAAGGCTTGTCTATAAACGGGGGGTGTTTATGCAAGAGGCGTGTGACTCCACGCAGGGGGGGATGGTTTCCATTATTGGATTAGATGATGAAAAGGTAGAACAGATTTGCAAGGAAATGGCTGCGCATGGCGTTGTTTGCGCGGCAAATTACAATAGTCCGGGACAGGTGGTTATTTCGGGCGAAAAGACGGTACTGGAGAAGACGTCTATACTGGCCAAAGAACGTGGGGCAAGGATGGTCGTGCCTCTCAAGGTGGATGGGGCGTTCCATTCCGATTTGATGTCCCCGGCGGGCAGCAAGCTTTCAAAAGAACTGGATTTGACGCCCTTTTCCAAACCAGGCATTCCGATTGTCGCGAACGTTCATGCGGGATACGTAAGTGAACCGGACGAAATAAAGACCTCTTTGGCCCGACAACTCAATAGTCCCGTGCGATGGCACCAGTCGATTCACACGCTTATTCGGGACGGTTTTAATCAATTCTATGAAATCGGGCCCGGAAAAACATTGTCAGGGCTTATGAAAAGGATCGACCCTGCGCAAAAAATCAAAAATATTGATACGGTAGAGGCTTTAGAAAATATTATGAATTCAAACTAATTTTCAAAATGAAGAAGGAGGAAAGAGCGTGTCAGCGATTGAACAAAAAGTAAAAGAGATTATTACCAAGCAGCTTGGGGTAAAGACAGAGCAAATTGCAAGAGAAACTTCGTTTATCAACGATCTCGGTGCGGATTCCCTTGATACGGTGGAGTTAATTATGGAATTTGAGGATGCGTTTGATATGAACATCCCGGACGAAGATGCTGAAAAGATACGGACCGTGGGAGACGCGATTAAATATATTGAGGAACATAAATAAATGCTGGAACGGAGAAGGGTTGTTATTACAGGTGTTGGCGCTATTACCTCGTTAGGGATAGAAAAGCGGCAGATTTGGACTTCTTTGTGTGAGGGAAAGAGCGGTATCAAGCCTATAGCATCCTTCGATAGCTCATCGCATAGCGTTCATTTTGGAGGCGAGGCCGGCGATTTCGATCCGGCCAAATGGTTTGACGTTAAAGAGGCGCGCCGCCTGGACCGTTTTGCACAGTTTGCCCTAGTTGCTGCCATTTATGCGGTGGAGGACGCTCAACTAAAGACGGGCGGTTATGATCCAGCGAGGGTAGGCGTTTTAATTGGTTCCGGCATGGGTGGTTTGCAGGAACTCGAAACCCAACACGGTAATCTTATGAACAAAGGTCCATCAAGGATATCGCCCCTGATGGTGCCTAAATTGATGGTAAACGCCGCTTCGGCGCAGGTGGCTATCCGGTTTGGATTGAAAGGGCCTAATTATGCCCTGGTATCAGCGTGCACTACGGGTGGCAACGCCATCGGGGAGGCCACGCGTATGATCCAGCGAAGTGAAGCGGATGCTATGGTGGTTGGGAGCTCGGAAGCGGTAATTACTCCCTTGGGCGTTGGAGGGTTCAGCGCCATGAAGGCGCTTTCCACCCGCAATGACGCCCCGCAAAAAGCCAGCCGTCCTTTTGATAAAGACCGTGACGGGTTTGTTATATCAGAAGGGGCAGGCGTTCTTATAATTGAAGACATGGAAATGGCAAAGAAGCGCGGGGCGCAGATTTATGCGGAGGTTTTGGGCTACGGACTTAATACGGATGCGTACCACATTGCTGCGCCGGAGGGAAGCGGTGACGGGGCAATACGATGTATGAAAAGCGCCATGATGGATGCCGGGTGTAATCCCGAAGACATACAATACATTAATGCCCATGCCACTTCGACCCCTATTGGAGATACTATTGAGGTCATTGCGATAAAAAACGTTTTTGGACAACATGCCCCAAAGATTCCCGTTAGTTCCACAAAGTCGATGCTCGGTCATCAACTCGGAGCAGCAGGAAGCGTTGAGGCTATTATATGCGCTTTTGTAATCAAAGAAGGAATTATCCCGCCGACGATTAATTATGAAACACCGGACCCCGAATGTACCGGTTTGGATTTTGTCCCCAACGTCGCCCGTGAAAAGAAAGTCACGACCGTGCTTTCCAATTCGTTTGGCTTTGGCGGCCATAACGCCGCGATCATCTTAGGCAAGGTGTAGCGGCCTTCGCCAAAGACCTTGTTTACTTCATAACTCAATCCTTTCACGTGGTAGCTTCACCCGTTTTGTGAGTTTCAATAATAAGTTAACCATTGGTTGTTTTTTTATATTCACGGTTCGCCCGCACCTGTTTGTGGCTTACAACGGTGTGAAGGCGTCACTGGTGGCGGGTGGTAGGGCATACGTGTTAACTTAAGTCCTATTTGCCGCCGTTCCCAAGCTGGAAAAACATAAAGACTTGACAATTTTACACCTCTGCGTTAGTATGACCTTAATTCTGGTCAACCTTAATGGAGGTCTATTATATTGAAAACATTATCACTTTCAGAAGCAAAAATGAAGCTGAGCAGTCTCGTTGCGGCTGTTAACACCACAGACGAGGAGGTAGTAATTACAAAGAATGGTTCACCTGCCGCTGTTTTAGTGAGTCCGGATGAGTTCGAAAGCTGGAAAGAAACTATTGCTATTCGTTCAGATTTGCCGTTGATGCAGGAAATCAAGAAAGGGTTAAAGTCGCTTAACAATAAGAAGGCGCGTATATATACACTTGATGAACTTTTTACATAATTTGTCTTTACATGAAGAAATCGACAAATAAACTCAAGGTTCCTGATGATATGGCAGAGCTTATTTGTAATATGCATCCCCATCTAAAAAAGAACGTTAGGGCTTCTTTACAAACAATCCTCACTGATCCACATTCTGGAAAAGCATTAAAGGACGAGCTTGCAGGTTTAAGAAGTTTCCGTGTAGGCCGATTCAGGATAATATACAGGGTTTCAGATCAGAAGCTGGTTGAAATTGTTGCAATTGGTCCGCGGGAAAACATCTATGAGGAAACATTCAGACTGCTTAAAAGAGAAGAAAATGCAAATTAATGAAGTTCGCTCCGGCTGGTTCAGGTATGCAACCTGAACCTCTAAATTTATTACAGATAAAGCAAATAAAAAACGACGTCAGTAATGGGAAAACAGAAAACATTCCTTCCCGATTTGTTTAGACAATAACAAAAACCGCTAAAATGCCAATGAACCGAAACAACCTAAAGCCGTATCTTGAAATTGCACAAAAGGCCGCGCTTCAGGCCGGAGTTGTTCTCAAAGAACACTTTGGCAAGGTGAGTCCTTCCATGATTAGCGAAAAGGCAAAGAATGATTACGTTACCGACGTCGACAAAAAAGCCGAGGCAATCATCAAAAACCTCATTCGGTTGCATTTCAAAGACCATGACATCCTTGCTGAGGAATCTACGCCTGAAAGGTATTCGTCTCCTTTCCGGTGGATCATTGATCCGCTGGACGGTACCTTGAATTATATCCACGGCCTGCCGAGTTTCGCCATCTCTATTGCTTTGGAAATAGAAGGGGACCTGGCGGTGGGGCTTATTTACGAACCGCTCAGGGAAAACATCTATTCGGCCGTAAAGGGCCTGGGCGCATTCAAAAATGGAGACCGGATGCAAATTTGCGGCTCCTGCGCTCTGGGTACGTCACTTATCGCCACTGGTTTTCCCTTCAGGATAAAAGACGTCATCGATACCTACCTGAAGGCGTTTCGGGGACTGTTTATGCGCGCCACCGGTATTAGAAGGTGCGGGTCGGCCTGTCTCGATCTTGCGTACACGGCGGATGGCGTCTTTGGCGGTTTTTTTGAAATCGGTCTGTCCCCTTGGGACGTAGCAGCCGGCGCCCTTATCGTCAGAGAGGCAGGCGGGGTAGTCACTGATTTTACCGGCGGCAATCTATTTTTAAAAACCGGCAATGTTATTGCCGGTTCCAGAGGCGTACACGCAGAAATGCTGGAAATTATTCAGAAAGTTTTTCAACAACCATGTTCAACATCAACCCCCACGAATGTTTAAAATCCTCACGGGAAATCAGACAATGGTACGATCAAAATTACTATTTGCTTTCCTTGTCCGGCCTATGGTTAAAAGGGGGAGAACCCAATACCATGGAACCCGCCCTTTTTTCTCAGGCAGAACTGCGATTTCTTATCTGCAGGTTGTCCACCTATCGTGACGTATCAACCTCCATCTCTCATTCTCTCATAGCCCAGATTGCCAGGGAAGTTGAAGGCGTCTTCACCGACTTTGCCTTTTTACCGCCGCCCAGGGATATTGAAGTAATGGCTGCTTCACGCATACCGCCATGGGTGGGAACGACTACGAAAGAGCCGCCCACCGCATTCCACGTCCTGGGGATCAGCAACTCCTTTGTGTTGGAATTGCTCAACCTCCCAAAGCTTTTACACCTCTCCGGAATTCCCCTTTTTAAAACGGAGCGCATGCTTCGCGAGGACGTCCCTTTTATTATCCTGGGGGGCGCCAGCTCCGGAGTTACCTCTGTACTGCATGGTCCCCTGGAAGAACAAGGGGCGGGGGGGCATTACGGGCTTGTGGACGCCGTGTTTATTGGCGAAGGGGAGTATTCAATCAAACAATTTCTGGAGATGGTTAAACTAGGCAGGTCACGGGGCTGGAGCAAAAAAGAAATCATGAGTGCCTGCCACGGGAAGGTGGATGGATTTTATGAGCCTGATAAATATGAACACCGCTATGAAGTTTCCGCGCCAATCGGCGCTCCCCTCCCAATAGCGGCGGAAGGGTTGCTTCCCGCTGAAGGTGAAGGGGCAGGGGGTGTTGTTTCGCATGGGAAAAGCGAGTTGCGGGAAATCACGCCAAAGGAAACGTATGTGTCGTTTCCGGTAAAAAGCGCCGTGGTACACGAGCTTGATAAGGTTCGCGCGATGGAGTTATGTCCCGTGTGGTACGAAACGGAAAGCCTGGGTTTGGGGAGCGTGCAGATCAGTACCGGATGTCCCTGTTTTTGCGCCTTTTGTGCGGAAAGTTGGGAGCGCAAACCCTATCGTGAGCGTTCTCTCTCGAGGCTTTCTGAAGGCCTGAAAGTGGCAAAGGCGTGCCAGGGGCTTGATACGGTGAACCTCCTAAGCTTCAATTTTAATACCCACGCGGAACTATACCCTATGATCTTGTCATTTTACCGTGAAATGGACAACGTGAGCCTGAAAAGCCAGCGATTCGACCTGCTCTCCGGCGACCGTTTCCTTGCGGAAGTGCAGCAAACGATTGGAAAGACTACGGTGAGCTGCGGGATGGAAGGCATTAGTGAACGGTTGCGTCGCCGTCTCCACAAAAACCTGACGGAAGTGCAGATTTACAAGGCCTGTGAATCGCTGTTTAAACGGGGCATCAGGGAACTCAAGATATTTTTAATCGCCACGGGGTTGGAACAGGGCGAGGATTTTGTTGAATTTGAAAGGTTTGTCAAGAGCCTGGAATGTTTAAAGAGTATGTCAGACAGCCACGTGCGTATTATTTTCAGTCTGACCCCTCTGTACTATCCGCCCCATACCCCGTTGCAGTTTCATGCCTGCCTTACGTCACTCGGTGATATAAAAAACGTAAAGAAGGCGATTGAGCGTGCCTGCAAGTCGGGCGGTATGGAATTCAGGGAAAGCGCTTCATTCGAGGAAATGTGGTTGACGCAGTTGCTCGCTATGGGCGACAGACGGCTCACACCGGCGCTTATCCGTTCGTCAATTATGGATGGAATCCTCTATTATAACGTCATTCCCAAGCAGGCGCTCAGGAACTGGCGTGGCTATATGGCTGATTTGGCGTTAACCGAAGAAGACTATTTTCGCGAAAAGGGGGAACAGAGCGCTTTCCCCTGGGATGATATCGATACGGGTGTTCCAAAGCGATATTTATGGGAAGAATATCAGCGTTCTCTTGATTTTGCCGAACGTGAATATTGCCTGGGTCGCCCGCACATAGACGTAAAATGCCTGGGCTGCGGCGCGTGCCCGACCGTGGACCATAGGAAAAACCTCACGCAGCATAAGATGCAACCGCCTTTTCTTATGGAAGAGCTTCATAAGATTGCCCGGAGCAAACAAAACACGATTACCCTCGGCGCCGTTGTTGAGATTGACGCATCCCTTCGGTTGGTTCCAAAACGGTTTGTCGGCGTAGCCCTGGCGCGCGCGATTATGATGGCCATGCCGGAAATCGTTCCCTATTATAAGAACGTGTCCGGTTACCTTAGTGAATTCAACGGCGAGAAAACCCCGGCGGATTTTATTTACGGCGTCAACGTGTATAACCTGACATTCTTTTCAAAAGACAGGTCTCTGGAATTGTTAAGTAACGCGTCGTTGTCCCAAAAACACAGCGCGATACAGGGGCTATGCCGGGGGTTCAAGGTAAAGGAATTTATCTTAAATCCGGTCGATGAGCAAGAGGTTAAATACGTGCTGTACCGTTTTCAGTTTGGCAAGGAATTTACCAGGCCTTTAGTAGAACAAAAACTGGAAGAGTACCTGCGGGACAGTTACGTAAAGTATACGTTATTAAAAAGAAACGACCAGACGATTTTTAAGGTCGATACAAAAAGCAAAAAAAATGCTGTAGCTGTATATGCAAGGGTCGGTAAAACCGGCGCATCGCAGGTGCCGGAAGCGGGGTTTTCCATTGTAATGGCCGTGACGACACGTTTTGACCTCCAGGTGTTTCTGGAGACTTGTTATGGCATAGGGAGAAGGCGGGAGATTATTTGCACCTATATGGAAGCCCTGGGATATTATGGCAGATACCCCGTTCTGCAAAAACAAGCAAAGTGTATTTGCTGTGGCGATAATATCAACGAGACCTTTCTTTTCGGCCAACCGCTGGAAGACCGCCAATGCCTTGTGTGCACATGTAGCTCAGGGCTTCAGCCCTGATGGCCTCCAGCATCGGGCCACGCGTTGGAAGCCGCACACAAAATGCCGGTACCAAGCGCAACAGCCATACAAGAAGTAAATTCTCTTGAATGCCTTGAAATTACTGATAAAATCACAGGGTAATGATTGTCGGAAAAGACAATGCCTTGATAGCCGTTATCGAACTAACAGGACAATGATAATGAAAAAACACATGTATATAGTTTTATTCCTCATATCGGCGCTGATGATGTGTCAAACCATACAGGCGGCGAAATGGGTAATGAAAAAAGGGACTCAAAGTGGCTCTGACGAAGCCCAGTCACCCATGAGCAATAAGGCTCAGGGGATTTTGTATTATAAAAAGGGTATGCTGGAAGACGCCGTTGAAGAGTTAACTATTGCCTCTGAAAGGACAAAAGGAGACGCGGAACTGCACCACTACTTAGGGAAGGCTTACTATGAACTGGATAAACTGCAGGAAGCTATCTCCGAATTTCTCACGGCTATATCTTTTTATAGGGCTGACCAGGCAGATGAAAAAGCAGATGCTTATAGCGACCTTGGACTAACCTACAAAAATCTAAAGGCATTTTCAGAGTCTATTGTTGCCTATAAAGAAAGCCTTGCGTTAAACCCGTTAAAGGTGGATACCAATTACTATCTGGGCGTCCTTTCTTATGAAAAAGGCAATTTGAACGAATCCGCTGCCTTTTTGGAAAAGGCCGTTAGCCTCGATTCAAAAGACGCGGATGCCCATTTCATGCTGGGGGTTGTGTACTTTAAAGAGAATTTGCCTGAAAATGCAGAAAGGGAATTCAAGCAGGTAATCAACCTAAACAAAAACGACGCGGAGGCACATAATTATCTCGGTATGTTGTATTATGGGGGGGGGGATTTTGAAAATTCAATCACCGAACATCAACTGGCCGTGCAGCATAATAAAAACTAT
>CAYJPZ010000140.1:0-10639 GCA_964372185.1 uncultured candidatus Brocadiaceae bacterium
CATACCTTTTTATTGTACAAAGGCTGTCCATGCAAAGTTCATCTGGCACAGTCTGCTAGCTCCTCCCAAGAGGAGAATCACCTCTATATTCCCCTACTGGAAGGGTCAAGGGTGGGTTTTACTTAGTTCAAAGCGAGGGGCTGAACTGTTACGAATTTTGTTATGACAAGCGGGAACGATTGCCATGCTTTCAGAATACTATTTATGCGGTAATACTAAAGACACCCCATCGGGGTGTAACAACCGTAGCCCACTGCGTAAGCGGTGGGTAAAGAGAAACACCTGTTGTTTTAGCCCCGTAGGGGCGGCACAACCCGGATAAATAATATAGAGACGTGTGTGCAGGCACAGACAAACAGGGTTTGGCCTGCCACCCACAATCCGCTTAACTTAACACGTATGGGCTGAACGGAGTTGGGAGGATGGGCGATGTGGGAAGGCCGAAAGATATGGAGGTCGGATGTGAACCACGGACGAACACGGTGTTTTATTTGTAAAACTATTTCTGGAATTTGTTATAATACATCACAAAATAAAAATGTTTGAAAATTTAGTATAAGACTTGCTTTGAAAAACAACCCTGTGTGGAGGTGGTAATATATGGCTGAGATTACCGTAAAGATACCAAAAGATATAAAAGAACTCATTGCTGATACAAACGAAACAATTTACGTAGAGGCTTTAAAGGAGGTGGCACGCAAGAGAATTTCTTCTACCCAAAAACGTTTTAAAGAACTGAGAAAGAAAATTGTAATATATGAGGCAAAGTATGGTACATCATATGAGGCGTTTTCACATAAAGTCCCTGACACTGTCAAAGGGCACGATGACTGGATTGAATGGTCTTATCTGGTTAGGGTAGCGACTGAATTAGCGAATAAAATTGATAAACTTAGATTTCTCATTGGAAAATGATAGATACTAATTTCAAAAAGATAATTAGCAAACATTCGGATATTGTTAAGGCCTTAGAAAGACTTGAAATATCAGAAGAAGAGCAGATATCTAAGTTAAAGGCGAAATTATCACTTTTTGATGGAACAATCTTGTGGGTTAGAGAAGTATGGATAAGAGAGAAGATTGAAACTTATAGTTATTACTGGTTGCGACCTGACGAGAGTGTAATTATAGGCTGCGACAATGCCCCGCATCATAAAGAAGTAAGTTCTTTTCCACATCACAAACATGTTGGCAATACAGTTGATAAATCAAGTGAAAGAAGTCTTAGTGAAGTCTTGGGGCTTATTAAAAATTTCTTGCAATAACAGTAAAAGGGGCAATAGATACTATTATCGACCCGGAAGAAGATAGTTTATGAGAACTCTTTAGAAAGCTAGAGTTGGATGATGAGTCTCTAAAGTTTAAAGAAGAAGCAAAGACTTTTACATTTACAGGCATTGAGAAAGTTATTTATGCCTAAGCCGCTCGAATTAAGAAAAGTAATTGAAATATTAAGAGATTATGGGGTTGAATTTGACTCTAAAAGTGGTGGCAGACATCATGGAAAGTTTGTTAAGGCAGGCAAGTCTTTTCCTGTTAAAGCACATGGAATGAAAACAATGATTCTCCCTTTTGAAAAACAACCCCGGAGGGGTGAAATATTAATAGCTAAAACACCAAATACGATAAAGCTCCAGAGGAGCGATATATTATTTAGGCTCCTTATATGCCGCTCCTCTGGAGCTTGACCTTGATGTAGATTTTTTTCTATTAATATACCGCTCCTCACGGAGCTTTTCAGTGTTTTTTTAAAACACTAAAGTGTTACAAAAAGAGTAATGCCGTTGTTCTTCAATCTGAGTGGTACGAGAATTATAAAAGCATTAATTGGAAGCATCGGGAATATTCCATTTTTACGTCTTCATATTCTATTAACAAAAGAAGACGGTGTTACCGTGGCAAGATGTTTGGATTTTTCCATTTCAAGTCATGGAGAAAACGAAGAAGATGCCCTTGATTCATTAAGTGGCAGCATAATGGATTATTTAGATTTAAAAGAGAATAGAAACGAGGCTATTTGAATATACTTAAGCAAAAAGGTATTGTATTTTAAAACGACATGATAAAAATTAAGGTTAAGCCGGAGGATTTTGGCGTTGATGAGGTGGCCGATATACCCTACGATAAAAATGGAGACTTTGGCATTTTCTTTCTGAAGAAAAGCGGGTGGAACACCGTTGACGTCCTGCAACGGCTTTCCAAACGGATTAAGGCGCCATTCTCGGATTTTTCTTATGGCGGCAGAAAGGATAAGTACGCCCTTACCACACAATACATATCGGTGGCGAGAGGACGTTGCAAACAGATACTCAACGTTCCCCCACAGCAGCCCCTGCCACAGGCAGGCGCAGAATTCTCCGAAAATAATTATACCCTGCGCTTCATGGGTTTTATGGAACGTCCGATGGCGCCGGAATTCATCAAGGGCAACCGGTTCAGCATTACCGTTAGAAACCTCACCGATGATGACGTAAAATCTGCCCTAAGCGAACTGGCATTTGTAAAAAGGGAAGGCTACCCCAATTATTTCGACGACCAGCGATTCGGCAGTTTTGACGACCGGCAGGGCTTCATTGCCGAAAAGATCGTCAGGGGGCATTACAACGGGGCGTTGAAGATATACTTTACCCGATTTCACCCCGCCGACAGCAAAGAAGAAAAAGAACACAAGAAACTCCTGGATGGCGTCTGGGGAGACTGGCCGTTGTGCCTGAATGCAGCAAGGACGGGTTTTGAGCGGGAGTCGTTCGAATATCTGACGAAAAATCCGAAGGGGTTTATCCCCATACTTCAGAAGATTCACTATGAGGAGATGTCGATCTTTTTCTCCGCATTTCAGTCTCATCTGTGGAATACGCTCCTGCGAAAGGTTGTCGAATCGGCCGCCAAGGATGCCGTACGGGTTCACAAGGGTATGGTTGAAGATTATTCCTTTTACAAACAAATAGACGCAGAAGGTTTCAAGTATTTACAAGGGTTGTCCATTCCAACACCTGCGTCAAACACGAGGATGCCCGACGGCCTCACTGAATCGCTTTATTCGGAATTGCTCACTACCCATGGCATTAAACCGGCTTGGTTCAATATCAAGAGCATACGACAGGCCTTTTTTAAGTGCGTAGAGAGAAAGGCCATTGTGTCCCCCGGAGACCTGTTGGACGAACAAGCCGACGACGAAATCTACAGCGGAAAGAAAAAGATCATCCTGCGGTTCTTTTTACCCAGGGGGAGCTTTGGTACGATGCTTATTAAAAGGCTATTCAGCCATACCACCACGAGTATTGACAGAAAAACATTTGGGTTTTAAATATATCATGCCTACGGCATTTTGTGTTTGTATGCTCTTGTTATTTCTACCGATATTTTGTCCCTACGGGACGTTTAAAATAAAGAGGTTTGTAACACTTTAGTTTTTTGAAAAACGTATTACCGATAAGCTCCGTAGGAGCAACCTGTTTGTAGCAAGATAGGATGCCATGTCAGATATTAGCTCCGTCAGGAGCGACCTGTCTTCCGGTCAATCATAAACAGGCCGCTCCTTCGGAGCTATTTACCCTATTGAATTTTATTGTACTACAAACAGATCACCCCTAACGGGGTTATATTGTTTTTTATTTCCCCCTGGATTTTTCAAAAAACTAAAGTGTTACAGAAGTTTTTACAGAGTATACTATAATTTATCCCTAAAAACCTTCAGCCTATCTACCTGAGTAGTTACCAGACCGAAGGGAAACAAATTTCCCCTTGTTGCATCATTTCCTCCTGTGGTAACATTAAATACTGTATAGTCCAAAATCTGTGTAATCGGTGAAATCTGTGGTTCCCATCTCTTTTTGTTGGTCTGAGGTCTTGCCTCGCTAGCATCTATGTGCCTAACAATCCCTGCAAAAGTTATCTCCATTCAAGAGTCCCAGCCGGACTCCCCGATAAGGATCGTCATGGTTAAGGATTCCGGAGGCGAAAAGGAGATAAACGCCATGATGATGCCCGATCTTCAGGAGGGTGACTGGATCCTTTATGCCTCAAACATTGCCGTTCACAAGGTAAGCGAGGTTGATGCCAGGGAGATATTGGAACTGCTGGAACCTAGGAGCCACATAGACCTCTCGTTGCTGGACAAGGGGTTTTTGGATATTCTCAAGGCCTGCCACACAAGGGCTCTTGGAAGGGATGAGATTATACGGCTCCTTGAGACGGAAGATCAAACAGAGTTAGAGGCGCTGTTCTCTGAGGCAAACACGATAAGACAAGCAAATCTCAAGGATTTCTTCTGCATTCACGGCATTGTAGAGTTTTCAAGCTATTGTGCAAGAAACTGCCATTACTGCGGGTTAAGGAGAGATTCGGGCGACGCCGGGCGCTACAGGATGTCTGCGAGCGATATCGTTAGCACGGTGGAAGACGCCGTGAACAGGCGCGGATACAAACTGGTAGTCCTTCAATCCGGCGATGACTTTTATTATACGGACGATATGCTGGTTGATATCATCGGGATGATAAAGGAAAGGTGCAAGGTTTTTATCTTTATGAGCGTTGGCGAGCGTAGTCTTGAAAGCTACAAAAAGATGAAGGCGGCGGGCGCCAGCGGCGTCCTTTTCAGGTTCGAGACCTCCAGCCGTGAGATATATAATTCAATCCACCCCGGCCAATCTTATGATGAACGGATCTCATATCTTAAAGGGATGAAGGAGATGGGATATTACGTCGCCTCCGGATTCCTCATCGGCCTTCCCGGCCAGACCCTGGAGGGGATAGCGGATGATATAATGACCATGAAGTCACTTGGAATAAACATGGTTACGGTCGGCCCCTTTATCCCAAGCGCAAACACCCCGATGTCGGAACGTCCGGCAGGCGATGCGATGACGACCCTGAAGGTGATCGCCATTGCAAGGCTCTTAATGCCCAAGTCGAAGATACCGGTGACCACCGCCCTTGAAACCATTGAAAGCGAGGAAGGCCGAAGGCTCGGACTTTCATCAGGCGCCAACTCATTGATGTTCAACCTAACGCCTGAAAGGTACAGGGATTTTTACAGGATTTATCCCAATAAGTACCACGGTAAAGAGGAGATGTGGGAAAAGTACGGCCTCTTCAGGGAGGCGCTGAGCTACAAGATGCTTGAGAAAAAGATGTTTGAGGTATTTGAGGAAGGGGAGAAATGTTCAGCCCAAACCCCTAATCTGAGGAGCCACATCAATGACCTTTATAGACGAGCATAAGCTCCACACAATACTCGAAAATACCGCCAGCCCATCAGCAAGCGCCGTTGCCGGGATACTTGAAAAGGGGCGCAGGCTGGAAGGCCTTTCCCCTGAAGAGGCTTTTTTGCTCATAAATACCGTTGATCAGGATTCCGGCAAGGCAATAGTTGAGACGGCATCTTACATCAAGGACGCAATCTATGGCGACAGGCTCGTATTCTTTGCGCCTTTCTATCTCAGTAATTATTGTGTAAACGACTGCGAATACTGCGGATTTCATGCAAGCAATAAATCCTCCCGCAAAAAGCTGACACTGGATGAGATACGGGAGCAGACCGGTTTTCTCATAGACATGGGACACAAGCGGCTTCTTTTGGAACTTGGTGAGGATCCGAACAATAATTCCATAGATTACCTCCTTGAAGCGATAGATGCCATCTACTCCGTCAAAAGCAGGAAGGGAGAGATCCGGCGGGTTAACGTAAACATTGCCGCGACGACGGTTGAGAACTACAAGCTGCTTAAAAACAAGGGGATCGGCACGTACCAGCTCTTCCAGGAAACCTATCATCGGCAAACCTACGAGGCCATCCACAAGGGACCAAAAAACAGCTACGAGCGGCAACTCTACGCCATGGACAGGGCATTTGAAGCCGGAATAGACGACGTCGGCCTGGGCGCCCTCTTCGGCCTCCATGACTGGCGTTTTGAGGTGCTTGCACTCATCGCTCATGCAAGGTATCTCTCAAGCACCTTTGGGGTCGGACCCCATACCATTTCCGTGCCGAGGTTCAGGCCAGCATCTACGGTAGAAATGTTGCCTGCCTATCCGGTAAGCGACGATGATTTTTTAAAATTGATTGCCATACTACGGATCGCCGTTCCCTACACCGGCATGATTATTACAACCAGGGAGAGGCCGGAGATAAGGGAAATCGCCTTCCGAACCAGCGTCACCCAGGCCAGCGCCGCATCATCCACAGCGCCAGGAGGGTTTGGAAAAAAGAATTCGAAGGAGTCCCAACAGTTTGAGCTTGCAGACACGAGGAGCCTTGACGAGATAGCGGTCAGCGTTATGAACCAGGGCTTTACCCCCAGTTTCTGCACCGCCTGCTACCGCAAAAACAGGACGGGCAACGCCTTCATGGAACTGGCAAAACCGGGCGATATCAAAGAATTCTGCCAACCCAACAGCATCCTTACCCTGATGGAATACCTGGAGGACAACGCCTCCCTTGAAAGCAGGGTAATTGGGCTGAACATGATAAAAAAATCCCTCTCGGAAATAGATAACGCCACCATCAGGAAGCGGACGGAAGAGAGATTGGAAAGGATCAAACACGGAGAAAGGGACCTTTATTTTTAACATTTTAGGAATTAAGGTAATGCCGTAGCGCGGGGGTTCGTCCCCCGCCTGGCGTGCACTCCCGGCTATTGCCGGCCATGAAGGCTGGCGTTACAAAGTTGCCAAAGCCCAATTAAATAAAGATTATAATTATTTTGCATTATTAACCAACTTTCAGGAGTACGTCCCAGTGTCTTTGAAAGACGTAGCGCCATTTCAGAACTGATATTGCTTTGTCCTTTTATGAGCCGATTGAACGTAGAAGGGGCAACCTTGAGCTTTGCAGCTACGGTACGATAGCTTATTCCATGAGGTTCAAGATAAACTTCCCGTATAAACTCGCCTGGATGTGGTGGGTTATACATATTTTTCATTAGTGATAATCCTCATAGTTGACAACGTATACATCACCTTCTTGTCTCAAAGAATTTCTGCAGTCCTTTGTGCTTGAATGATTTAATCACGTAGGTAATTATAAAACATTTTGCACAATACGCGACAGATAAATCCTAAATATGCTGCTAAAAAGCGACGGCTCGACATGCTATTTCACCATTCCGATGCGTAGCGTGAACCGCATAAGAAAACCAACTTGACAAACAACAGGAAGCAATGTATCTTCTTTGCTGAAACCAGGAAAGTGGTGCGGTCATGCGATACACCAATAAGTTGCCTGGGCAAGTTGCTATGGCTTCAATGGGTCGAACGGCGGGCCGAAGGCATCTGGGAAAAACTCCTTGATCATTCGCCGGACGAGTGGTTGAAGATACTGAAACGGCACGGTATCGATCCCGAGGGCGACGCGAAACCCGACACAGATGATGAACCCGTGCCGAAGGCGGTAATAGAGGTCTTGTACGATTTCAACACCACGGAGGTTTATCGCGTCTTGCAGGATATACCGATGCGTCAATCAGCAACCTATGACGAACGTGTAGCGACAGCCCGACGGATACTGACGGACGAACTGAGGAAGGTGTGGCGTCAATGTCTGACCCGCTTACAGTTTAAGATGCCACTCCTGGTGATGGACGAGGCGCATCATCTCAAAAACCCAAAGGCACGACTTTCCAGCCTGTTTCAGAACCCGGACGCCAAAACGACGCTGATGAGATAACGCGTGGTGTGCTGGGCGGTATCTTTGAACGAATGCTGTTTCTCACCGCCACGCCGTTTCAACTTGGCCATCACGAACTGTGCTCCGTGCTGGAACGGTTCGAAGGTATTGCCTGGAACGTGCCCTCCGCGCCGCGGATGAGGCGAGAAATCTTCCGGCTGCGCATCCGTGAACTGCGCGAGAGGCTTGACGCGGCACAGACGTCAGCGCTCAACCTGGATGCCGCATGGGGTCGGCTGCGTGTGGACGACCTGGAGCTAAACGGGCAACATTTCGACGTCAACACAACGTGGCGAAATGGTGGGCTGCGGCGACAGGGGCCGCTAGTCGTTCTCCCGTTGTGGACCACGTCATGGACTGCTATCAGCGCGTGAGCGAGAGGATGCGCGCGGCCGAGTCGTCTCTTCAACCGTGGGTTATCCGGCATCTTAAAGAACGTACATTCAACGGCGTCTCCCGCCGGGAAAGACTGCCCGGCAACGCGATACACCACGATGTCGCGGACGGAACGGAGGCGGGAATTGAGGTGTCGGATGATGCCCTGTTGCCCTTTCTGCTTGCGGCGCGCGCTACGGCGTGCGCCCCTGATTCACGGCCCGTCTTTGCGGAGGGTTTGGCGTCCAGCTACGAAGCGTTTCTTCACACGCGGGAATCGAACGACGGCAGTACCGATGGTGATGACGATGTGGCGGCGAACGGCGATCCGGGAGATGTAGTAGGCACATGGTACCTCGACCGATTGAAAGCCGCACTGCCCTTGAAGGATCACCACGGTTCTGCTGCGCATCCGAAGATTTCAGCAACAGTACACCGGGTACTGGCCGCCTGGCTGCGGGGTGAGAAGGTTCTCGTCTTCTGCCACTATGTCGCCACTGGCCGCGTGCTCCGGCAGGCTATCTCCGGATTCATGGAAGATGAAATCACCCGGCGCGGGGCAGAAAAACTCGGCTGCAAGCCGGCAGAGGCAGCGGCGCAACTGGAACGGATTGGAAAACGATTCTTCGATACCGACTCTCCCATCCGCCAGGCGTGCGACACCGAACTGGCAGATATCCTCGGCTGTTATGCGGGACTAGCGCCACACGCTGCTTTATTGCAAGAGATGACGCGCCGCTACCTGCGCACGCCATCATTCCTGGTCCGATTCTTTCCCTTGACCGCAAACAATCTCGACAAAGCGGCGGTTCGGCTGGCATTCGCATCGGGTGACGGTTCCGGGCTGAGCCTCCGTGACGTGCTTCAAGGCTTCTTCGACTTTCTGGAAAACCGTTGCGTGACGGAAGAACGGAGGCGCTACCTTGAAGCGATCCGCAGTATCCAAACCGGAACCATTACGGGACATGAGGTGTTGAGTACGTTTGGAGATGACGAACGGCAGGGGGTCGCAACTGAAAGACTATTGCCCAACGTGCGCCTGGTGAACGGTGCGGTAAAGCCGGAAACGCGCCAACGCCTGATGCTTACCTTCAACAGCCCGTTCTTCCCGGAGGTGCTGATCGCAAGCAGCGTGATGGCCGAGGGCGTGGACTTGCACCGGTTCTGCCGTTACGTCATCCACCACGATCTCTGCTGGAATCCGAGCACGCTGGAACAGCGCACGGGTCGAGTGGACCGTATCGGAGCCAAGGTGGAGCGTTGCGGTCAGCCCATCCGCGTCTATCTGCCCTACCTCGCGGAAACTCAGGACGAGAAGATGTATCGCGTAGTAATGGACCGAGAAAGATGGTTCAACGTCGTGATGGGAGCAAAGTTCAAGGTGGACGCGCGGACAACGGAAAAGCTGGCGCGGCGCGTGCCGTTGCCGGCCACAGTAGCGCAGGAACTGGCGTTCAGGCTGGAGGTCTCCCCGCCATAAATCACTACTATGCGCGTGGGTATCGATCATCTCTTCGCGTCTTGCTTCATGCTTTATGTTCTGGCAAAGTCCGTACAGAGGGATTTGCGGTAACATACCATTTTACTTTCACCGGAAAGGAGAATAGAAAGGCCACCGTCATAATTGCGAATAAGACGATTGTTGTGCAAAACGGCCATGTTGGCGCCGCAGACGCACATTTGCGGGCCGACAGTAATGCCTGGTTGCAAGTTCCCAATAAAGAGAGCGCCGTGTTGAAGGAAATTGTTTTCCGTAGGATCAAGGTTGTGAATTCACAGCGACGGCAGTAGAGGATGGTATTCATCGTCCGAAAGGAATCGTTCATTCTATGTCCGTTAAACAGAAAGATATTGGTGAATGCCCGGCTTAAAATAATCGGGCGTTATCTTGAAATGGTCAAAATTTTGAAGATGATACCAGTTTTCTTTGCTTTTGCTAAATTGACCCCCTGAATAGAAAAAAGCAATTCCCTATCATCTCATCCATCAGTAAAATCCAACGGGCTTTTCGCTTCTTTTACTGTCCTGCCCGGCACGCAGTGTGTATATGTCATCGTTGTCCTTACATCGCTGTGCCCAAGCAGTGTTTGGATCGTGCGTATATCATAATTGGCCTGAAGAAGGTGGGTGGCAAAGCTGTGCCGGAAGGTATGGGAGGTTACTCGTTTTGTGAGTTTCGCCCGCTGTACCGCCTCATAAAGCGCCTCCTGCACGTGCGTCTCATGAAGATGATACCGTCGAAGCTCCTGCTTATCCGGAATGGGCGTAAGCGTCTTTTGCGGCAAGAACCACTGCCATATGAAATTCTTTGCGGCTGCGGGATATTTCTTTTCGAGCAGGTCGTCGGGAAATACGCCCGTGTAACCGGTTGCGATGTCCGCGTCATGGAGCTTTTGCACAACCTCAAGCTGTGCCGTCAGTTCCGGTATGATTGTCTGCGGAATTGGCATAGTCCGGTCTTTACTGCCCTTTCCATGTACCGTAAGAATACCGGCGTCTAAATTGAAACACTTCACCCGCAGTTGCAGGCATTCGAAGATCCTTAGCCCGACTTTCGCAATTCGCACCGAAAAACGGTCATTTTTAGGCATTCAACGC
>CAYJPZ010000141.1:0-10620 GCA_964372185.1 uncultured candidatus Brocadiaceae bacterium
AAAAATCTTCCGGCACGTTAACAGCGTAGTGGCACGGCGCGCCTTGCCACTACACGCACATTTGATCTTTTATAAAACTTGCGGTCATATCGTGTACTCCCCCATAACACTTAAACTGCTGCCGGACATTTCCAGCCGTTTTTCCAGGGTTTCCATGAGTTTCCACTGGACGATGGGAATATCTACCAGGACATCCTTCGGGATATGGAACACCTTGGACTTCTTTGTCGCGCTTATGTCAAAAACAGCGGGGACATTATAGAGAATCATTTCCTCGCCCGCAACCCCCCCCGGACTTAATTGTTTCAATTGCCTGGTTTTTTTTACTAAACTGTAGTTCCCCCTCATAGAGCAGGTATAAATCCTGTGATTTATCCGATCGCCCGGGATTTTGAGCGCCCTGATGTAACTGGCCGCCATGTAAGTTTCAAGCGAAGACACCTCCGGTATCCCGGTAAACTCTCCAACAAGTGAACCGGCGGAAAGTATATTGCGTCTACTCGATTCAGATTGAATCATTTCGACAATACCCGTCATAATAAAGTAGATAAAGGGATTAACGGCTCCTTTCTTTACAAGAATCGTTCCGACGTTCATGGTTTCAATATCACAATTCAGCAGCATGTTAATATCTTCCACGTTACCGTGAATCATCCCCCCACCAACAAGGCAGATAATTTTTTTGTAACCGACTTGCGAACCAGCGGCGTAGCAAAATATTTGATACGGTGATCTGCACGTATCAGGGTAGTAATGCCGGCAAAGTGGTCATCATGCGTATGCGTGTGAAAGGCCAATTCGTAAGGGGGTTCGTATTTCTCATCGGGCAAGAGATTCATGTCGACAACCTCGGCTTCTCCCTTATATTGAAATTCGTACCGGTTAAAACCGACGCAACGCGCACACACACACCGTTTCTTATCTCTACCAGCTCACGCTCGACCACCCTCGAAGACAGCAGATCGTTTGTGTCCCGGATGTGGCCAAAGGCAAACCGCAGCTTTAAACGCATCAATTCTTCAGCCTTCTCCCTGGGAATCCCCGCCCCAACAATTTCATCCACGGATATCAAGTAATTGTGCCGCCCCTATGGGGCTTAACAACGACGTCCCACCGCTTACGCAGTGGGCTGCGATTGTGTTGCCCCAAACGGGGCATAGCATTAAAATTATGCGTACTACACGATAGGTCAACCGTCCCCTGTTGACATTATGATTTTTTCCTTATTCCCCTGAATCGTGAGCTTAATTTATTGTATGAAGCATTGTCAATAAAAATTTGGCAGTAACTCGACGCATTAATACTACGTTACCATTTTTTTGGGAGAATAAATTTCACAATCGAACGCGGAATAGCGAATTGAAAATAACCTGTTTCTTGAAAAACGTATGCCGATGTGATAGCATAAGAACGAATCCGGTACGTAGTTCAGCAACCACCTTTTATAAGGCGAATGGTATTTACATGATAAAAAGCTCACTTGTTCGTGACTGTTCAAAGCTCCTGTCTTTTGCAAAACCCTATTGGAAACTGATGGCATTGGCGATTCTTAGCATGATCGTTTATACATCGGTTAGCGGCATCCAGATATCATTGATTAAACCCATTATCGATAAATTTCTTGCAAGTGAGTCAAAAACCGCGGCGACATTGCCCCGAATTGATATAAACCAGACCACGCAAGACCGGCACGAGACATTTTCCATCGAACATCTCAAAAAGCAGACCCTTCAAAAAGTACAATTCATAGGGAAAATAAAAGAACGGGCGACGAGTTCGTTTACCAGCATAGGCATAGTGATGTTGATCCTGTCGCCGCTCATTTTCGTGTCCGCCTATTTTCAGCAGTACTTAAGGAGTCGCGTCATGTGGTCGGTCGTTGTGGATATCAGGAATAAGGTGTGTGATCACCTGATACCCCAACCGCTCTTCTTCTTTGAAAACAGAAAGAGCGGCGACCTGCTGTCGCGGCTTACCAACGACATCGCCATTACCCAGTCGGGTATCAATATCCTTTTTGACGAAATCCTGCTGCAGCCGATGAAGCTGATTTGCGGTCTGTGCCTTGCATTTTACTTTAGCTGGAAGCTGTCGTTATTGACCTTTATTGCCTTTCCCCTTATCATCCTTCCGGTATTTACCATGGGTAAGAAGATCAAGAAACATGGGAAAGGGGGATTAAAACATCTTTCAGACCTTACCGACGCCCTGCGCGAGATGTTTGCCGGCATAAGGATTGTAAAGGCGTTTAAGATGGAGGCAGAAGAAAGCCGCGAAATACATGAAATTAGTGAACGATTCTTTCAAAGAAATATAAAAATGGTCAAGGTAAAGTCCCTGAATACCAGCAGCGCTGAGTTTATTTACACGATCGTCCTTGCGCTGATCATTATTTTTGGCGGGTTTGTGCTTACGGCAAAGAAAATAACGCCTGGAGAGCTTTGTGGGTTTATAACGGCCATAGGTTTTATGGTAATCACGTCCGTAAAAAAATTAGCCAAAAGCTACGCAAGTCTGCAGGAGTCCCTCGCGGGCGTGAACAGGGTTTTTGAGTTGTTCACGATAAAATCGACTATTACAGACGCGCCGGACGCCATTGCAGTGGAAAAGATAGAAAAAGGGATTTGCTTTAACAACGTAAGCTTCTCGTATGACGGCAGCAAAGACTTTATATTAAAGGACATCAATCTCACCATTCATAAAGGGGAAGTGGTCGCTATCGTAGGTGAAAGCGGGGCGGGCAAATCCAGCCTCATCAATCTGATCCTCCGTTTCTACGACCCGGTGATCGGCAGCATAGAGATTGATGGAATAGACATTCGGCATATTAAGCGTGAGTCACTCCTTGAACACGCGGCAATCGTTACCCAGCAGACATTCCTCTTCAACCGCAGTCTTAAGGAAAACATCCTCTATGGCCGGAAAAATGCCTCCATTGAGGATGTCTGTGCGGCGGCAAAGGCAGCCAACATTCACGACTTTATTGTGGAACTTCCCAAGGGCTATGATACGGTAGTGGGCGAGTTAGGCGTAAAGTTATCGGGGGGACAGCGGCAGCGGATTGCCATCGCCCGTGCCATACTGAAAAACTCCCCTCTCTTACTCCTGGATGAAGCAACCTCGTCCCTCGATTATGAATCTGAAAAACTGGTACAAGATGCGCTCAACAACCTCATTGCAGGAAGAACAACCATCATCGTCGCCCATCGTCTGTCCACGATACAACATTGTGACAGAATCATTGTAGTAAAAAACGGTCGCATTGTAGAAACAGGCAATCACGAGTCGCTCATGCAAGGAGAAGGCGAATATAAGCGCACCTACCAGTTGCATCTCGACGTTATCAGATCATGAGAATAACAGGTATAGTTTTGCTATTGAAAAGCCCAATTAGGGAAAGGTGATAGCGCTTATGATGTCAAACATCGAAACTGAAACATTTACCGACAGGCAGAATAGTCGCCGCAAGGCTGTCCGTTACGCGCACGGCAACTTGTTCGTTACCGTCAAGCGCCAGGGCTTAATAAAGATATTTCAAAGGCCGCATATCGTCAACTGGATGGACTTCAACCAGCACGGTATGGCCTTTGTATCCGACCACAGATACAAAACGGGGAGTGAACTGCTCATAGAACTTTCGATTGACGATTCAAACAAGAAATCGCTCTCAGAGGTTGTTGGCGTCGTAACCAACATAAAGGAAGACGCCGGCAATTACCGTTACGGCATAAAGTTTAACTTTGACGCAAACAATTACATGAAATCGGACATGGTTAAACAGTCATTAAAGAGTATCGAGCTTTGGCTGAGGGATATTTTTAGCCGATTACATGAAAGGCGGCAAAGGTAGCGCAGGCTTCCAGCCTGCATTAGTTTCATGAAAGAAACAGCGGGCTGGAAGCCTGCGCTACGGATTTGTATAATGACAAAGGGTAAGCGGGGGTTGCCCGTATATTTACCATCTAAGCGGCGCTTGCCACGCCTCTTTCAAGTCATAAATGTTTTCATTAACAACAAGTTTGTTGTTTAGTCCGCAGACCTTGAATCGGGGCTCAGACGTTACCTTGCCCAGTAAGCCATGCGGAACGTCCTTAAGGATGTCTTCAAATTGCTGCCGGTACTCCGGCTGCACCTCGACGACGAAGCGGGTGTTGGATTCGGAGAAGAGGATGGTGTCGTTTCTATGGATAACGCCTTCCGTGGCTACGGCCCTGAGGTCGATGGTAATACCGCATCCCCCGGAAAATGCCATTTCTGCGGCGGCTACGGCAAGGCCACCCTCCGAGCAATCGTGGCATGACCTGACGGTTCGCCGCTCCATTGCCCGTGACAGGGCGTCCATAATCTTCTTCCCTAATGAGGTATTCACCGTGGGGACATTGTTCCCTTTGTGGCCATGTACGTGATAATAATGAGAGCCACCCAATTCAGGACGGGTGAGTCCCACGAGATATATGAGGTTGCCGGGCGCTTTGGC
This sequence comes from uncultured candidatus Brocadiaceae bacterium, assembly GCA_964372185.1. GTDB lineage: Bacteria > Planctomycetota > Brocadiia > Brocadiales > Brocadiaceae > JACVXV01. The sequence continues at coordinate 4,478 of CAYJPZ010000141.1, forward strand.
GTCCATAGATACAGCGTTCCTTACGTCATCAATGACCGCAACGGCGGAGATGAGCAAGGTGGGTGGAATTACGATGGTTTCCTTTTCGGTGATGAACTCGTTATTCAGGCTGTCTTTCCCGGAAATAAAGGGCGTTCCGTAAGCGACGGCAACGTCGTAACAGCCCTGAGCCGTTTTTACGAGGCTGCCAAGCCGGTCCGGTTTGTTGGTGTTGCCCCAGCAGAAGTTATCCAGTAGCGCTACCTGCCCCAGGTTTCCTCCAACGGCGATGATCTGCCGCAACGCCTCGTCAATGGCGGAGGCGGCCATGTGGTAAGGTTCGATGTCTCCATACCGGGGATTCATGCCGTTGGACACGATGATGCCCTTTCTGGACCCCAGCACGGGGGTGATGATGCAGGCGTCGCCGGGTCCGTCATTGTTTACGCCTTGAAGGGGCTTTAGGACGCTGCCGCCCTGCACCTCGTGGTCATATTGGCGTATGACCCATTCCTTGCTGCACACGTTCCAGGCGGAAAGTATCTTTTTTAAGTCCGCACCGTAATCCCCTTTTTCCGGCATGTTCGGCTCTTCAAAGACGATTTTATGCCACGTCGCCTTGCGCTCCAGACGGGGGATTCCATTGTGGAGAAAATCCATGTCAATTTCGCCAACCGATTGTGCGTTGTAGAAGAGCCGCAAGGTTTTATCGTTCGTAAACCTTCCGATAACCGTCGCCTCGACGTTTTCCGATTTACACAAGGCAAGAAATTCTGCCTCTTTTTCCGGCGTAACGGCAATCACCATCCGCTCCTGTGCCTCGGAAATCCATATCTCCGTGTAAGAAAGGCCTTCATATTTCAGGGGCACCTTTTCCAGATTCACCATGGCGCCCAGGTCTTGCCCCATCTCTCCTATGGCGGAAGACAGGCCGCCCGCGCCGCAATCGGTGATACAATGGTACAAACCCTTGTCGCGCGCCTGCAAGAGGACGTCCAGCAGCGCCTTTTCCGTTATTGCGTTGCCGATCTGAACGGCGCCGCCCGACGTTTGCTCCGATTTCTCATGCAACTCTACCGAAGAAAAGGTGGCGCCATGAATGCCGTCCCGTCCCGTTCTGCCGCCAAGAACGACGATGACGTCGCCCGGATTCGCATCCTTTTGGCACTTATCCTTTGGTATCAACCCCACCGTGCCACAAAAAACGATGGGATTGCCGAGGTACCGATCGTCAAAAAAGAGGGCGCCATTGGCCGTAGGGATACCCGTGCGGTTGCCGTAGTCGCGCACGCCTGCAACTACGCCCCTGAAAATCCTCTTCGGATGCAGCACGCCGGGGGGAATTTTCTCCTGCAAAGTATCCGGCGGGGCAAAACAAAATACGTCGGTATTGAGGATGGGTTTTCCGCCCAACCCCGTGCCCATGATATCCCTGATTACCCCACCAATGCCCGTATTTGCACCGCCGTAAGGCTCGATGGCGGAGGGGTGATTGTGGGTTTCTACCTTGAAACAGACGTTATAATGATCATCAAAACGGATAATGCCCGCATTGTCTTTGAAAACGGAGACACACCAGGGTTTGTTGAGTTCCCTTGTGGCCTTCATAATGGTGTTTTGCAGGAGGTTATCGATGCGGTTTCCGTCGAAGTCTATTATGCCCCTGAAGGTCTTATGGACGCAGTGTTCAGACCACGTCTGGGCGAGCGTCTCCAGTTCAACGTCGGTCGGTTCCCGGTTAAGAGACCGGTAATAGTTTTGAATCGACTGCATTTCCTGGAGATTGAGCGACAACTGTCCCTGCGCGCTGATTTGCCCCAGTTTGGCGTTATCGGCGTTTATGAGCGGCACTGTCACCTTTTGAAGGGTATAACGGATGTTGCCGTGTTCATAATCAGGGATTTCAGGATAGATAAAGACATCTTCAATCTTGGTGTTTGCCAGCACCCTGGTTGCTATCATGCGAATGGTTGCCGCGGGGACGTTTCCGCTGATAAGGTATTTATGCGCCGTCTTAACACCCGCTACGGTTATCCCGACGTCGCCGAGCGCCTTCAATGCTGACTGCTCGACGGGGTCCATAACGCCCGGTTTGCGGCTGACCTCGACAAGGTGATATTTCGGCTCTGAAATACGGTAACTGGCGGACAAGACCTGATAACCCTGGGTAACGGCATCAACAAGAAGCTTTTGGGCGATAGCGTCCAAAACGCTGGCGCTTACATCTCCAAAGATAACGAACACCTGGCATACCCGCACCCCGGTTATCCCGGAGAAGCCAAAGGTTTCGATCTCCGATTGCACGTTGTTTCCCAGCGGGTCAGGCGTCCCCTGCTTAAAAAATACTTCGATTCTTGAGTACATAGGTTTTATTTGTTCTTATTCTGATGGGATAAATTGTGAGTAAATACACTGTCACGCGAGCCCTTCGCGCGCGTTAGCCGCTCAAGGAGCGCTACATTGTCTTTGTTTAACAAATCCTTTCTAAACCCGTTCAACTCAACCATGAACCGGTCAATGGATTTTATCACATTTTCACGGTTTTGTTTAAAGATGTTCACCCACAATTCCGGGTCTCCTGAAGCAACCCTCGTGGTGTCCCTTAACCCGCTGGCGCCGCAATCGAGATATTCCTTTTTGATCGCATTGATCAGACAGGAAGCGACGAGATGGGGTGTATGGCTCACAAACGACAGTATTTCGTCGTGTAACTGTGGGGATAAATACATCACCCTGGCGCCAAGCAACCGCCACAATTGCGCAATCGTTTCCGATTCTTTTGTTTGCACGTCTAATGGCGTTATGATGCAAGTCGCCCCAACGAAGAGGTCTTTCGAGGCAAACTCAACACCCCGCTGCTCGGAACCGGCAATGGGATGTGCACCGATGAAAGCGACGTCTTTTCTCAGATGGCGGGTAATCTGTTCCACGATGAAGGACTTCGTGCTGCCCACGTCGGTGAGGATGGCATTGCTTTTCATCAAGGGAATGATTTTTTTTGCCAAATCGACAATCTGGTTTACGGACGTGGCAAGTATAATGATATCGGCATCACGCACCGCATCTTCAACCTGCAGCGCGCCGGTATCGATGGCGTTCATTTTCCGCGCACATTCAAGCGAAGACGCACGGTGGCCCACCCCGATAACGGTTTTTACCAGCTTCCTTGCTTTGAGACCCAGTCCTATAGAACCACCAATAAGCCCCGGGCCGACAATACAGACAGTTCCAAATTGCATGTTCGTTACACAGAAAAAAGGGTCAAGTTAACGCAGGTAAAGAAAGGTAAAATGTTACCTTCTATGGGTGTCTTTGTCAATGTTTTTAAGCTTTGCATTCATTAGCGGTTTGTGTAGGAAAACGAGGAAGGCGTTTTGTATGGTGATGAGGTGACATTTGAAACAAAGCGGCCATTAAGACTGCTTTGAAAGGGGAGAGCGTGCCGGCTATGACACACTCCCCCACACACAAAGAAAATCACAATCTAGAATTTCGTCTTGCCAATCCACGTGCCCCATTGGTTGGATGGTTTGGCATACTCGCCGTAAAGCCATATATCGCCGGTTGAAGGGTCACGCGCTATACCGCTGTAGTCTCCCCAACGATTTCTGCCAATGCTATCCTTTAGAACATAGTAAGCCTCGCCAGCCTTAAGGCTGGCACGTTTCTGCATTTTTTTGTCAGTCGTCTTGCGTCCGGAAAACCTGACACAACCATATTCCTTCGAACTGTATCGGCTGAATACCAGGTAAATGTTGCCTGATGAATCAACGTTGATTGCCGGATAAGAATAGTAGGCGTCGTTGCCACCGTAGGTTTTATCCAGCACAGCCTTTTGGGTGGACGTCTTGAGCTTCAGATAACGTATGGCCGATTCCGTGGTATTGTCACCCCATTTATAGGCCTCGGTGGTCGTCGTATAGACATAGTTGTTCTGGAAGACTGCGTTATACAGCCTGCAGTCACCCGTATCTATCAGTGTGGTTCCGCCTTTCTGCTTCCCGTCCGGTGGAGCGCTATATGCCCTGACGCTAGCGGTTCCAGTTCTTTTCAGTGTAGGTGTCGCACTGGTAGGGTTTGTCACCTTCCAAAGGGTAACAGCATTTCCAGAGGAACTGCTTACCGTGTTAACAAGCCATTCGCCCGTTGTGCTGGACATCGTTTGTACCGGCTGCCAGGTGAAGACGACCGAACCGTTCGAGTTCTTCTTGTTCCAGAAATCATACCAGGTCAGACTGCTACCTGCATAGAGTTCTGATTTCTTTAGAATACGAAGCTTTGAGTACTGAAAGCCACCCCCAAAAGCGAACTGGTTGGAAGTGATATAAATAGCGCCTGAAGTTGAGCTATCAAAACCAATCTGAGGATAGTCTGCCCAGTTGTTACTATCGGTTGACCCGTCCACTTTTGCGTCGATCTTCCAGTTCCACCAGAGCCCCGTTGCGTCGTTGGTCTGTGAAACCGATATAAGGTAGTAGGATTTGCTAGACGAAGTATTCAACGCGAGCGCTAACATTATATACCTTTGATTCCAATGGTCATAAGCACATTTGGGATCGAAGATCATGGTGGTACCAGGGCTGACATTGCTAAACCAGTCCTCAAGTGTACTCGTAGAAACTGCGGCGCCTCCGGTCTTTTCGTATATGGCAAGGGAACTGTTAACCATAACCAGGACATGTGAAGGGCCAACCGCCATAATCGGGTCTGGCGGATACCAACCCGTATATGATATGCCGGCAAAATCGGTTGAAAGAGTAGGCGCATCCGTAGTAACAGAAACGCCTGAACCATCATTTACGCCACTTTCGTCCCCCTCAACTCCCCGCCTTCCCCTTTTAGGCAGGTTTCCTGCACCGTGCATCTGCTGCTTGAGTTGAAGCACGTCATCGCTATACATGATTGGTACGGACTGAGGAGTAACGGCTGCATCAGCAGAAACATCAGGCATGTCAGACGGGTTAACCGTCATACCAACATCTGACACGCCTCCCGCACCCTCGTCCGCAGTCGCGATGGTTGGAGCGACTATCAGAAAAATTCCTACCAGAAAAAACATAATTACTGAAATTGAAACTCTCATTTTCATAAGAATCTCCTTCAACAGGGTTAATTATAAAAGTATTCCCCAACAATACCGCACTTTATGGTTACCGGTCATTATCGGCATCCCCCCCCTTCTTGTCACGATCACACTAAGGTTATTTATCTTCCGAATCCCGCATCTTCTGCTTTCGTTTGACAACATCATCGGTATAAGGATTTGGAGCGAATCGAGGCTCCACGGTAGTATCGCTATGGGACTTAGGCATGTCGGCCGGATTCACGGTCTTGCCCGGTTCGGTGGAAACTTCTGCGCTTCCCCCTGCGGTTAACCCGACAGGGGCATTTGGTATGTCCGCCGTATTTATGGATTTGCCGGGTTCAGTGGAAACACCGGTACACCCACCAGCGGCACATAGGATTAGACAGGCCGGCAGAATGAATGCATTCAAAGACAAAGTTATATCTAAGACAGAAAACGTAGCTTTCATACAAACACTCCCTGTTTCAATTGTCTGAATCAGAGGCTATTCACAGCAGTTGTTAATGTCTGTGGAATAACGTTCTCTGTTGCTAAGGAATGGATGGATAATTGAAGATGATTGGAAACGGCCTCGCTTTTATGTAATAATAAGCAAAATGGAAGAAAAGTACAAGTTTTTTTAAATGTTTACTCAACGAGACCACGACGCACCCGCTACGCAGGCTGTTATGACCGGCACCTTGCCGATCAAATAAAACGGTTATCTACTTTCCAATTATTATCGATGTTTTGCTCTTGCCTGTATCACCGGTAAATACGTCTTCCACTAGTGGCGTTAGGACGATGCCATGTTCTGTCCAAAGGATCGGCCTGATGATATTTTCAAAGTGTCCGAAAAACCTGTCGACCTGCGAAATAAACGTCCGGGGGACATAAACAACATCTCCCGTCTGCAATGCCACATTCTGACCGAAATCCCCACATTCCAAGGACTTTTTTAAATCAAGCTTCCTGGCCACGGGGTTTTTGGGTCCCCCCCTTATCAACAATACACTGCTGCTTTTCCCCTCCAGAGTGAATCCACCCGCCTTTGTAATTGCCTCAAGCATGCTTGTCGGTGGGTCAATTTGATATACAC
>CAYJPZ010000142.1:0-10479 GCA_964372185.1 uncultured candidatus Brocadiaceae bacterium
GGGTTGACGAGCCTGCTGGCATCCACATTCCTGGGCGGGGGGTCTGGTGATTATGGTAGAGCGATTGCTGTCGATGGTGTGGGAAATGCCTTTGTTACCGGCAATACCTGGTCAAAAGACTTTCCGGCAACGCCCGACATTTATGGCACAGCTCACAACGGTGGTAATGATGACGTTTTTGTATCGAAGTTCAACAGTGGGCTGACGAGCCTGCTGGCATCCACGTTCCTGGGCGGGTATTCTAATGATTGTGGCAAGGCAATTGCCATCGATGGAGGTGGAAACGTCTATGTGGCAGGTGAAACGGTGTCACCAAACTTTCCCACGACGGCTGGCGCTTATGCTACATCATACAACCGCGGGTCTAAGGACGTCTTCGTTTCAAAGTTCAACAATGGATTGACAAGCCTGCCTGCATCCACACTCCTGGGTGGGCGTGCTAATGATTATGGCAAGGCAATTGCCATTGATGCCGGGGGAAACGTCTATGTGGCAGGTAGTACCAGCTCAAAAGACTTTCCCACAACGCCCGGCGCTTATGACACAGCATCTAATGGTGATAGTGACGTCTTTGTATCGAAGTTCAACAGTGAACTGGCGAATTTGCTTATGTCCACGTTTCAGGGTGGGTCTCGTTCTGATTATGGCAATTCAATTGCCGTCGGCCCAGGGGGATACGTCTATGTGGTAGGCGAGACTTTGTCACTAGACTTTCCAACGACGCCAGGTGCTTACGATATGTCTTACCATAGATGCGAGGATGTCTTTGTGTCGAGGTTTAACGTCGATCTTTCCGTCGATAAAGAAAGCAAGTAACGATAACGGGGGAAAAAGATATGTTTACCAAGAGGGGTTGGCGGTGATTTAAAAGGATTTTCAGGTGAAAATTTCTGATTGGAAGGCAATTCAGCTTTGTTTCTTGCAGCTTAAAAATATTTTTGTTTGCGGCTACGTTGCGCCAGGTAGGAGTCGGTTCTTAACCGGGGATATGTTATTGAGAGATATCTGTATATCTGCATAATTTACCGGTTGTTCAATTATAATGGTGTGTAATCGAACCAACTCCAATAAGGCAAGAAAAAAACCAATAATGCGTATCCGCTCATCAATCCCTTCAAAAAGATCGGCGAAAGATATCGTTGTGCGGAGTTGTACCAATTTTAGAACCTCGTTCATGTATTCCTGAATTGGTGTGTCATCGTAAGTAACTCGTGTGGATACATTTTGCAAAGTCTGTTTCATCAGTTGGGAAAATCGCTGTAAAAGATCCCACACACCGATGCCTTCGAGAGGTAGTTCCGCCTCTTTTTTATCGGTCTCATCATCAGGTACTTCATGGTAAGAGCATAGCCACTTTTTTCCCCACTCAGCAGCTCTTGAGGCCAGACGCAAGGTGCTTTCCTTATACTGCTTGTATTCAAGCAATTGCTTTACCAGTGATAGGCGTGGGTCGTCGATTTCTTCTTCATCTTCCCGGCTCTCAGTGCGGGGAAGAAGCATATATGACTTGATATACATAAGCGTGGCAGCCATTACCAGAAAGTCTCCGACCACGTTCATATCCAGTATTTGCAATGCTTCCACATAATGTAAATACTGGTCGGTAATCCGCGCAATGGAGATATCGTAAATCTGCACCTCCTCCTTCCGGATCAGATAGAGAAGCAAATCAAGCGGGCCGTTATAAATATCCAAGTCTACTTTATATTCGTTTGCCATAGTTAGGTATTAAAAATGGGGGACAGTTCATAGTGGTACCTGCAATGGAGTAAGCCACCTGTTTCGCATACGTGTATACGCTTACTAAGTGTGTTATAAAATGGAGCGGGCGAAGGGAATCGAACCCTCATACCCAGCTTGGGAAGCTGGTATTCTGCCACTGAATTACGCCCGCTTTATATTTCTATGGTGTGCAGTTTTAATTTTAGCTTCTCAGCATCCGTCTCCTGTCCATTTTGCCCGGGGTATCGGATTGCATCCTGATGTTCGGAAACGTCTGAAGCATTAAGACAAAGAGCTCCCTGGTAAGTGCCTCTCCGCTTAAACTCTTGAGTTATACTGTTGGTAATTTCGGCCTTACTAGCCTTCCATATCGGCGAGATAAGAAAATTGCCGTGAGTATCGCCCACCAGTCTCTGAACGGTAACATCAGATGGGATACGTTCCAGAAAATCAGTGGCAAGATGGATATAATCGCTTTTATCCAGCGTCTGTATTTCTCCCCTAAAATACTCTTCTGCCAACACAGTATTTTTAGCTACGTAAAGATGATGGAGTTTAATGCCCTGAATGCCACATTGTGCCAGCGCATCGGCAGTTTTCATCATATCGTCACGCGTCTCGCCAGGTAATCCTAAGATAACATGTACGCATATATTAATGCAAGTTTTTTTTGTACGAGTTAGCGTTTCACAAAAAATTTTATAATCATGCCCTCTGTTGATGCGCCTGAGGGTGCTGTCGTGAATGGTTTGAAGTCCATACTCGATCCACACATGGTATTTGTCGGTATAGCTACAAATAAGGTCTAATATCTCATCCGTAACACAATCGGGCCGGGTGCCGATGGAGATGCCGACAATGTCCTCCTCTCCCAACGCCTCGTCATAATACTGCCTCAGCGTTTCAACGTCCGCATACGTGTTGGTAAAGGACTGGAAATAAACGATAAACTTTTCGGCGCCGTATCGCTTTCTATGAAAGGCCTTGCCCCTTTCCACCTGCTCTTTTATGGGAATGCGTGGACCCCTGACGTTGGGACTGAAGCTTTCATTAGCACAATACGTACAACCGCCCACACCGGCGCGTCCGTCTCGATTCGGGCAGGTAAAGCCGGCGTGGAGGGGTATCTTATATACCTTACAAGGAAAGCGTTCTTTTAGATACTCACTAAAAGGAAAAAACCGGTGTTTTGATAAGTACGGTCTTTGCTGAAAGAGCAGAGAATTATCCATTATCTCCGTTCCCCCTTCAGCTTTTCATACAAAGCAAAGGAGTTTCTTGCCTCGTCTCTCAACCCTTTCTTCTCATAAAGAGCGCCCAGTATGTTATGGACGTCGATCGTTTGCGGGGCAATATCGATCACTTTCGTGTATTCATGGATGGCTTCATCAATACTGTTCTTTTGTTCATAGATACGGGCAAGCGCAAGGTGTATTGTGGCATACTTGGGATTAATCTCGATAGCGCGTTTCAATACCTTGATTGCGTTGTCCGACATGTCTTGTTCATGGTACGCAATTCCAAGGCAAAGGTATGCCTTAAGATTGTTTTTGTCGAGTGACACCGCATTTTCCCACTGCTCAGTAGCTTCGCTATATTGCTTGTTATAATAGGAAATGAGGCCTATGTTGAAATAGGTCTCCGGTTTCAAAGCAACGCTCATATCTTCGATGTCTTTCAACCGGTCTTTAATAGAGACCAATTCTTTTAAGACACGGGAACTTATGGCACAGTTCTTCGTTTCCTGAAGGATTAAAGAAGGAATGAATGCCTTTTTTCTCTTCAGAACAAGCATCGCCTCCAGCCTATCCCGTTCTTTGTGAATAAACTCCAGTGATTTTTCTATGAGCCTTTTTTGATCCAGATTTTTATCTTCCAGGATGGAAACCTTTTGCTCCAGAGGGGTAATTTTTTGTTCAAGGTCTTTTTTTGACGACTCCCCTTCTTTCAAGCGCAGTTCCAAGTCCTTCAATACATTTTCATGGTCGCTTTTTGTTACATAACTACTTTGGTAAGAATTGAGTTTCTGCTCATAATCATGGATTTTGCCGTCATACAAGGACTTCAAGACATATTCGTTTGCCAGTTTTTCTTCATAAGCGGCCACCGCATTTTCATGGATTTTCCTTTGTTTGTCCCGCGTAAATTTCAAAGTCTTAATCAATTCATCCTTGTTGGCAATCAACTTCTCGTAATAAGGCCTTTCCATGCACAACCAATAGCAGATAACCGCGACTGCCGCAGCGGCAAAGGTAATCCCTATAATGACAAAGACCTGCTTATCTGCCTTGATAAAGGATTTCTTGCCGCGAGGAGAAGCCCCCGGTTTTACATTTCTGAACGTTTTTAACAATTCTTGAAAATTGATCTTTGTTTTGAATAAGTTCATTGTATAGGAATTTCCATTTTATGTAAGCGGTTTTGGGCTGGCACGGTTGAAACTGTGCCTACAAAGCGGATGACAGATATTGTAGGCACGGATTTATCCGTGCCTGGTTTAACTCGATAATTGAGGTTACCCTGCGCATGGAGATACGTTTTGTTTTTTGAGGATAAGTTTGTCGGCCTCGTCCTGGCTCATCGGCTCAACTTCAATGGTTGTTGCCGCGTCGTCATTATTTATCTGTTTTACGGAAACCTTTGCCGAAGACAGCGCGTTTGCTTTGCCGTACCTGGCTGTAAGCTGCGCGGCGATCCTGATCTTTTCTTCCGTTACGTCTCCCCGAAGGAGCGTTAGAGGCCCCATCATATCGGTAAGGCTTAGCAGCCAGTCTCCATCCTCGGAAAGCGATTCGAGCCTGTTATTTTCGTCGTCATCTCTGCCGACGATTATCTTTGTTGCCTCGTCCAGCCTGAAGTGTCGCCCTACCTTCAGGAGGTTTACGTCGTTCACGTCTGCATCGCAATTGTCCACCAGGTCCCTCATGCGATGGGCAAACTCCGGATCGGTCAGCAGACAGCCGCCGGCAGAACAGGGATAATCCTTAATCTGGAACACGTCGGCAAGCTGTATCTGGTCTTTTCTGGAACGCCCCTTGATTTGCAGCAGCCGTTCTCTGTCCACAAGGCCGGTTTTTTCCGGAATAGTAGGCGGCATGTGCTTGGCGCACAGCGGCCTCAGCACGAGCCCGGTGAGATTCGCCTCTTTGTCAATAATGTTCATGGCGTCCATGCGCTGCGACATCGGCCTCTGCCCCAACACCTCGCCCGTAATGATAAAATCAGCGCCGATCTCGCGCATGTAGTCGCCCGCGGCGCGGAAGATGTTAATCCTGCAATCAATGCAGGGATTCATGTTTTTCCCATAGCCGAACTTGGGTTTTTTCACCAATTCCAAAAACCGGTCCGTGGTATTGATAACCTTGATAGGTATGCCAAACTTCTCCGACACCTTTACGGCCTCAAGCTTACAGCTCCCATGAGAGGTGCAACGGCAAAAGACAGTGACAAAATTAAGGGCAATCACCTCGATTCCCTGTTCCTGAATAACCCGTATGGCCAGTGTGCTGTCCAAACCCCCGGATAATAACGCTAAGGCCTTTGCCAAATTTCTACTCCTTACTACTCACTTTCATTAATAAAAATCATCACAAAACACTCTTTTGTGATTCTAAACCATTGCCCGGCCTCTTTCAAACAAAAAATCCGGCTCAAAAGATTTGCATTACATGACAAAGGCTGGTATATTTGCCATGGTTTGTATCTTGACGCATAGCAGTAGGTCGACCCTTTAGGGTTACAATCCTTAGTACCTATTCAGAAAGGAGCAAGGCTAAAGCCTTGCCCTACATAATAAAAACAGATAAAAACCGCCGAAAAGCATAATTTAACGTATAGGAATTCTCATTTTATTTGTGCGGGTTTACGGGTTGGTATGATTATAATGTGTGCAATGGTAACGCGATAGGACAACCCACCCCTGCACCCCTCCCAGGAGGGGAATGCTGGTGGATGTATTAATTTAAGGAGGACAAAGTGGATATTTTGAAACAAGTTGCTGAATTGAAAGAATTTCTCGGAAAGGTTTACATCTTTATCGAAGAGAATGAAGACTCTTTTAAGGATGGGGTTGAAGCCGAAGAGATAAAGAACGAAACGTGGCAGTGGATGCAACAATTGGCAAAATTCCTGCCGGAGTTGTAAACCCGTACTAAAAAGGCACGGATAAGCAATACTTGTCCATGCCACTTTGGAACACGATTCAATTAAGAAAATTACGAAATTTTTTAAAGGAACCAGCATATCTTATGACATCCTCAATGTTTTATGAATTCAGACCACAGGAAGCCATTCAGTCCCCTACAGGCACAACACTTTCTTGTAAGACGTGGGACAGCGAGGCCGCCCTGCGCATGCTTATGAACAACCTAGATATCCGGATTGCCACCCAACCCGATGAACTTATCGTATACGGGGGTGCCGGCCGGGTGGTGAGAAATTGGCGGGAATATCAGCGGGTGGTACATGCCCTGAAAACCCTGGAAAAGGACGAGACGTTGTGCATCCAATCAGGCAAGCCGGTATACGTCGCTAAAACGCATGAATGCGCCCCACGTCTTGTCATTGCCAATGCCAATCTGGTTTCTGCATGGGAGAAACAAGAGGTATTTGATACCTACGAGGAGTTGGGTCTTACCATGTATGGACAAACCTCTGCCGGAAGTTGGACTTATACCGGCATTCAGGATACCTTAGCAAGCACATACGAGACCTTTGCCATGCTCGCAAAAACGGCGTTTCAAACGGAAACACTCAAAGGCAAGCTGGTGCTTACCGCCGGCATGGGCGGCATGAGCGGCGCACAGCCCCTGGCGGTAACCATGAATGAAGGTGTCATCCTGTGCGTAGAAGTTCGCAAGGAACGTATAGAACAAAAACTCAAGGATGGCTACTGTGACAAAATGACAGCGAATCTCGATGAGGCGCTCACGTGGGCGCTGGACGCCAAGTCTAAACAAATACCTTTGTCAATCGGCCTCGTAGGAAACGCCGCTCACGTCTACCCCGAATTGATAAATCGTAAGATTACCCCTGATGTTGTGACAGATCAGACCCCGGCTCACGACCTGGTGTCATACGTCCCTATTGGCGACGTAAAGGAACTCGACAAGCTGAAAGAAAAAAATAAACACGCGTACAAAGAAAAGGTACTCGATGCCATCGTTGAGCAGGCAAAGGCCATTCTGACCATGCAAAGAAACGGCGCCGTGTGCTTTGAGTATGGCAACAATCTCAGGGCGCAGGCCGAAATGGCGGGCGTTTCCATAAGGGATGCCGATGGAAGGTATTGGTATCAGGGATTTATGTCCGCATTCTTACGTCCGTTATTCCAGGGCAAAATGCCCTTTAAATGGGTTGCGCTGTCTGGATGCGCATCCGATATTGAAGAAATTGATAATGCCATCATCAGGGGTTTTAATAAAGACGCATCTGTGGTAAAGTGGCTAAGGCTCGTCAGAGAAAAGAAAACATCGCCCGGACTGCCCGCCAGAAGCTGCTGGTTAAGTAATAATGACTGCGCAAAAATAGGTCTGACTATTAATGAACTGGTTAAAAACGGGACGGTTAAGGCGCCGGTAGTTATTTGCAGGGACCATTTCGACTGTGGGTCTGCAGCCGCTCCATACCAGGAAACCGAGGATATGAAGGACGGCAGTGACGCCGTCTCCGACTGGCCAATGATTAACCTTGCGCTGAACGCCACAAACGGGGCGTCATGGGTGGGCATTCAACAAGGGGGCGGTTCCGGCACCGGAAACTCCCTTTATTCAAGCATGGCTATTGTAGCTGACGGAACCAGGGAAAGAGGCGAAAGACTCGAACGAATCCTTACCGCAGATACAGGAATAGGCGTAGCAAGGCGTTTCGATGCCGGCTACAACGAGGTAATGCCGTGCATCCCTTTGCCTCAATCCCTTCCAGGTATTCCCATTTTTGCGGGAAAGAGTGGCAAATGAATACATTGAAAGATAAATCCACTTCACTATTTCAGGAACTGCTTGAATTAATGCAGCGGTTGCGCAGTAAGGACGGATGTCCGTGGGACAAGGAGCAGAGCCACGCATCATTAAAACCGCACCTGGTAGAGGAAACTTATGAGGTGATCGATGCAATAGATTCCGGCGACCCTGACAAACTCAAGGAAGAATTGGCAGACCTTTTTTTCCATATTGTTTTTCACTGCCAAATCGCAAAGGAAAAGGGCGAATTCGATATCGGCAGCGTCATGGCATTATGCCTTGATAAAATGACGCGGCGCCATCCCCACGTCTTTGGCGATGCCACAGCCGCCACGTCTGAGGAGGTGATTCACCAGTGGGAGGAAATCAAGAAAAAGGAAAAGGGGAACGAGGAAAGAAAGTTTATCGTCGATGGGCTGCCTAAATACCTCCCGGCCCTCCAAAAGGCGCAAAAGCTGCAAAAGAAGGTAGCCAAGGTGGGTTTTGACTGGCCAAGCATCCATGGCGTGATTGACAAGGTTGAAGAGGAGCTGTCAGAGGTGAAAGAGGCTATTCGCGAAAATGACCCGAAACATATCGAGGAGGAGGTTGGAGATCTTCTGTTTTCCATAGTCAATCTCTCCCGCTTTTTGAAACTGGACACAGAGAACGTGCTTCACAAGACCATATATAAATTTGCCGAGCGCTTTAAAAAGGTGGAGATGGCGCTTGCATCTATGGGCAAGGATATCGAGAAATGCACCCTGGAAGAAATGGACGCCATTTGGAATAAGGTGAAAAAAGAGGCGACATCTCCAAAACGGTGATAATGCACGTTGAAATTTATAATAAAGAATGATATAATTAACATACAAGTAGGTACTATGAATTGCAGAAATTGGAAGGAAGCCAACGTATACAATAAAAAGCGATAATTAGGTTTGATTTTAAATCTGTAAAATCACGAAGGAGGAGGTGATGTTGATTAACCTATGTCAAGAGTTTCAATATTTAAAGAACGATGTGCGTGATAGATGTATATTTTGTATATTTTAGGATAGGAGAAAAATTATGAAGTGGGTGTTAAGCATGGTTTTTGCGATGTTAGTTGCCCTGTTTTGTGTAGATTTTGCCCCAGTCCAGAAATCGTTGGTATATGCACAATCTACACCGACGAGTGCTTCAGCCTCTGTGGATGATGGTGAGGGTGTAGATGAGGAAATAAACAAGAAGGTTGTGGCATGTGATAATTATGGTTATGTGTGGACTATTAATATAAAGAAGGGCAAAATAACGGGTAATGTTGACACGGGTACCTGTGGTGTTTGGAAAGTAACAGGTACGTACAAAAAGAAGAATATAACGTTGAACGCGAAGAATCAAGAGGACAATGGTTGCTGCACTACGTTTACGTACACAGGCAAATTCAACAAAAAGACGAAGGTGGGTTCTGGCAGTTGGACTAATGCGTGCGGGGGTAGTGGTTCTTGGACAATGGGTGCTTGTCAGTAAACCTGTGGTAGCTTAATATCGTGCGTTGAGTATCTAAAGCAGTGGGGTACATGGTATGTATCCCACTGCTGATTAATATCCTGATTTCCCGGTAAAAGGGTTTTATAGACCATAAGCTTAACGCCCTTCTGGTAGACTTAGCCTTGCCTTGCAAGTTCAAATTGCCACTGCAAGGTTATTTGCTTTTCTTTAGCTCCCCCCGCCTGCATTCATATCTGGTGGCTTTCGTACCGTTGTGAGTAACCCGGCAGGCATAGATAAATAGCGGTTATCCATACCACTCAATAATCTGTATAAACAAACATGTCCTTATCTTACTACTAGCCTCAAAACGGGAAACGTCCCTAGATGTTTCCTCTTCCATGTCAAACCCGATTACCTGACATTTTACCTTCTGACGACAGATAATCACCGCGTATCCAACAACGTCTCCGGTAGTTCCGGGAAATATGGCATTACGTCCACTCTATTTACCGGAACCCGTTCGTCTTTATGTTCTGTGAACACAAATTGCGCGCTTGATATGTGTTGATTTTCTGCTATCATATCTTAAGCATTGCATGGCAGCAAACAATAGGGCAAAAGAGGCGTAAAGGACAGGAAGGCGTTTTACACCATGTTGTCAAAATAATATACATCAGGTTGTGTTTTGATATATTGAAATGATACAAAACCGGGCTTATTGGCTTACACCCATCGAATCATACCAAACTGTACGCTTTGTAACATACGTAATTAAAGTAAGTTGCAACTATTTTAACCAGAAAACAAGACCAGGCTTTATTGGCACGGCAATTGCTCTATCCCTTCATGACAATTCTATATTTATAGCGCACTCAAAGATGGAGATAGAAAACCATGAACTTCGATTTTAACAAAACTATGGGGCAATTTGGGGATATCTGGAAAAGTATCAGCTTTTCGCATAAGTTTATCATGATTATGTTAACCATGGGATTTATCGGAGGCATTATAGGGGTTACGCAGTGGGCTAGAAAACCCGATTATGGATTGCTGTACGGAGAGCTTGGCGCGAAAGAGAGCGGGGAGGTGGTTGAGTTTTTAAAAGAAGAGAAAATACCCTATCAAATCGGAAGAAACGGCACTGCGATAATGGTACCCGGCGAGAAGGTGCATGAAACGAGGTTGAAGCTTGCAGGCAAAGGTTTACCGCGGGAAGAATCGGGGTATGAGTTGTTGGATAAAGTCGGTTTTGGTACTTCAGACTTTGTGCAGCGCATAAATTACCGAAGGGCTATTCAGGGAGAGCTTGCAAAGACAATCAGACTTTTAGACTATGTAGAGT
>CAYJPZ010000143.1:0-10302 GCA_964372185.1 uncultured candidatus Brocadiaceae bacterium
GTATAGGACCGTGTGTAAAGAGTTTGTCCTGCCACCAGCAAAACTCTTAACTTAACACGTATGGAGTGCAGAGGTGGGTTTCCCGTGGCATATCAAGATATAGCAAACAAACCCGGTTTTCGAAATTCAAACCAGGGAGTACAAGAAATTCACCCTGTATTTTTCGAAAAACAGCATCTTTTGGCTATCGTGTCGCTTTGCCATAGCAATTGCTACCGTTACACCCACCAGCAAACCCACATAAATAAAACAAAATTCCCATACCATGAAATCAAGAAGCCCATTTTTGCCTTTTATACTCCTACGAGGGACATACAACAGGTATACCAGCCGCAAACGCCTTCCAGTCTTGTAAAATGGCCGCAGGAAGGTGTTTTATTTGCGATAGGTGGTATTATTCAATACAGTCGCATACAAAATATGGTATTTTCGCTTGACAATATTTTTATTTATGGTACTATCAGTCCAATAATCTGCGACATACTACATATAGTAACCAAATATTCAGTGGAAGGGAGGTGGCCTAAAAGCTATTTTTCTGAAATGGGGTAGGTTTGGGGAACTATATTAAAGACTTCTGTTCTGTATTGAATATTGTATTAACTGGGTTTTATTTTAAGGAGATGGTAAGAAATGACGACGGCTATGTTGGAAATGCCCGTAGTATCAAAGAGGGCCGGTGGTAGGATTAAAAATGATGACGTACAGATGTTTATCGAGGAAAAACTCAACGCCTTTGACGCAACGATCGAAGGACACGAGTTCCTTGAGATCGATGGCGATATTAGTGGAAATACGCCGCAGGAGCATTCACTGAAGATTATTAACCACAAACTGGAAGCGGCATTTTCCATAAGCATTGACGCAGTGATTCGTCAGGATTTAGAGCACGTCGTATCGGCGCTCGAAACAGGCATTTCCACACGTCTTCATGGCGTAACGAGGATTGTCGGATATTACAGCAGGGTTTCCAACTGGAACAAGTCGAAAATCGGCGAATTAAATGACAGGCACCTCGGAAGATATTCAGTAAAGTAGATAAGGGTTGTCTTCTCCCAAGAACACCTTTACCCTAAAGAGCCATTGCAGCATTAGTTGTCGTTGCAATGGCTCTTGTTTTTCCTATCTCACGCCGGCGGGGGGCAGTGGCCTGCCTCATCTCCTGTAATCTTCGTACCGTTGTTGGCCACGAGGCATAGACAAACAGGGTTTGCCCATACCACCCTCCCAAATCGCTTACCTTAACACCTAACCCGAACGAGTCGGAAGAGTATCCAGCACCACCGGACTATTTAACGGAGTATTGAAATTAATTACGTTATTATAACCCAGGCGAACCCGAAGTTTGTCGAAAGTTGGACAGCGTTAGAATCAGCCATAAAACCTTATTCATCGCAGAATACGAGACTTCACAAAAAATATTTTTGCTGAAAACGTTAAAATATTATTTGTAAGAGACGATGCCTATCCCCCCCCCACCTGTATTGGCATGTTTTACCTCAATTGACTGGAAACCAACCCGGTAGCCGATTGTAAACAGGAACATTTTGTGGTACAATCCGGCCGTTCTTCATGCAAAACACTTTGACTTATGAATAGGTACTATTATGGATGATACACCTTTTTTCCCAAAAGCCAAACAACCCGGGGTTGAGACGGTATCGAAAGCGGAGGAGCGATTCGACCGCCTGCGCAGGAGGGCGGGGCTGTATTTGGCGCCGATGGCCTTTGGTGTGGTTTTTTGGCTTACCCATGGTAAGCTGACGCCCGGAGGCAACTGTTTAAGCGCAATATTGGCCGCTGTTTTAGCGCTGTGGATGACAGAGGCCATTCCGCTTCCGGTAACCGCGATGCTGGGCGCTTGCCTCTGTATCTTCCTGGGTGTTGCAGACGCCAGGGTGGTGTTTGCACCCTTTGCCGACCCTATTATATTCCTATTCATCGGTGGATTTATTATTGCCCGCGCAATGACGCTGCACCACCTTGACCGCCGTTTTGCGCTTGCCATTCTTTCACTTCGCGGCGTTGGCGGGAGCCGCGCCAGGATTCTGGGCGCTTTTGGCCTGGTAACTGCCGTTGTTTCGATGTGGATATCCAACTCGGCGGCTACCGCTATGATGATGCCTATCGCCCTGGGGATACTCCGCGCCACCCAGGGAATGAGCAGGCCTGGAGATGGGACATCCGGGATATCCAGGGAGTTGCTGGAGACCCCTTTCGCAGCAGGATTGATGCTGATGACCGCATTCTCCGCCTCGGTGGGCGGTATAAGCACCCCTATCGGCACCCCGCCAAATCTCATCGGTATCGGATTGATTAATAGACTGACCGGTGTAGATATTAGTTTTTTTCAATGGATGTCCCTGGGCGTTCCCTTGTGCGTGGTCATGTACGGCGTGCTTTTTACGATCCTCTGTCTGTTGCATAACGGAAAAACACAAAAGGTGATGGACGCCCCGCAAATAACCCAATACCTCGATGCGGAGCGCAGGTTGCTCGGCGATTGGACCAGAGGACAGCTTAACACGCTTATCGCCTTCGGAGTCGCCGTCTTGATGTGGATTGCCCCGGGGATACTCTCGATTGCCTTTGGGAAGGAACACCCCTGCGTTATATTTGCCGATAAAAATCTTCCTGAGGGGATGGTTGCTCTTATTGCGGTAGGTATTCTTTTCCTATTGCCGGTAGACCGTAAACGGGGGACGTTTACCATCACCTGGCATGAAGCTATGCAGATTGACTGGGGGACGATCATTCTCATGGGAGGTGGGATGAGTCTCGGCGGGCTGATGTTTTCTACGGGAGTAGCAGAGGCCATCGGGAAAAATGCCGCTTCTATGATGGGGGCGCAATCCCTGTGGGGATTGACTGCACTATCAATTGCAATAGCGATTGTGCTGAGCGAGATGACTTCAAACGTCGCATCGGCAAACATGGTTATCCCGGTTGTTATTACCCTTGCCGTGTCGGCGGGCGTCAGCCCGCTTCCGCCAGCGCTTGGGGCGTGTCTTGGCGCCAGTTTCGGATTTATGCTGCCGGTGTCCACTCCTCCCAACGCAATCATTTACGGCAGCGGGCTGATCTCTATTCCCAGAATGGTGCGGGCGGGGTTTTTGTTTGATGTGTGCGGTTTTATTGTCATCTGGCTTGGGTTGCGTTTGTTTTATCCATTAATGGGGTGGCAATGAATGCGGCTGGGGGGGGGACGGTCACAAGTAAGAATTCCAGCGATGTTAAGCTTTTTTCTGTCGCCCCTTCGGGCCTGTTGTAGAGCGAAGAGGCTCTTCGCTCTCCAGGGAAAAACCGCTGAATGCCTAATGTAACGTATAGGAATTTCAAAGTAGGGACACGGTGCGCCGTGTCCCTACGTGGAAACACGAAAAAGTCGCCGAAGGCCTAATGTAATGTCAACTCCTAACAGATGTCGAAATTACCCTTGCGTTGCCTCCCGTGAGTATGGTTGAATACCTGCTCTTATCGTGTTATCGTATAAAGACTGCTTTTTGGGAAAAGTAATGGTATGGGAATACAGGAACAACGTGGTTGTGTGTTGATAGGCAAGCTGGGGTTGGATGGTCATGACCGTGGGGCAAGGCTCATTGCGCGCAGTCTGCGGGAAGACGGCTTTGAGGTTATCTATACGGGCATACGCCACACGCCCGAAGAGGTCGCATCGGCAGCCGTCGAAGGAGACGTGGACGTTATTGGCTTGTCGCTTCTTTCAGGAGCTCACAATGAACTCGTTCCGTCTGTGTTGAAGGCGCTGCGACAGGCAGGCGGTGGGGGTATACCGGTGATCATCGGGGGCATTATTCCGGAGGAGGATATCCCTCATTTAAAAAGTGAGGGTATTTGCGCGGTGTTCGCTCCAGGGACCCCACTTCCAACAATTCTGGAGGCCTTCAGAAAAGCGGTGCATGAATACCGTGAAAGAAAACGAGGCGATTGAAAAGCTCCGGTAGGAGCCATCTCCTGGCGGCGATTGGCAATACTCAACGGTATGCTTATGCCTATCGCCAACAGGAGTTGGCTCCTACCAAATAGACTAAAATACTTTCTTAAAAAAAGATTATTGGGGGAGTAGCATAAGAATGGCACATCCATCATTCGCTGAATGGCAGGAGAATATCCTCAAAAAGGTTTTGGAACGTATGCCGGAACGGCTAAAGGAGTTCAAAACGGCTTCCGGCATTCCTGCAGAGCGCGTTGCATTGCCTGAAACGCTGGACGAAAAATATCTCACGAAACTGGGTTTCCCAGGGCAATATCCCTTTACCCGCGGGATTCAGCCCACCATGTACCGCGGGCGTCTCTGGACGATGCGGCAGTATGCGGGTTTTTCTACCGCGGAAGAATCGAATAAGCGATACCGCTTTCTGCTGTCGCAGGGAACAACGGGTCTTTCGGTGGCCTTCGATTTGCCGACGCAAATCGGATACGATTCCGACCATCCGATGAGCCACGGCGAGGTGGGCAGGGTAGGGGTGGCTATCGATACATTGGCGGATATGGAGGCGCTTTTTGAGGGTATCCCGCTCGACAAGGTCTCCACTTCGATGACCATCAATGCGCCGGCCTCAATACTCCTGGCCATGTACGTTGCGGTTGGTGAAAAACAGGGCATTGACCCGCAACGGCTGACGGGGACGATCCAAAACGATATTTTAAAGGAGTACGTTGCCAGGGGAACCTATATTTTCCCCCCGCGTCCCAGTTTGCGGCTGACGACGGACATTATAGCATGGTGCAACAAGGCAATGCCGCAATTCAACACCATTTCAGTCTCCGGGTACCACATTCGTGAGGCTGGGGCAACTGCGGTTCAAGAGGTTGCATTTACCCTGGCAGACGGGTGCGCCTACGTGCAGGCATCCATTCAGGCCGGGATGGACGTCGACGCCTTTGCCCCACGCCTGACCTTTTTCTTCAGCGCGGCTTCTGATATCTTTGAAGAAGTGGCGAAGTTTCGCGCAGCCAGGCGGCTCTGGGCAAGGCTGATGAAGGAACGGTTTCACGCCAAAAAACCCGCCGGCCAGATGCTGCGGTTTCACGCGCAAACGGCCGGATTTACCCTAACGGCGCAGCAGGTGGAAAACAATATTGTGCGCGTGACCCTGCAGGCGCTCGGCGCAGTGCTCGGAGGAACACAGTCACTGCATACGAACTCACGCGACGAGGCGCTGGGGCTTCCTGTCGAAGAATCCGTCCGCACGGCGCTCCGCACGCAGCAGATTATTGCTTATGAGTCCGGCGTGTGCAACACGGTCGATCCCCTTGCAGGTTCGTTTTACATCGAAGATTTGACGGACAGGATTGAACGCGAGGCGTCCGCATTGATTGACAAAATCGACCAAATGGGCGGAATGATCGCGGCGATAGAAGCAGGGGAAATCCAACGGCAGATTGAGGAATCCGCATTTCAATATCAGCAGCAAATCGACCGGGACGAGCGGTCGGTCGTTGGGGTCAACTGTTTTCAGGAACAGGAGCCGGTTCCGCAGGGTATTTTTAAAATAGACAAATCGGTAGAGGAAAACCAGACAAGGCGACTGACCGAGACACGCGCAAAACGCAATAATCGGGCGGTAAAAACGGCATTAGCAAGATTAGACGAAGCGGCGCGGGGAAAAGAGAACCTGATGCCGTTGATTTTGGATGCCGTGCGTTGTTACGCATCGGTAGGCGATATATGCGACGTTCTGCGCGGGGTATTTGGCAAATACGAAGAAAGAAGGGGATATTAGCACCTGACTTCGCCCTGAAAAATGTACACTAATATGGCGTTTCATTAAAACGATGAAAGAACTTTATTTTTAAACAGTGAACATAAAATGAAAATAACTACAGATATATATCTTGGAGACAGCAAAGAACAATTAAAGCTGTTTGCAGACAATTCGATTGACCTTATCGTAACATCGCCACCTTACGCAGACCAGCGGAAAAATACCTACGGAGGCATTCGGCATGATAAATATGCAGAATGGTTCTTGCCTGTTTCCAAGCATCTTTTACGTGTTCTCAAGCCTACAGGAACGTTTGTTTTAAACATTAAAGAAAAGGTGGTTGAAGGAGAACGCAGTACCTATGTAATGGAACTTATTTTAGAAATGCGCAAACAGGGATGGTTGTGGACAGAAGAATTTATTTGGCATAAGAAAAATTGCTATCCTGGGAAATGGCCCAATCGGTTTCGGGACTCATGGGAAAGGCTTCTTCAATTCAACAAAAACCGTAACTTCAATATGTATCAGGAAGAGGTGATGGTTCCCATGGGCGACTGGGCAAACTCAAGACTGAAAAAACTTTCAGACACTGACAAAATCCGTGACACTTCAAAAGTAGGGAGCGGGTTTGGTAAAAACATATCAAACTGGATTAATAGAGATAAAGCCTATCCGACAAATGTTTTACACTTAGCAACCGAATGTAATAATAAAAACCACAGTGCGGCCTTTCCGACGGTGCTTGACCCATTTATGGGTTCAGGGACAACACCTTAATTGTCGCAAACCGAATGAAACGGAATTCAATAGGCATCGACATCATTCCGGATTATTGCGAAATGGTGAAAAAAAAGTTGAGACCTGTTGAATTATATTTATTTGAGCCAAAGGCAAATTATGAAAAAACTAAACCTAAAAGACATACTGCAATACGTTGAGCAAAATATCGGGACATTCCATCAAAAGCGTATTCAAAGCCTCGACGGATTAAAGTTGTCACAAATGATTAATAAATTCACAAAAGAATTTGCAAATATATTCTGCAAAGATAACGGAGAAATTGACTGGGATAAACTGGTTCGTTTCAACTCTGCAACAGAAGAACCAAAGAAAAAGGGCTGCGGCTATTAAATAAAGGCATGTCACGCTATTCCGTACTTGACGATTTATCCAAATACCGGGAGGAATTTACCCTCGGAGACGGCGCTTCTGCGTGTCTGCTCGTCCACGGACTTGGCTGTGGCCCCATTCAAATGCGGGAGCTTGCGGAAAGCCTGAGTTCCTGGGGCTTCACTGCCAGGGGCATACTCCTGCCGGGACATTGCGGGGATACGAGCGACATTGCGCGCAGCTCGCTCCACGATTGGGCGGAAAAAGTATCGTCTGAATATTTTCAGTTGAAAAGCAGGCACGGTAAGGTCGTTGTTATCGGGTTTTCATTAGGCGCTTTGCTTGCCTTGCAATTAGCCATAAAACAGCCGGTGGAAGGCGTTATCGTTATGGGCGCGCCGATTTACCTCATCCGAAGATATCTGCCGATAAACAGCCTGATCAGGA
This sequence comes from uncultured candidatus Brocadiaceae bacterium, assembly GCA_964372185.1. Lineage (GTDB taxonomy): Bacteria > Planctomycetota > Brocadiia > Brocadiales > Brocadiaceae > JACVXV01. Next base: position 7,284 of record CAYJPZ010000143.1, read on the forward strand.
TTGGCAAGTTGTTTATAGAGAAGGTAAAAACACGACCAAGAACGTGTTACATGAAATCCAAAAGCTACACAGGCCATTTACGCCAGCCGATAAACACCCACTACCCATTAAAGACGCTTCATGAAATCAAACAAGTAATAAAAGCGATTAAACCTGGCCTAAAAGATATAAAAGCGCCTGCGCTGATTATTCATTCCCAAAGCGACCGTATTGCAGCCCCGGGCAGTGCCAAATACGTGTTTCAGCACATTGGTTCTGCCGATAAACGTTCAGTGTGGCTTGAGCGAAGCCATCATTTAGTTATGTATGACGATGAAAAAGACGTAGTTTTTAACGCCATAAAGGAATTCTTGTTGCGCGGGGGATAGGTTGGCGGAGGCGCGAAATCCAACAGATTATTGAATGTCACAAGTGGCTGGAGATGGGTTTCACTTACATTCAACATAACCTTAAACCGCTTTTTTTTCTTCCGCCTCGGTTCTTCTTAAGTATAGCGGCAGCAATTTCTCTGCCCCGCATCTTCGCCCTGCTTTGTAAGCGCTTTCGCCGAGGAGCGCAACGTATTCAACCTTTGGCACGGCCTGGTTTTCCGTATCGGCAATGATATCCTTTTGCTGAAGCTGTTCCTTGTATAGTAAAACGCCGCCCCCGAAGACGATTACCGGGCGGGGCAGGAGGGAAACGAGCCGTTCGGGCTGGATTACCAAAAAATCAGACACCCTTTTCCTTTGGGTGTTTTCTAATTGATATATGCAGGCATAGACATGTCCACGGCGGGCGTCCATGATGGGACATATTGGCGTGGCATTCATCGGATAGTCTTCCGCTATCGCGTCAAATGCCGGCACGTCGATAACCGGTTTATTGAGCGAGTATGCTAACGTTTTTGCGCAGGTTACTCCCACGCGTAATCCGGTATACGAACCGGGACCCACGTTGACCGCAATAAGGTCAATATCATGAGGAGTCCAACCGGCCTCGCGCAGTATCGATTTTATGGCGGACACGAGTTCCTTGTCATGCAATGCGGGGGAGCCGAGACTTCCGGCAATAACGATGCGATTGTCTTGACCGAGGGCAACCCCGCCAATATTTCCCGACGTCTCTATTCCTAGTACTTTCAAATGCTATAATTTATCGAAAGAGAGGCAGATTTTTCGATTCCGCGAGAAGCGTTGTAATAATTTGGGTAAGGGCTTCCGTATCACCGCCAACGTATCTGACCTTGTTTTCCCGGTCCAGTGCGACAAAGGTTGGCAGGACGGTCACGTGGTACATGCTCGGAACGGCGCCCTTCCATCGTTTCCCGTCAAATATCTGCGGCCAATCAACGCCCTCCTGAGTGGTAAATCCGCGCAGATCCTCAATGTCGTCATCAAGGCTTATCCCGATGAGCTGTACACCTTGATCTTTGAATTTACCATACATCTTTTTTATCTTCGGGAATTCCTGAATGCATGGGTCGCACCAGGTTGCCCAGAAATTCAGGATGGTAAGCTTCCCTTTGTATTTTTCCAGGTCTACCGTTTGCCCCTTAAAATCAGCCACGTTAAAAGTCGGGGCCTCTGCGCCAATACGCATCGTGCCACTCAATTCATTGCCAAAGGAATCAGCCGCCATCGGCTCTACGGCCCTTAATTGTGTCACCACTTCCTTGGCGGATGCAATGTCTCCCTTTCCTATAAGGGCCTTCGCCTTAAAATACAGCGTTCTGGCCTTGAAATTGGTATCAATTTCAACATTACTCAAAACTGCGCTAAACCATTTAACGGCTTCGTCATAATTGTGCAACTCACTGTGTACGTTGCCAATGTAAAATTTCGCTTCAAGCGATTCCTCCGTGCCCGCGTACTTTTCAGTAATGGTTTGCAAGTCTTTTAATGCCGATTCATAATACCCCTTTGAGTCAGCAGCCTTCATTTGGGTGAGGCCGCTTAGGTTTCTTCTGATAAATTCTAATTGTTTTGCCGCATTTGCGTCATGACCCGGTTCTTTTGCGTAAACCGTGTCTCCACTCAAGGTAAAAACTACGGAAGCAATTACGATTCCAAGTAAAACACCCCACTTTTTCATGATTGTCCACTCCTCAATATACGCGCAAAAAATCTCACAAAATAATCCGTTAGCAATACTCCCTGGAATTTCGATAATACTACCATGATTATATCCTATATTCAAGAGCCTTTGTCAGTGGCTATTGACAAATGGAGACAGATGCCGTTTGTTGCCGTAACGGCATGACATTTTCATCCGGACGGCTGTGTGTTAAAGAACGGCAACGGTAAAGGTGGTTGGTTTCGCTTCAAGGATTTTTCAAAAGAACAATTTTGCAGGATATCTCCATCACCTATGCAGCGCTTTGCTTAGAATCAGCTAAAAGCCGGTACAAGACACAAAACAAAATCGTCCATTTATAATTGCAAAAAAGTGATATGTATACTATGTATATATTGTATAATATATCACTTTAGAGGTCTGTTATGAGGCAGTTTTTTGATAAAAACGAGGTTCTTGGCGTTCTCCACGGGTTTAACCCATGGTGGTCCGGCAGGTCGTATGCCTGCCCTGACTTCAGAAGGCTCGCCTTTGAGCCGTGCCGGAATTATCTTGTGGATACCTCCCTGCGGAGGGCCATCCATTTGTCCGGCCCGCGCCGGGTTGGAAAGACGACCATCTTATTGCAGATTGCCGATTACCTGATAAAGAATGGAGGCGACCCAAAAGGCGTCTTCTACATTAGCCTTGATCACCTGATGATAAAACTTCTCAGCCTGCAAAAAATCCTTGACCTTTATAGAGGGGAAATGTCGTAATCGGGATTTCTCCGACAGCTAACGGGTGAGAAAATGAAAATTAAGTGGTTGTGCACCCTGTGGGGTATGAATAAACCAACCCTTGACGACAATCTCAAGGCAATCAAGGATGCCGGGTTTGAAGGGGTTGAAATGATTGTTCCCGATGACAGCACCGGGAGAAAGAGGCTTGGCGTCCTGCTCAATGAAAACGGGCTGGATTTGGT
>CAYJPZ010000143.1:10312-10473 GCA_964372185.1 uncultured candidatus Brocadiaceae bacterium
GAACGTCCATTGCGGCAAGGATTTCTGGCCTTTTCAGGAAAACAGAAGGGTAATCGCAAGCGCCCAAGGTTTTGCCACCGAACGTGGGATAAAGGTATTGCATGAGACGCATCGTGGCAGGGCGACCTTTTGCACGACGGCAGCCATGGATATCGTTGAGG
>CAYJPZ010000144.1:0-10443 GCA_964372185.1 uncultured candidatus Brocadiaceae bacterium
CCTTTGCGCGAAAATCGGTTTTGATTAAATTCCTGGCTACTTTTTTGAATATACTTGACATACGATTAATTAGTTACTAAAATCAAAATATCGCTGAAAAATCTGGAAATTGTCAGGCTTGAAAACAAAAAAACAAACCTAACTTATTAATTTACCACTAGTTAAGCTTTCTTGATATCAGAAATTATTCCGCTACGGTTCTCGATTGTAATCAATCTTTAACCGGATTGGGGAAAGGTAGTTTTGCAATATTTTTAATCAGTAATGTCTATGAGTAGAGCGCAATCCCCTGTATTTTCTATTCCAACAAGCCGTGTAGATGGATTTCTGGCCGATAAAGTTTGCTTTCGGGACGCCAAGGCTAGAACACCTCATCCCGGATTGGTGTTGGAAAAGGACGCGCAGAATAACCACCGCTTGCAGGTGTGGGATAGATTCTTATTGAAACACGAGTACAGAATTTCCAAGCATCAGGGCGAACGGTTTGTAGACGTAACAAATGACAACAATCTCATCCACCGAAAGGGAAACATCGTTCCCGGTGCAATGACCGTTTCCAAAATAATCCTTCCCCTTGAAATCCTCTTCCCTGAATTGGAGATATCTTCCGTAAATATAAAATTTACCGGCTCTGCCTATTATGGTGAAAGGGCGTGTAACCTGTTTTTGTGGCAATTTGTCAGTAGTGACTATGTCCAAATAGAGATAAAAACCTACCAGCAATGCCGGATAATTGCCACTGCAATCATCCTGGGAAAATTGCGAGCCGCAAATAAACACAGCAAAGAAATTAATGAGGATATGGTAAATAAGGGGTGCTTTGCAAAGGTACGGGAGTTTTTTGATACCCTTGAGGTAAGAAGTGATTTTTACGTGAACAAAGAAGGGTACAAGGATTACACCTATCCGCTGGCCTATATCGCCTCGCTCCCATCAGCAGAAATTGTAAACCAGCTATCCGGGCAGGGCGGTATGATCAATATATTAAGACTGGATTTCGGCAGTTATGAAAGAATTCCCATCACCGGCGATAAATGTCCGGAAGTCAAACTTGCACGGGCCAAAAAACGAAATACCTTTAACAAAATCATGACGGAGATTGCCGAGGGACTCGTTACCTATTACCGGGGCCTTGCAATTGTAAACCCCATTGCCAAATTTCAAAATTCTGTGGAGCCGTTACACGCCGCCGCCGACAATCTTCTTCAATCACCGGACGATACCCTTCCTCTTTGCGGCGTTAACGATAGATAAAAAACGAGGTAATATTTCAGCCGACATTCGAAAAAGACCGGAACACTATCGCCTGTTTCCGCCTTAAATAAGGGGAGAAATGGTATTATGATTGATTTATCCATTGCCAGAAAAAAAGTTATTATTATGGGGGCGGCCGGACGGGATTTTCACAATTTCAACGTCTGCTTCCGGGATAATCCAGCATTCGAAGTAGTTGCCTTCACCGCAACACAAATACCTAACATTGCAGGCCGGCAATATCCACCTTCGCTGGCAGGCAGGTTGTACCCGCGTGGAATTCCCATCGAATCCGAACAAAAACTATTGTCGCTTATAAAAGACTACCAGGCCGACGAGGTTGTTTTTTCATACAGCGACGTGTCACACGAATACGTTATGCATAAGGTCTGCCGCGTTAATGCGGCGGGGGCGCAATTTACCCTTCTGGGTGCAAGGCAGACGATGGTGAAGGGAAAAAAGCCGGTAATTGCCGTCTGCGCCGTTAGGACCGGTTGCGGCAAGAGTCCTACGTCGAGGAAGGTATGCGAGATCGTTAAGGAGATGGGGAAACGGGTGGTTGTTATAAGGCACCCGATGCCTTATGGCGATCTTGCAAAGCAGCGATTGCAGCGCTTCGCTTCGTATGACGACCTGAAGAAACATGATTGCACCATCGAAGAAATTGAAGAATATGAACCCCACATGGAACAAGGCACCGTTGTCTATGCGGGCGTGGATTACGAGGCGATTTTATCAGAGGCGGAACGAGAAGCGGATGTGATTGTGTGGGATGGCGGTAATAATGATACGCCATTTTACCTGCCGGATATCTTCATTACCCTTGTCGACCCTCACCGCCCGGGGCATGAAATTACCTATTTTCCGGGAGAAACGAATCTCCTCCTGGCGGACGTTGTTATCCTGGGGAAAGAAGATACTGCAAGCCAGGAACACATAACTCTGGTAAAGAAACACGTAAGGCAACTGAACGAAAAGGCTGTTATTGTGGATGCGACGCTACCGATAACCGCGGAAAGGCCGGAACTCATACAGGGAAAACGCGCGCTGGTAATCGAGGACGGCCCAACTTTGACGCACGGTGGCATGGCGTTCGGCGCCGGAATGCTTGCCGCGGAAAAGTTCGGGGCAAAAGAGATTGTGGACCCAAGACCCTACGTAGTGGGGTCAATCGCCATGACGTTCAAACAATATACGCATATCGGTAAAATCCTGCCCGCTATGGGCTATGGACCTTCTCAAGTGGAAGAACTAAGAGAGATCATACACCGTACCCCCTGCGACGTAGTGATCATCGGCACACCCATTGATCTGAGAAAGATCATTCCTCTGGACAAACCCTCCAGCCGGGTTCGCTATTCCTTATGTGAAACAAGCGCTCCCACGCTCAAAGAAATTCTGAAAAAGATGCTGGGAAATCGCTTTTTACCGGCCTGTGGCCAACCGGGCAAATGATCATAGGGTATGAATCAGGCCTTCGGCGGCTTTCACTTGTAGAGCGAAGTGGTACTTCCGTTCTGTAACCGTGTATTTATATGGAGAGGGAATCTCTACTACAGACCCGAAGGGCTGAAAGCATATAGCCGGGGGTGGGTTCCCCGTGGCATATAAGACCGTATCGCTTTGCCGTAGCAATCCCCTTACCGTTACACCCACCCGCAAATCCACATATAGCAAAAAGCTTCAGGTTTTTGAAAAATCCAGGCTGGATTTTCCTGCTTATAGCGGTTTCTCTGCAGTAGCCCCTTACTGACCTTCTTTCGGGTAAAAACTTCTTACGCATACCTTGATCAGGTCCACAATTTCTTCGTCGGGTAGCTTACCCTTATAGCCAGGCATCTTCTTCTTTCCATTTGCTACCGATATAATGAGCCTTGTGTCTGAAACATTATCCTGCCACTTGGTATCGGTAAAATTGGGAATTTTGAAAAACATACGGCCCACCAAGCTGCTTGTTCCTCTTGCCTTGTGGCACTTTTGGCATTCCCTGTCATAGACGTCCCAGATGCCGCCTTTTTCGGATAATGTTTTCCGTTGAGGATTGCATCCCGTTTGAACAACGGCAAAGAAAGCCATCACGCTTGCAACAACTAAGCCAAACTTTTTCATTTTGATCTCCCTAATTCTTTTTATACCATTGCCCACTTGGGTTTTGCAGCCGTTCACCCGGAGCCGCCTTGCTTGCGATCTGCTCCGCCCTTCGTTTGCCGACCACGTCGGCCGTTACTCCCTGTTTTGCGGCAATGGTTGCATACACTTCTTTGCGGTCATTGTTTTCGTCCTGTACGATGTTTTCCTTAGCGGGAGCACCTACAAATTCCAAATAACCCTTGTTGTTTTCTCCTACGACGCCCTTTGCTTTTAGCTCTTTAATGGCAGGAAGCCGCGCTTGCATCTTTGCCGTAATATCCGCGGCATAAGCGCTACCGGCAAGGGCCACCATGGTAAAGATGAAAAAGAACGTCACTACCTTAAAAAATTTATTGGTATTCATACCCACACTCCTCCTTTTTCAAGTAATTTGGTATTTAAAAAACCGATGTAAATAGTGTGTCGGCAAACGTCATCGTCTGCCGCCATGCCCCGATGGTACATTTTAAGCGGGTTTTTGGGCGTATAGACAAACTACGCTTGCCTATGCCCGCGGAACACCGCGTGTTATTCACTTCGCCCCGTTCGTGGGGGTGCTTGTCCCTGTTGTGCTCGCACTTAATTTATCAAGCTCGCCAAAAAAATCATCCAATTCTTTATCTATTTTTACGTTTACGTCTATAGTAATGTGAATTGGTTTTATTTCCACGGGTGCAATAGCAACCTCGTGTTTTGTCTGGATGCATCCTTGCAGTAACGGATACAGGATTATTCCGTAAAATACATTACGCCATTGTTTCATTTTAGCACCTCCTTTATTGGATCATCTGAATAATATCATTAATATTCTTGCCATAATACATTACTTTGTTAAGTGGCAGCCGGAAATTTATGTCGAGATGCACCGGATTCTGAATGCCTCCCTTACCGGCGGCTTCTATCCTTGCAAAAGAGCCTATGTTCCGATTATACGAAAAGGGCAAGGGATGCATAGGTTTTCCATCGATACTCATCTGCAAAACCACGTCTTCCCCTTTGCTTGACAACGTTATTTTTACCCAATTGTAGTTAAAATCCATCAATACCGCATTGGTAAAATCAATTTGAGAATATTGCGGTGTATTTTGAGGGATGCCCAGGTTTTCTATTGCTCCAATCCCTTTTACGTGAATTATACCGCCATCGCCAGGGGCTGAAAAGAGAAAACCGTTTCCGAAACTGATATTGCCATTTTCGTATTTCAGCGGTAGCCGTCCGCTAACGGTTCCTATGCCTTCCGCCTTCGCAATGTCAAACTGTTCCATCACACCGGTAAGGCTCAGGCGGTCGCACAGGAGAATTACATTGTAGGCGCTCTTATCAAGCGAAAATCTCATTGACTGGGTATAAACGTATCCGTTACACCACTTAAATTCACTATTTTCAATGAAAACTGATTGTGGAGAATCTATCTGGTATTCAATGATGCCGTCATACAGTGTCAAATTCCCAAAGGTCGCCTTTTTAAAAAGAACCCTCTGGCCGGGTGCGCTGCGCAGTGAGAATATATCCGGCGCAGAAAGGGTGATGTCAACCCCCTCAATGGCAACTCCACTGCTCTTCATCTCCAGTGCGGCATTCCTTATTCCGGCGTTAAGAGGGCATTGCATAGACACCCTATCGTATAATAAATTACCCTCAAGTTCAAGTGTTCCCTCAAAAGACGTCCCGGCCGCCGAAGCCACAAAATTGCCCATATCCGGAAGCGCAATCTTAAGCGGCAAAATGCCGAAGCTGAACTTCGACTTCATGCCGTCTTCCGGCGAAATCCCGGTTTCGCCTTTGACGGCAAGCGCCAAATCAGGCAATTTCAACTCTGACCCGTTTACCGATAAGACGGCGTTGGGGGCCTTTGCCTCCAAATCGGTAATTGCTGTAACGTCGCCCGCCGGGCTGCCGCTCAGGCGTGTATCGCCTTCGATAAGGATCGATGGCATGTGTATCGTTGCGCCGTTGCCGGTTACCACGAGGTCGGTGAATTGAATGGCGTGCCGGATGTCGCCCCGGACGTTTTTACCGTTGCCGGATAGGGTAACGATGGGGGTTTTTAAGGCAACGTCGTAACCGCTTAAACGTGTCTTGCATTCCGTTGGCGTTGAAACCGTTGTTCCGGAAGGGGGATTGTTCGAAAAGGAGAACGTCCATGCGCCCGTTTTGGAATACGTCGCAAAAAACCTGCCCGTGCTGCGAAAGGTAGCCGGTATCTGCAAAAGGGAGGTATGCCCCTTATCAACGTCGCATGAAGCCACTTCAACGCACCCGGAGCTTTCAATGCCGCCTTGCGTAAGACTCAGGTCGCACTGCAGGGCAGGCACGAGTATGTGCGCGGGCGACACGCATGAAACGTTGGACGCGCGCAGGCAGAACTGAGTGTCCTCGCCAGTTATTTCAACGCGAATAGGCGCCTTTCCTTTCTCCGTATCATGCAAACCGGCGATTGCTACCTGATTGTACTGAATTTGCGTATCCCGCAATTCGCAAGACATGGCAACCCTTGCTATCCTGAAAGGTTCCAGTTGGATTGTGGCGTCGCCCTCAATATCAGCCGCGCCCGACAGGAGCAACCCCGGCAAACAGGAGGCGATATCGGTGAGCTTGTTAAGCTGAAACCCGTGAGAGTGGAAATTGAGCGACACCGTCTTCTGTGACAGGGATATCCGGGATAAAAGCGTTACCTCCTGCCCATGAGGGTACAAGGTCAGGCAGCACTCCAGGCGATCCCACACCCCGTCCTTTGTCACCACGGAAAGATTGAAGGGCAGCCGGTAGATTTGTCCCTTAAAACTGCACGTCAATAATGCGTTCTGAACCTTGAAACTCCCGATAGTAAAGGCGGATGGAGGTTCTCCGGTAGACGGTTTTGCCGCTTGTTCATCAGGCGTTTGATTGGCAAGTAGTCCTTGCCAATCAAGACCAGCTATCACGAAATTGCCGTTGATAATCTCGCCCGTCACTTCGAATCCGCTTATCGTAATACCGTCAATGCGCTTTTTAAGCAGGGATAAGGGGCTATAATCCAACTGCACGGAACCAATGGACACGGGTGGCTTGTTCGCGTCTCCGATGCGCAATCCCCCCAAATCCACCCCCGTAATGCCAACCCGGCGCACGTCACACGCCACCCGGATGCCCGTTTTTTGAAACACCTGCGGCAAAACACGGGATTCAATCAATCCCGGCAGGAAAAAGACGAAAAAAACAATGCCCGATAAAAAGAGTGAAGAAACCCCTATAATAGCCCACAAAATCGGTTTATAAACACGCATCTTTGATATAAAATTCCTGGAATGATGATGAAAGAAATATATACTGCAAGTTTTTTCGCTTAAACGACTGCGAACCACAGATTACACAGATTTTTCAAAAATAGACACTAATTATACGAATTTACCCAAGCAGGATTTGAGTAGCGCAGGCTTCCAGCCTGCTGGTTTCCTTTTATTAAACAAATGCAGGCTGGAAGCCTGCGCTACTTATATCGCTTAACTTACCACACAAGCCCTTTATGATAAGCTAAAATCCAAAACTCCCCCCCCTCAATCTGCCCTTTTCAACATAATATGAACCTTATTCCGGCATACCTCCTCTAACTTCCTCTCCTGAATCCACCCGACCTTCTTCCGAAAATCGTTCAGACTCATGACGACATAGATGGGCTTGCTCCGGCCTGGGATATAGCTTTCAAACGGGGTATTGTCATCCATTTCTTTCACCTCGTTGCCACTATAAAACACCAGGCTGGGAAGTATCCTGCCGGCGCTGACCAGGGTATAATCTTTCGCTTCGCGCAGACGGCCTTGCGCCACAATGTCCCTGGCAGACCTGTGCGTCCCCAGGTGTTCCGCCAGATAAACGGAGATCAGGGGAAGGAGCGCGCAAATGGTTATACACAATATCATTTGCACCTGAAAGAAACGTCTTTTGCGCGTAAAGACAAACAGCGCCGCCAGCGCACCGATGAAAAAAACCGCAATGGGAACAATAACGTCCCCCGCGGAAAACGCACGGTCGGCGGGCGCCCACTTTGACATGGTAAGGAGGAGAGCCACAGGAATAGCCATAAATATGCCAACAACGGTCCACGAAGTCGCTGCAATTCCTTTCACCAATTTATGCTCCGTCTGCCACCGGGAAAGCGGAAGTGCCAACAATACCACCGAAGGCGACAGGGGCAATATATACGTCATTAATTTCGACCTGGAAAGGGAAAAAAAGACTAGGGAAAGAACCAGCCAGGAAGTAAAAAAATAGGCCTCTTTTTTCTCTTCCAGAGGCGTAACAGCGCGGTTTTTAAAGAGAGCGGCGATGGGAATAAACACAAACGCCGACCACGGGAAAAATCCCACCATAAACGCCGGAATATAGTAATAAAAAGGCTCAGGGTGCGCATAACCGCTGACAAACCTCCCTGACGTTTCACGGGTGAACAGGGAAAGGATTTGTTTTGTGCCCAGGGATGCCCAAAAGGGGATACCCCAGGCACTGATAATGCCCGCAAAGAGCAGGAATCCCGGCAGGTACCATAGCCTTCTGACGTACTGAAAGTCTCGCACCCACAATAAAAAGCAGCAGGTAATCAGGATGAACAACAAGATGCCTACCGGTCCTTTCACCAGAAATATCATGCTCAGGAAGAAATACAGAAGCAACCTGCGTGTGTTTTTCTTCCTGACGTCCCGATATTCAACAAAGAACAGGTAAAGGGCGGCTGAAAAGAAAAAGGTCAGCAACATATCGGTAATGCAAAACCGTGCGATAAAGAAGAACAAGGGGCTGGTCATAAGCATCACACCCGCCCAAAATCCGCTTTTGCGTCCTTCAATCCGTTTCCCCCAGAAATAGACAATCATAACCGTCCCGATAGCCGCAAGGGCGGAAGGCAGACGCGCGCTCAGTTCATGTATCCCAAAAAGCTTATAACTTATGGCGATTGCCCAGTAGAAGACGGGTGGCTTGTTGATGCGGGGAGCGCTGTTGAAATGCGGCACGACCCAATCGCCATTCAGCGCCATTTCGCGCGCCGTTGACGCGTAGCGCGGCTCGTCCGGGTCAATAAGGGGCATTGCCCACGTGTAAAACAGGAACAGAAACAATCCCAATGAAAACAGACCTAAAAGAAACGGGATATCCTTTTTTGAAAACCCTTCCGCGGTATGCCGGGGTGGTATTTTATGTGTTATGTTCATTGTATAGGAAATTCAAAGTTTTTGGTAGGAGCCAACTCCTGTTGGCGATAGGCATAAGCACACCGTTGAGTATTGCCAATCGCCGTCAGGAGACGGCTCCTACCTTCGTTGTTAAAAGCCGCCGAAGGCCTGATTAAAATAGAGTATCAAATATCCTTATTAGAAACAAAAAGGATATTCCGGTGTCCTACAGAGTCCTTTTCTAAAACGAACACCGGCATCTCAAGGGATTTTGAAACTGCCTTGAAGTCTTTCTCCTGGATAAAAAGGAATACCCGTTCCGGTGAATGCAGAAATTGTTGCAGCTCGTCCAACCGCCGCATCACCTGTATATGGCTGTTGTTTGTGTAAAACAAATAGGGGTCTCCAAAACAATTGAACATGGCAAGCGTATCCCCCGGCTTCATCGTGGCGTTTGCCTTGTCGCAGATTTCCTTGGCCGATTTATACCGGTTCAGCGGGGGAATAACCCATACCGTACCGGCAGTAAAGGACGCCAGGATGACAAAGGTGAAGGTATAGGTGAAAAAGATTGTCCCTGCCTGTTTCAAAGAACGCAACATGACCACGCCGCCTGCAATAAGTATTATCTCAAACGGTATGGTTGAAACGCAATACTCCGGGAAATAGTGATACACGGCGATAGGAAACAGGATCGCCAGCACAAACGCGGCACCGCATAGGACGTGGCAGGGATAATTCCCCAACCTTTGTATCAGCTTCCCTTGCGCGTGTTCTTTCAATTCATGGAGAAACCATGCGGTAAACAGGGACGCCGCAGGATAAAGGGGCAGCACGTAGATGTCCCTTTTCCCCGACGTTATGGAAAAGAAGATGAAGATGACGGCAAACCATATTGCCGGTAGCAGGATATGCGGCCTCTTTTCCTTTCCCTTCCGGGAAAAGGCGTAGATGGCAGTACCCGGTATAAAGAGGCTCCAGGGCATAAAGTTGATAGGGAAATTAATGAAGAAATAGTAAATGGGGCGCTTATGCGCAAACGAACTGGCAAACCGCCCGACGTTCTGCTTGAAAAGGATCTGATGGGTATACTCCTTGCCTCCATAGATGATTGCCAGATAAACCCAGCCAAACACCAGTGCCGCAAATATCGCCCCGCCTATCCAGGGTTTTGTTGCCTTTAACGCCCTTGCGTCCCGCTTCACAATAAGATAGGTTAGCACGATGCAAAAGGGCAGGATAAAACCTATCGGCCCCTTTGTCAGCACACCGAGCGCCATACAGACATAAAAAAGGATATAGAACCAGCGTCTGTTTTGCTGCTCCGTATACCCACGGTAAAAACACAGCAGCGCCATCGTCACAAAAAAGGTGAGAATGACGTCAAATGCCACACGATGCGCCATCCATAAGAATTTTGAACTGGTGGCAAGGATGAGCGCGGACAGCAACGCGATACCGTTGTTTTGAAACAGCCTCTTGCCAAGAAAAAACACCGCCAGGCAGCAACCGATGCCGGCAAGGGCAGACGGCAGGCGGGCCGACAAGGGCGTAATCTCGCCCGGCAGCAGGGAAGATGTATTAATAAGCCAGAACAGTAAGGGCGGCTTATCGGGATAGGGTTCGCTGTTCAAATGGGGAACGATAAAGTTTCCGCTGTCCCGCATCTCTTTGGAAACCTGCGCATAACGCGGCTCATCCGGTGCCCACAGATCCCTGTTCCCGATATTGAAGAAGAAAAGGAATCCCGTAAAGAGGATAATGAATCCCACCATCGGGCGTACATTGTTATTTGAAGAGGTTACGTTCATTGGTATGATTTAAGATGATTATCTAAGGGTTATTATAGATGGGTAAATTTAGCCACGAATGAACCTGGCGCGGCCTCTGGCCGCAACCAAAAGGTGAAATT
>CAYJPZ010000145.1:0-10316 GCA_964372185.1 uncultured candidatus Brocadiaceae bacterium
CCGGATGACCGTAAAGAATTGCCCATAATGGCCTGTGAGACCGTCCAGATACAACCGGACAAAATTGAATTGCGTCGTCCGCGTGAATGGGGCACGTGCTGGTTGGGATTGTATTTATGGGATATGCTGGAACTGGACGCCTTTTGGAAACAGCGTTTGCCGTCAAGCCGTAAGGGGACAAGCTGGCTGAATATTTTGAAGGCGTTGACTTGTTACCGGCTGATTGATCCGGGAAGCGAATTTCGTTTTCACCGGGAGTGGTATGTGCGTAGTGCAATGGGCGATCTGCTGGGGGAAGATTATTCGCTGGCGCAGAAAGACAAGCCGTATCGTTGTTTGGATTTGTTGCTCAAGCATCGCGATGAGCTGTTTGAGTATTTAAAAGGGAGTCTTTCCATCCGTCCCATCTGGCACCAATTGGAAGAGAGAATTGAGGCGCATATTTTTGTTTCCTTTCTGGCGTATTGTCTCCACACTACTTTGCGAAATCTTGCACGGGGACGAGCCTCAGGTCTGACGTCTGACGCCATTTTGAAATTACCCGCTAAATTAGGCCTCCGGCAACTTCCAGCGGAACTGCGGCCAATGTCATTTTCCCGGGCTTGAGCCTTCGTAATAAGGTGAGAGGTTCTCTTCTTTGTATGTCCTTGCAAAGGCCGATTTGGCGTGCTGGTAGGAGTGGTAATCGTTCTGCGCATTTATTTTATCACCCTTCAACCCATAAGCCTTTCCGCGGTTTAGGTAGGCCTCGGCATAGTCATGGTCAAGCACGATTACTTGCGTGAATTCTTCGATGGCCAGATCAGCCATTTGCTTTTTAAGATAAATAACACCTAGATTGTAATGAGGCGCCAACAGCCTTGAGTTGATCTTAACGGCTTTTTTATACTCAACCACGGCATTGTCCGCTTTGTCCATTTTGCTATAAACGTTGCCGAGATAATAGTACACTTTGGCATTGTTTGAATCTAGCGTGGAGGCCTTACTGAATGCATCAATGGCGTCGCTATTAGATCCTAGGACAAAATAAACGATACCCAGATTTACGTATGCCTCCTGGTAGTCCTGACGTATCTCAATAACCCGCCTATATTCCCTAATAGAGTCTTCCAGCCTTTCCATTTTATGATAGGCAACACCCAGGTTAAAATGCGCTTTAACATAATCCGGAGATAGCTCTATCGCCTTTTGATAAACTTCAATTGCCTTGTCATGACTATTAAAATCCTGGTATAGAACGCCTAGATTAAAGTAGGCCTCTGTTTTCCTGGGGTCTAGCGCAATGGTAGTCTCATATTCCCTTTGCGCATCTTCAAAATATTTTCTCTTGTAGTAACAGTCCGCCAGCCGAAAATGCGCATCTGCATCATTAGGGTTCTTTTGTATTTCCTTCAGGCGAGTCTTCAACTCATCCTCCGGCGCGCTAATCTGAGCGCTGACTTCGCAAAGGCGTTGGTACGCCTCTGCGTAGTCAGGTTTAAGCTGAGTAGCTGCGGTAAACGATTCTATGGCCTTCTCAATGTCTCCTTTTTTACCATAGGCGTTACCTAACTTAAAGTAAATTTCAGGCTGTTTCTTGTTCTTTGCAAGCAACTTCTCGTACTCGCCGATTGCCTTATCCCATCTACCCTCATCCAGATATTTATCAGCAACCGTAGAAAGCTCTTTGGCATATCCGCAATGGGAAAAGAATAGAAATAAAACAACTCCGGTAATTGCTTTTCGCTTTATCATGTTATTTTGATTTTAGCTCTATTTCCTGATCCGTCGTTTGGCCTTTCAATGTCGGGATTGCTTGCTGGAACATCTCTTTGATCTCATCCTGTTTGTAAACCACTGCCGGATCTTTTCCCGTTCGCCACTTTGTGATGTAAGAGTAGGAAATGTAATCGCTGTACGCCTTGCTGTGGTCACCCTTCATAGAATAGAGTTGTGCCCTGTTGTAATAGGCGTCTTCATAGAGAGGGTCAATCTTCTTGGCTATTTTGTCATACCATTCCATTGCCTTGTCGAGTCTGTCTGTTCTGTGGTAAATCACGGCTATATTATATGCCGCATTGGTGTATTTCGGATTTTTTTCCAGTACCGCCATATTTTCCGCCAGCGCCTCGTCATATCTCTTTTGTAGACCAAATACAATTGCCCTTTGATAACGGGCATCGAGATTGTCCTGATTTATTTCCAGCGCCTTGTTATAATGCGCAAGGGCTTCTTCCAGCTTTTTTTCGGTCAGACTAATTAAACCAAAGACCACATAAGCATTAGAATATTTCGGATTGATCTCCAGGGTTTTATTAAGCGATTTGATAGCATCATCTACCTTTCCCTGTTTATGCAAGGCAATAGCATGATTATAATGGGCATTATCATAAGCTGGATTTATTATTGTTGCGTCACTAAACATCTTTTCTGCATCTTCATACATGCCCATATCCAAAAAGCCTACTCCAAGGTTAAACATGATGTAGGGATTCTTGGGGTCGAGTTCCAAAGCCTTCTTGTACTGGTCGATAGCATCGATCTCTTTTTGAAGCTTGTGATAAAAAACGCCGAGCTCCACATAGTTAAGCGGATTATCGGGGTCATTTTCAACCGCCTTAAAACGTTTTTGGAATTCGTCATCCGGCGCGCCGATCTTGGCGAATGTTTCTGCCAACTTTTTATGTGCATCAATATAAGACGGTTTAATGTCTATGGCCTTTCTAAAATCGCTCACAGCTTCTTCTAATTTCTCACGTTTTAAATAAACGCACCCCCTTCCGTAGTAAGCCTCTGCAAGATTTGCATTATCTCCGATAGCCTTTACATACTCATTAAAGGCCTCATCAAGTTTTTCCTCATTCATGAAACCCTGTGCAAGGTGCAAATGATTGTTCGCCTTTTCGCAAGCGATTGGAACAGCAAGCACAACCAACAATAGTAACAACGAAGCCTTTTTATACATTTCAATACTATCTCCACAGAATTTTATATAAGTATTTCTCCTTTGAAATTTCGCTTATTCAGTATATTTAAAAAATCTCCTTTTTCAACTTTTTTGCAAAAAAAAAGGAAGCTGTGCAATCTTCGCACAGCTTCCTTAATTACTAAAACACTATTAGGTATAACCTAATATTACCGATTAATGATGGCCGTGACCACCATGCTCTGACTTCATGCCAAGCTCTTGTAACTTCCTGTTGATGTATTCAACTTCCTCGGCAGGAGCATGATGCGTGTCAAGCCAACCTGGATCTGGACAAAGATCGAATATCGTCTTGCCAGGGTGATTCTTTATGATGTAAGGACCAGTCAACTGATCAAGCCACTCACCAGTCTTCCAGAAACTCTCCGGAACCCAGGTAATGCCAACCTTCTTCTCCAACGCAGCAAGTCTCCTTGCCTGTGAAGCATCCTGTTTTACGTTGACCAACCAACGATCCATACCGAACGAACCATCAGAATACGTAGCGTCGTTCCATGAACCATGAGCCATACCCTTCATGATGTACGTCTGGAAATATCCAACGCTCTCAAAGCAGAGGCGCTCAATATCGCTACAGTTCGACATCCTGAATTCTCCGGACTCGCCACTCTTACCACCGTAAGCTTCACCGTCATGATAAGCGCCGATCTTCAAGCTCCATACGTGCGTTTGACCTGACCAGTCTGGACAAAGATCTTTCGGCATTGGATCAGCTACGCCATCCTTTACAAGGTCTTCAGCAACCTTGAAGGTTTCACGATACTTCAAGCTGGCATCTTTACATGACTCATCCATCGCCTGTAACTGCTCTTTAGCGAACCTTGGTGAATGACAATCGTCGCAAACTGACGACCAACGCTCTCTCTTCTCTTTCCAAATCGGTGCGCCACGGTCAGCCAATGACATACCCATACTGGTGTATACCGTGCCGAACCTCTGGACGTTGTGATGACCGCCCCTCATGTGACAATACTGGCAGGTAGGAGCAACGTAATCCGCGTCAGCCAACTTCTTCGTCCAGTCGAACTGCTTTGGATCCCATTTGTTTACCTGATATACCGTACCATGAAGACCAATATCGTAGGCCTCCCAATCTCTGTGATCTTTACCCCAATGACATGTCTTGCACTGTTCTGATTTCCTTGCTACCTTTGGATCAAACTGATGCCTCTGGTGACAAGTGCTGCACCTCTCTTCCGGGCTGGTGTGGCAGAATGTGCATCCGGCGGTATCGCCTGGTGGTCTTTCAATCGACCATGCGCATTCAACCTGAGCAAAACTGGAACAGGAAGCGTGTGATCCGATACCACCCTGTCCACCTTCGCTGTATTGTGTCTCATGACACTCGCTGGTACCGCAAGCCTTTGATGAAGGCATGGTCAGCTTCTGGTGGTTGTTGCCGTGACAGGTATCGCAACCCGTTGGACTCGGTTCTGCCTTTGAGTGCGCGCTCTTCTTATAATCCCTAACGATGCCAGGGGTCATAACTGAATGGCAAGCGATACACTGCTCAAGCTGGAACGTACCCTTAATCGGGTTTGATGGCCTTACTTCATCCCTGTTATAGGTGTAGTCAGGGATGTAATAACGATAAGCAGGTAATGTTCTCCAGAACTTGCTGAATTTACCAGGATATGGTGGAGCATTCTCATGCTTCGGATATCCCATGTATTTCGCACCCAATCCGGAAAAGAACACCTTACCGTTGTTATCCGGCTCACCAGGCTGCCCATAGACTTCGTGCGGTACCCAGTGTGTAATGATTTCTACAGCTTTTGCTTCCTTCAGCATCAGTCCTGTTACTGCACCAAAACCGATAAGAGCTGACGCTACCGTTACTTTTAACAAGTTATGCATGATACTTTAAACTCTCCTCCTTTCTCATTAACAATACGCCACAATCGTCACTCGATTGCGTTACATAAAAAAATAACCCACCGTTGACTTTTGCATACCACCCCCTTCCAAAACTTAGTGTTCTCAAATATAAAAGCACTCTTTGATAAATGTAGATTTATCAACAACAAATTTCGCCTGTTTCGTCGGAATGAGCATTATACTTAATCTGGTGCTTAAGTCAATACAAAAAGTTATTTGTTCCATCCGCGGCAGGCAAAAATCCTTACCTCACAAATATTTATCCTCTTTGAAAAAACATTCAGAAATATCCGATATTTTTCATCCTTTTGCTCCAAGAATCAGGTCACCTACAAATCCTCCGACAGACTGCAGAAATACTTCGCGAGAATCGTTCGCGTGTCTTTCAATTTCTTTTACGATGGCACTCCCCACAATTACGCCATCAGCCGTCTTGCCGATTAATTTTGCTTGCGCAGGGGTAGAAACACCGAAGCCTACCGCAATGGGTGTATTGGTCATTTGCTTAAGTTTACCGATATTTTGCACAACGTCATCCGGCAAGCTATCCCGCATACCGGTAATCCCAACCACGGCTATATAATACAAAAAACCCTGCGACTTTTGTGTAATCAGCGCTATGCGTTGGTCTGTGGTGGTCGGGGCAATAAAGCAAACGATTTTAAAATTTTTGCTCTTTGCTATCTCAAATATTTCGCTATTTTCTTCCACGGGAAGGTCGGGAATGGTTAAACCATCCAACCCTGCATTTACCGCCCTTTCAACGAAGGACTGATAACCTATTTTGTAGACCGTGCTGTAAGACACCATCGCTACTATGGGAATTTCAGACTTTTTCCGTAATTCTGAAACCATTTCGAATATCCGGGAAACCTTGACGCCATTTATCAACGTCCTGTAATAAGAGGCCTGAATAACGGGACCGTCAGCGATTGGATCTGAGAAGGGAATACCGAGCTCGATTACATCGGCGCCCTTTTTTTCAAACTCGAGGATTAAATCCCTTGTTGCAGGAAGGTCAGGATCACCCGCCGTAATAAAGGGGATGAAGGCAGGAGTTTTTCTGCTTTTCAATTCGCTAAATTTTTTATCAATTCTATTCATGAATAACCCAGCAACATGCGCGTAGCACTTAAAATTCTTTATCTGATGTCAACCTTGACCACCAGTTGGGCTAGAAATCAGGAATCTTTCTTGTCTGAAAGACCCGAAAACACCAAGAAAACATTAGATACTCAGTGACAATTCGAAAATTACAGCCTACAAAGAGCGATACAGAGAAATCGTCGGACTGAGGAATCACCTTGCTAGCACTGAATCTTATATCCAAGCTTTTTAGCAACCTCAAAGGAGTCCTTATCACCACTACCCGACAAACAGATAATGATTAATTTATCTTTGCTCAATGTAGGGGCGAGTTTCATGGTATATGCAATGGCATGGGATGCTTCAAGGGCGGGAATGATCCCCTCAAGCCGCGCACATTCTTGAAACGCGTTTACCGCCTCATCATCCGTAACCGACACATATTCAGCCCTGCCAATGTCCTTCAAATAACTGTGCTCCGGACCAACGCCCGGATAGTCCAACCCAGCGGAAATAGAGTGAACCGGCAACGTCTGTCAATATTCATCTTGCAACACGTAGCTTGCACTTCCGTGCAAAATGCCTATTGTGCCGCTAGTAAGCGTTGACGCATGCTGGCCGATTTCAGTACCGATACCGCCCGCCTCCACGCCAACCATCCTTACCTGCTTGTCTTCAATAAACGGATGAAACAATCCCATAGAATTGCTGCCACCGCCAACGCAAGCAATTAAATAATCCGGCAGCCTATGCTCCTTCTCCAATATTTGTTTTCTGGCCTCTCTACCGATTACCGTCTGGAAATCCCTCACCATCATTGGATAGGGATGTGGGCCGACAATCGACCCCAAGATATAATGCGTATGCCTAACCGACGCCATCCAATCCCTGAATGCCTCATTTGTGGCGTCTTTCAGGGTCTTAGAACCGCTGGTTACCGGTATCACCTTAGCACCCAGCAACTTCATCCTGAAAACGTTTAGGGCTTGCCGCCTCATATCTTCCTCGCCCATATACACATCACATTCTATTCCAAACATCGCCGCTGCGGTAGCCGTAGCAACACCATGCTGACCAGCGCCCGTCTCGGCAATAATGCGCTTTTTACCCATTCTTATGGCAAGCAGAATCTGTCCAATGGTATTATTAATTTTGTGAGCGCCCGTATGATTCAGGTCTTCTCGTTTTAAATATATTTTTGCCCCTCCCAGCTTTTTCGTAAACCGCTCTGCACAATAGAGAGTGGAAGGCCGTCCTACATATTCTCTTAAATAATATTCCAGCTCGGTATTGAATGCGGGATCATTCTTTGCTTCCAGATATGCCTTCTCCAACTGTTCGAGGGCCGGCATTATCGTTTCCGGAACAAACCTCCCGCCAAAACGGCCAAAATGCCCGGTCTTATCAGGCAAGCAAGCCCCATCAAGGCTAACCGCACGATCCGCATTGCATGTTGTTAATGTCATTGTTCCCACAGTAAATACCTCCAGATATGATAAACTAACAATTTGTAAGTGTTAAAAACACGATGAGGGTAGCCCAAACAATATTTGCTACCCTCATCGCTACAAAATACAAAATCCGCTTTACACAAAACTCAACAATTAGTGATGTGCGCCAACCGGATTATCTGCGTTGGCACGGTGAGGAATATCAGTCCTCTTGAACCATTCAACATCTACATCGCCTGGTTTTCTCTTCCAGCCAGGGAGTAAATCTGAATATTCGCCATGCTGCCAGAAAGCTTCTGACTTGTGCTCTAAACCAATCTTCTTCTCGATCGCTGCAAACCTTCTCAACTTAGCTGCCTCGGTCTTGATTTCGATCAACTTCCTATCGGTTTCGAATGCGCCACCGTTTCCGTACGTAGCATTGTACATACACATGTGGGCAAGCGCTTTGTAGGTGTTACCGATCAGATAGCAAATCATTTCGAGACCCAAACGCTCAAGGTTTGAAGTTGCATAGAAGCGAGGATCACCGCCTGGCAACAAGCTGAAGGTGTAGTGACCATACCAGTCTGGTGGTGAACCTTCCGGCATAGGATCAACAACGCCATCCAGGAAGCAACCTACGATAACCGCAGCCGCTTCTCTCCACTTCGTGAAGCTCAACCTGATACCATCATCCATTTCCTTTAACTTATCAGCAGCAAATCTTGGAGAATGGCAATCCTGACACTTCTTTATCCATGCATCTCTCTTCGCTTTGTGCTTTGGTGAGCCACGATCAACTTCGAACATACCCATATCGCTGTAAATGGTACCATACTGCTGTGGGTTGTGGTTTCCATCCTGCATGTGGCAATAAGCGCATGTTGGAACCCTATAGTTACCCTTCTTAACCGACTTGCTCCAATCCATCGTAGCATTTTCGGCTTCGTACAACACACCGTGTATGGAGTCCATGTACATCTTCTGTTCGTCATGGTCAATACCCATGTGGCAGTATCTGCAAGCAGATGGCTTACGTGCCTCTGCCGGGCTGAATACGTGCCTCGTGTGACAACCATCGCACCTGTTTTCTGCAATAGCGTGGCACTCTGCGCAACCGGCAACCTCTTCAGCAGGCTTACCCGTTTGCCATGAGAATTCCAACGTGTTTACAGTAAATGCATGGGTGTGTGATCCCAAACCGCCGGCTCTATGCTCTGAGGTCTCTTTTGGATGACACTCGCCGCAATGTTTGTAAGTCGGCATAAACAACTTCTGGTGATCATTGCCATGGCATTTATCGCAACCAACTACGCCTTCAATAGGCTTTCCATCTTTTCCTTTTACGCCAGTGTTTCTTCTCAACTCAACGTTACCATGTGAGCTCTTCTTCCAATCCTTTACGATGGTTGGAGTCTGCACTGTGTGACAAAGAACGCACTCTTCATTCTTGAAAACGCCTTCGTTCTGGCTACCATTCGTCCAATAATGTTCCGGATCGTACCAACGGATTGAAGGTAAAAACCGTACAAATGACTTATATGGCCCTCTACCCTCTACATACTGTGGTTCCGTATACTTTGCGGTCAAACCAAACACATACAAAGTACCATCATTATCCGGACCAACAGGCTGGCCGAAAACCTGCGACGCAACATCCTGGAACGTTGGTCCCTCTGCCTTAACAACCCCATTTCCCATGGTACACGTCAACAACGTTACCCCAGCAACCGCCAGAGTCGCTCCCACGACCTTGGATAATGGTCTTTTTAAAATCTCAAGCATTAACTCTTCTCCTTTCTTACCTTTATCTCATACTATTAAACTACACCTGCTACCATCGGAAAACCACATCGAGTAGCTGTAGAAACAACAAAACACCATTTTCCCGCCAACACCACCCCCCTTCCCAATAAATTATTTCCTTACTAATTTGCCAAAAGACGCTATGCCTATAAAGACACAAAAATGTTTTTACATTATACACTTATAGACCCTCTTGTCAAGGACATTTTGAACGAAACGAGACCCACTTACAAGCCTCTATATTATTGCAACTTACGATAAACATGAAGAGCTGGGCAGATGAGGAAAACCCACCAAACCCAGCTCTTCTGTTTACCCCCTCTTTGCAGGCGGGGGAAGTATTCTTAAAGTGTATCCGGCCCCTATTCTCTCCCCGTGCATATCCACTGAGATAGAATTCCCATTACGCTGCGTAAGTCAATTTGTACTCGCCCATCTGCAAATCAATGCATCGACCACCCTTCCGCGTACCAGTAGATAGTCCGGACGAACGATATAGCCTAAGAAATCAATCCCGTCGGATACCGGGCGAAGCTTCCGGCGCTCATTTAATCGCAGACCTAGATGGGCGGACAGAAAAGCTTCAATCCTCCGTTCCCACGCCGCCAGTTCCTCCCTGTTTTCCGACGAGCCGTTTGCCGTTGCCTGGCGGGTAAAGGAACGTAGGCGCTCCACACCCTGGTGAGTACCCTTCCCCCTTCGGCATGCATAAGCGCCGTTCCCACCGCGGCTCAAGATACCCCACCAGCACGTGATGAACCACCCGGTCCCTGAAATCAGCGGCAAAATATCTCCCTGAGCTTCGGCTTCTTCACTAAAAAACACAAGGAACGGCTGGGCAGGTAGGAACCGGAATCCAATTCCTCGTGAAGCGATACAAGATTTTCCTCGAGATTATGTTCGAAAATCATTGCATTTTGCGTGTTCCGCTTGTGTCGGCGGCATTTGCGGTATACCTGGTAAAGATTCTCCAGAGAGAATAAGGTATGTTTCGACACCTCGGTTTTTGGTAGCATGTTAGTTTTTTGAATAAATTATGTCGCCTACGGTGACAGCATTTGTAGCGCAGGCGTCCCCGCGGGATTTAAAAAACAGCAGGCGGGGCGCCGGCGCTACCGACGAGGACATTACTACCATGGCCCGGGAAG
>CAYJPZ010000146.1:0-10226 GCA_964372185.1 uncultured candidatus Brocadiaceae bacterium
ATTTAACGCCGAAGCAATCACTTCCGCCTTATTCATCGGGGATAACCCCGTCAAACGGATAAGTATGACGCCTGACATCTGGCGTTGCTGTAAAAATACCAATTCCCCAAAATCCTTGTCTGCCGTTATTAACAGATATCCTCCCTTGTTCGCAAGATCAAGCACATTCTCATCTGAAATCCCCGGTTCCATTTCAGCAACGTACCATACCTGATGGCCATCTTGCCTTAAACGCTCTACTATCTGCCGGTCTACACTTTCGTCTGCCAAGCAGTTCAAGCTACCTCCTGAATCGGATAAACTACCTCATCCCGTAATGAATCAGCAGCAAATGACAAGGCTGCTTGAATAGCATCACGGGTAAGACGGGGGTGGGCGTATAGCATTTGCTCGATAGTTTCACCAGCGGCAAGCTTATCTAAAATAAGCTCTACGGTAATGCGTGTTCCTGCAATAACCGGTTTGCCCATCATCACCGCAGGGTCGGATAGGATTAAATTTTTCTGCATTTTCTCTCCTTTCAAAGGATATATCGTATTAAAGGCATATTACCCCTACTTGACAGGTTACCAACACTATTAAAGGATTACATCGAAGAAATGCGAGATCAGGTGGTATCGTTTAATTATTTTAGACCTTTTAAATATACAAGTCAATATGTTTAGTTCTTTGTTTCGTTTGTGTCTGAAATCTTTGTATTCTATCGAATAGACATCAGGATTCCTTGCCCTTAATAATATCCCGTCTTTTCTGAATTTTTTCGTCAATCACACTTCTGTTTTCATAATAATTTTGACCACACAAACAACTGCTCTTGCAAGTATATAAGTTGACTTGATATAGGGCTTTTGTTAAGATTAATAGCTTATAAATTTGGAGCAACATGTATGACCGATTACATCATTGGCGTTGATCTGGGTGGCACTAACATAAAGGCCGGTTTGGTTGACAGGGAAGGCAGGATACATCGCCGCTTTTCAATAAAGACCAATTTCAACGCCGATCCTCAGACGATATCCAAACAGATTTTTGGACTGATTGAGGAGGTTATCGAGGGTTTACGTCAGGAGAAAGCGGATGCGGGTTTGGCGCCTGCCGTTGCGAACATACTTGGCGTTGGGCTTGGTTCTCCCGGTCTGATAGATAAAAAAGGGGAGACCATTCTTGTCTCTCCCAATCTGCCGCAGTGGCGCAATATTCCCATTAAACGTATGGTGACGGAACGGTTTAACGTCCCCTGTGTCCTGGAAAATGACGCCAATGCTGCCGCGTGGGGCGAAAAATGGACCGGGGCAGGAAAAGATGCAAATTCGTTGGTTATGCTAACCCTGGGAACAGGGATAGGGGGTGGCATTGTTATTAATAATACGCTCTGGCGCGGTGTTAATAACGTTGCCGCCGAGATAGGCCACATGGTAATCCAGATGAATGGGACAAAGTGCAGTTGCGGCAACAATGGATGTATCGAGGCATACTCCTCGGCTACGGCGATGGTCCGGCGGTTTAAGGATGCATTAAAGGATGGGGCGACGTCGTTATTGCAAGGCGTTGGCGAAATTACGGCAAAGATGATCAATGACGCCGCCTTAAAGGGCGACCGGGCGTCTTTGGATATCATCAGGGAAACGGGGCAGTATCTTGGCGTAGCACTGGTAAATATCATGCACGTATTGAATCCTGAGATTATAGTCCTGGCCGGCGGAATGATAGGTTCCGGGGACTTGCTGATGAATCCTATCAAAGAGACGGTAAAGTTAAAGGCGTTTGAGGCGTCATATAAGGATACACAAATATTATTTTCACTACTCGGTAATGATGCCGGGATTATAGGAGCTGCTGGTTGTCTACTGAACACATTAGAAACTTCTGCATAATTGCGCATATTGACCACGGAAAATCCACCCTTGCAGACCGGTTGTTGGAAAAGACCCATACGATCTCGTCGCGGGAATTTCGTCATCAGATGCTGGATGACATGGATCTGGAACGGGAGCGGGGTATCACAATCAAGGCCAGCGCGGTGGCCTTGAAGCTGGTGAGGAACGGCAAGGAATATCAATTAAATCTGATTGATACGCCGGGGCACGTTGATTTTAATTACGAGGTATCACGAAGTCTTGGCGCCTGCGAAGGCGCGCTGTTGCTGGTAGACTCCTCGCAGGGAGTCGAGGCTCAAACGGTGGCGAACGCGTACCTTGCCATGGAACACAACCTGACGATTATCCCCGTTATCAGTAAGCTTGATCTGCCGCAATCCAGACCCGATGACGTGCTTGTCGAAATGGAAAAGACCCTCGGCATCGACCCCCATGAGGCATTACGGGTGAGCGCAAAGACGGGCGAGGGCGTTGATACTATTTTTGACGCCGTTATCGCACGCATCCCTCCACCGAAAGGCATTCCGGATGCGCCCCTAAAGGCGCTTATATTTGATTCCGTCTACGATGAATACCGGGGCGTGATTATTTATCTCCGCATCTTCGACGGCTCGGTTAAGGTGGGTGATGAGATATATATGATGAAGACGCGCAGCGCCTTTAAAGTAGAAGAAGTGGGGGTGTTAAAACCAAAGATGGTCGCCAAAGACGGTCTCTTTACGGGCGAAGTCGGATACTGTGTCGCCAACATCAAGTCCATCCGCGACGTCAAGGTGGGTGATACCGTCACCCATAATAAAGACAGGGCGGCTGAGGCGCTACCGGGCTACCGGCAGCCTATGGCTATGGTGTACTGTGGGATTTATCCGGCAAACAATTCCGACTTTCACCTCCTGAGGGAGGCGTTGGAGCGGCTGAGCCTGAACGATTCATCGTTTACCTTTGAACCGGAAACTTCTCAGGCTCTCGGGTTCGGATTCCGGTGCGGATTTCTTGGGCTTTTGCACATGGAGATCGTCCAGGAACGGCTGGAACGCGAAAGCAACATAAACATCGTGCAAACTGCCCCGAACGTAACGTATGAGATATTAAAGACCAGTAAGGAGATGTGCAAGGTTGACAGCCCCGAAAAGGTGCCGCCGGTAAACGAGATTGAAGAGTTCCGTGAACCGATCGTGCGCGCCAGCTTTGTCCTGCCGACGGAATACGTGGGAACTATCATGCAAATGGCAGAAACGCGAAGGGGAAGATACAAAAGCACTGAATATCTCAGTGAAAAGCGGGCGATCCTTGTCTATGAATTGCCGCTGGCTGAAATCATATTTGACTTTTTTGACAAGCTAAAATCTGCCACCAGAGGGTATGGCACCCTGGACTACGACTTCGTCGGCTATGAGGCGGCAGACCTCGTCAAGCTGGACATCCTCGTCTCCGGTAAACGCGTTGATGCGCTTTCTACCATAACGCACAGGAAGGACGCCGATATGAAGGGCAGGAAACTGGTGAAAAAGCTCAAGAATGAGATATCACGGCATCTTTTTGAGGTCGTATTGCAGGCGGCGATAGGGAGCAGGATAATAGCGAGGGAATCCATCCGCCCGATTTCGAAAAACGTGACGGCCAAATGTTACGGCGGCGATATTACCAGAAAACGAAAACTCCTGGAAAAGCAGAAAGAGGGCAAGAAGAGAATGAAGTCCGTTGGCAACGTGGAAATTCCGCAGAAGGCGTTTTTATCCGTGCTTTCAATTGAGGAGTGAGGCTTTGTATGGCAAACGTAAATGATAAACCAATTACAACCGGTGTGAAGGAAAAGACAAAAAAACGTAAAGGTAAACTACGCGAAAATATCGAATCGATAGCCATTGCCATTGCGCTCGCCTTTGCTATCCGCTACCTTGTTGTAGAGGCATTTAAAATTCCAACGGGTTCGATGGCGCCGACGCTGTTAGGCGAACACAAAAATGTAAAATGTTTCAATTGCGGGTGGGCATTTTATGCCGACCGTCAGAGCGAAACCGCCACCTGCCCCAATTGTGACTATGAAACGAACGTTTCTTTATATTGCAGCGAATGCAGCAGCAGAATATATTACCGTTTTCCGGCATGGCTCTGGAGAAAGGGAAGCTGCCCGAAATGCAAGACGACTATTACGCCGTCTGACCTGACGAATCGGATAATTCACGGTGGAAACAGGATACTGGTGAATAAATTCTGGTATTGGTTTTCCACCCCCAAACGATGGGACGTTATGGTGTTTGTTTATCCCCTGGACGATCTTACGTGCAAAAGCTGTTCGGCTCAGTTGCCTGATACTGCATGGCGCAGTGGGTTGCGGTGTCCACAGTGCGGCTCGACACGGTTCAAGAAAAGCACAAAAAACTATATCAAACGCCTTATTGGATTGCCGGGCGAAAAACTGCAAATTGTCAATGGCGACATCTACATAAACGATAAAATACAGAGAAAATCCGACAGCGCGCAGAATACCCTTTGGATGCCCGTTTACAATAGCAACTACCCGCCCAAAGAAGAGGTCTCCGCAACGTGGGCGACCGATAGCGGGGCGTGGAAGATTAACAGCCATTCGCTGGCGCTGAATAATGTGAACACGGAAGGCGAGGAAACCTCTTTGGTGACGTTTGGACGCATCGTTTCTGACGGTACGGGCTACAACAATAGGTCGGGGCGCAATGAAATGGGTGACGTAAAGATTCGCTTTCAGGTGACGCCGGCAAGGGGTTCTGCAAGCCTGGAGGTGGTACTGGAAAAAAATAACGACGTGTTTACTGCCGTTATCCCGACAAGCGACACACCGAAAAAGGTCTGCCTTATGAAAAATGGGACGGTTGTGATGGAAAAGGATACGGCCCTTCCGCCCGGACAAAACCATACCATAGCGTTTTCCAACGTTGACCACGTGGTGACCCTTGAACTGGATAACAGCAAATTATTTGTTTATGACTATGATGATGGGCTAGTGCCTGACGTCCATTCGATTGACACAAGCAAGATACGTTTTGGCGGAAGCCGCATAAGCGCAACCTTTGAAAATATCGAGATATTCCACGATATTTACTACACGGAACTCACGAATGACACGTGGGGAACGACCAAGCCGGTCCAGTTGGGCAATACCGATTATTTTATGCTCGGCGACAACAGCAGAAACAGCAATGACAGTCGCGTGTGGAAGTTCGTTCCGGAAAAAAACATCGTAGGCAAGGCATTTTTTGTGTTCTGGCCGTTGAACAACATTACATTTATGTGGTAACGGTGAATAATTGCGGAGATTCTCGGCGGGGCGAGACGCAGAGCATAGGAATGAGTTGAATCCAAAATCTGTGAAAGCTGTGGTTTCAAAAGTTTTTAACTATTACGTATTATTTAACCGAAAAGGCACCGTTTCTTACAAGGGAATTGGAATAATTACCATGAATTTATTGCGGGCAGAAGGATTAACGAAAACATACGCCAGACGCACCGTTGTAAAACAAATCAGCTTTGAGGTTAACGACGGAGAAATCGTAGGGCTGTTGGGACAAAATGGAGCGGGTAAAAGCACGTCATTTAACATGATTATCGGCGTTGTCAGGCCGGATAGCGGGCGCGTGATTTTCCAGAATGAGGACGTCACGCACCTTCCCGTTTACCAGCGCGCGCGGAAGGGCATGGGGTATTTATGCCAGGAACCATCCGTTTTTCAGCGAATGACCGTAGAAGCAAACATCCTCGCCATTCTGGAAACGCACCGGTATAACGCCGGCGAAAAGTACAAGCGGCTTGCCGAATTGCTCACGGAATTTAACTTAATGTCGCTGGCAAAAAGCAAGGCGTATACCCTTTCCGGCGGTGAAAGAAGGCGGCTTGAAATTGCTCGCGCGCTTGCAAGCTCACCTACTATGATACTCCTTGATGAGCCATTCACCGGCGTAGACCCCATTGCCGTAAGCGAGGTACAGGAAATCGTCCTGAAGCTGAAAAGCAAGGGGATAGGCCTTCTTATTACCGATCACAACGTCCGCGAGGCGCTCAGTATAACAACCCGGTCGTACATCATAAACGAAGGTGCCGTTGTCGCCAGCGGTACCACCCAGGAAATCTTAAACAACCCGGTTGCCCGTCAGTCCTACTTGGGGGACAACTTCCCCACCAGCGAATATAGGCTGGCAGACTTTAGTACCCCCGCTGTCAGCAAGAAACCAAGGGCCATCAGGCAAAAACCCATTAAGCGTAGCGACGTCATTAAATAAATATTTTTTTAACAAGGTCTTGATTATGAAAAAACACGTCTCGGTATTTTGCGGCCTCTTTCTTATAACGACTGCGTTAAACTGCGGTAAGAACGACGCCGCTTCGCCCGGTGTAGGGGCTTTATATAACTCAAAGATCATCAGCAATGAAATTCATAAAGCAGATTTATCTCAAAAAAATGCACCTGAAACGGTTGAAATCCAGCAAATCCGGGAAAAACTGAAGGCCATGAGCAATGACGAACTGTTTCAATTTGCCCTGAGTTGTGGAAACCAGGGCAGATACGCGGACGCCATGGCGATATATAACAGGATACTGGAAAAAGACAAGAATTATCCGGAACTATATTATTATCAAGGCCTGCTCTATCGGGATATGGGGTTGCGCGATGAATCCATCTGCGCCTTCCAGACGGCCGTTGCCCAAAATCCGAATTCGGTAGAGGCTCATTACAATCTCGGTTATGCGTACCGTTGTAAAGGATTGCACCGGGAGGCAATTGATGAATATCGCAAGGCGTTAGAACTGGTATCGGAAAGCAAGATAAAGCAGAAGGCTTCCATTCACTACAGCCTGGGTTATTCCTACTTTTCCAGCGGGATGATTGACGACGCGATTGCCGAATTCAACCGGGCGCTGGCCTATAAACCGAACGATAAGGAAATACACCAAAAACTCGGCATTGCCTACACCGCAAAGGGATGGGGAGACAAGGCTAAATACGAATTTACGCTCTACCATCAGGACGATATGCCGGTAAGGAAAATTCCCTAAGGCAGCAATTTTGTGCATTAATGATAAAAATCCCACCGAAAGGCCTCTTCTGCCCTATGACCGTATCTTGATATGTTAACAAAATTACTCATTTATTTATTCGTTTATCCCGTTCCCCTTTGCATAGAAATAATTGCTGCAGGCTTTTTCATAGATTGGTTTACGAAAAAGCATACATTGGGAAAGATTCTGGTGGTTATCGGGGCAGCTTTCTTTATCTTACTTAGCACCTTCCCGTTTCCCAATTATTTGCTGGGATGCCTGGAATATAAATACCCGCCATTAAACGATGAGGAACTCCAGGATAGCAAATATTCCGATATTCGGTATGTTGTCGTGCTGGACGGCGGAGGTTGGTATTCTAAGAAACTACCAATAACCAGTAATTTTAATCCGGCATCTTTGGCTAGGATAACAGAAGGTATAAGGCTTTATTTTATTTGTAAAAAAGAAGATATGAAATTAATCGTATCCGGCGGTGATGTTCGTCTCACCAAAGGCGCGGAACTGATGGCAAGATTAGCAATGGAATTTGGGATTGATGAAAAAGACATTATCGTAGAAAAAGATTCCCTTAGTACACACGATGAAGCGAAGCTTATAAAGGATATGGTAAAAGATAACCGATTTTTCCTGGTCACTTCCGCCGGTCACATGCCGCGTTCTATGGCGCTTTTCAAAAAATATGGGATGACGCCTGTTGCGGCGCCAACGAACCACTACTCAAGAAAAAACGTAACATTTGATTTTTGGTGGGCAATTCCATCGGCAGATAATTTAGAAAAGTCTGAATTGGCTTTTTATGAGCTTTTGGGTTTTGTTAAGGCAAAATTTTCCGGGCATTTTTAAAAATGGTAAGCTGTCATAAGCAACGGAGCCTAATCGTCTGGGAAGTTAATTGTAGGGACACGGTGCCCGTGTCTCTACGTGTGAGCATAAAAAAGTAGCCGAAAAAGAACTAATTTAACTTTTGGCACAGTCCATTATGCAGGACGTGGCATACATGGTTTATCTGGAAAAAGAGGAAAATTGCTAGACAGGAGGATATAATGAAAGACCTTAAAAACAGGCTGGATTTGCTGGAATTTGATTTGAAGAAGCTGGAAAAAAAGATCAAGGAAGAAGAATGTCCTCATGGTTCCGAGGAAGACTGGCACCATGTATTGCAGCGCGTAAGAAAGATTGAAGAATTTGCCATTGCACAACTGGCCGTTATGAAATATCTGAAAGAACGCGGTAACCCTTAGAGGCAGACGTGTTAAGCTAAACCTTCTTGAATGGCATGGACAAACTCCGTTTTGCAGCCTGAACCCTGATTTTTATTGATATTTCCAGGGGCTTCTCTATAGACAAAAAACAAACCCATGCCAAAACCCATTGATGATGATATAAGAGTCCTTGCCGTTTCCGAACTGGAGAGGAATATCGTTGTGACGGCGGGCGCCGGGACCGGTAAGACCACGATCCTGGTGAATAGGATATTGCATCTGCTGCTGGGGCATAGGCGGTTCCGGGCGGAAGAGAGTCCCATCCGCAGGATCGTGGCCATGACCTTTACCGAAAAGGCGGCGAGCGATATGAAGATACGGCTCGTGGCGGAATTGGAAAAGATCGTCGCGGTTATCAATGGAAATAACGATGGGGCGAAGGAAAAGGTGGAAGGTTTTCTCGCCCACCTCCGCGATACCTACCAGACCACCTATCGCGAGATAGAACGCCGCGCAAGGATATCGCTTGAAGACATGGATAAGGCCATCATCGGCACCATCCATGGCTTTGCCGCGCACGTGCTGCGCCTGTACCCGCTGGAGTCGGGTGTTACGCCCGGGTTTGTCGTTGATGCAGGCGACGTGTTTGATGAAATGTTCGATAAGGAATGGACGGAGTGGCTGGAGGTGGAATTGGCCTTAGATTCTCCCCATGCGGCAGTCTGGAAGGACGTACTCAGGCGACTAGACCTTGACCCGGTCAAAACATTAGCAAAACGATTGTCGGAATTTATCATCCCCCTTGACTCCCTTACGGCTGGCGTAGATGATAACGTAAAAACGGGTTATCAACATGTGCAAAGCCTGCTATCAGCCGGAGACGTCCTTGCCAATCTGCAAACGCACGCTACTTCCTCCGCCGTTCGTCAGAAAGAAAAAGCGGTTGAGCTATCACGCCAGCCGGGTGTAGATCCGCTGATAAACCCACTTTCCCGAAAAATCCTTGAAGTCACCTCCTGCTGTGAAAAGCCCAACAATAACCTGCTCACGCAATTACGTGAACTATTAAAGATTTTTGATGCGATAAAGGCACAAGGCACCGGCTGCCTGGATTCCGTGGAGTACGACCTTGATAAAGAGCCGTCGAAGGCGCAAGTGGGCTGGACGGACGAAGGGTTTGCGTCCGCGCAGGCGCTGGTAAAGAAGAGTCATGCCCTCCTTAAAAAATTAAAGACCGTTGACGACCCTTTTGTGAAAACCGTAACGGCGCTCGTCCTTCCATTTGCAAAGGTGTTTCGCCAGAAATATACCTCACAAGGCTATGTCTCTTTCGATGGACTGCTGATCCTTGTCAAAAACCTGCTGCAAAATAAGGAATACCGGCATATCCGTGAAAAATTGAAAGACGAGTTTCGGACAATACTGGTGGATGAATTTCAGGATACCGACCCCGTGCAATACGAAATCGTCCTCTTCCTCTCTGAGGCGTTAGGACATTACAGCGTGGACGTCAGGAAGGTGGCGCTTGAGCAGGGTAAGCTCTTTATCGTGGGCGACCCCAAACAGTCCATTTATGCCTTCCGCCGTGCCGACATCGAGGCCTACGAGATGGTCACAAAACAGGTTTGCGGAACGGACGACACGTTAAAACTGCAGGAAAACTTCAGAAGCCATTCCGGCATCACCGAGGTGGTAAACCAGTTATTTCAGGGGAAGATCATGGTGGAACAGCCCGGTCTGCAACCCTGTTATATCCCCATCCACGCCCATCGGCCTAAAGCACATCCTTACCAGAAGGTGGAAATGGTCTTAGTCTCCGATGAGGCAGGAAAAGGACTCAAGGCATCCGATGCAAGGGAGGCGGAGGCCGAATGGATTGCGCGATGGATCACAAACTACGTAAACAACGAGGCCATTGAAGACGCCGAAAACCGACGTGAGATGCGGAAGCTTCAATACCGGGACGTTGCCTTGCTCCTGCGGGCGTTTACCCGGCTCAAGCCGTACGTTGAGGCATTTAAGCGGTATGGCATCCCGTACATCGTGGAAGGTGAGAAGTATTTCTACACCACGCAAGAGGTACTCGATTTTTTCAATCTCTTGCGCATAATAG
>CAYJPZ010000147.1:0-10140 GCA_964372185.1 uncultured candidatus Brocadiaceae bacterium
AACATTTATAAACAATGCAGATCTAATCTACTGTATTGATGTCATGGGTACCGACAGGGTTTTGCATGAGCCGCTGAAGAAAGACTATCAAGTCAAGTGGGAATTCGAGACCAATGGTATTTATAATATAATGCTTTCCTTTGGACCGAACTGCACTGGACCGTTCGAGTATATTTTGGATGTCCGCATCGACGGGGAAACCACCTATTCCTATCCTTAAAGCACCAACCAGGAGCTTACATGAACTGCACAAACTACAATTTCGCCAATCGTTCTTACGTGAAGTTTTGTGAGAACTGTGGCAATGCTCTGTCCATTTGCCCTAGGATGGTGCGGCTTTTTCGAGCATTTCTCTGGCTTCGGGTTTTTTCTGCTCCCGAACAGAATCCACGCCCGGCCCAGAGACAGGCTCCGCGAACGCAAACCGTTACACTTTCACCCACCTTTTCGTTATTTCAAAATCGCCATAGTGAAAAACTACACGGGCAAGGGTTAAGCACGCTCTGCATTATATGAACGAGCAATTTGCGCCTACCGATGAGCGTGCGGCGGACATTGGAGATTTTGTCGTATTTTCAACCATTATTCTGGTTTCAAATTTCTTTCTGTGCGAGACTCCTCCAGATCCCTCCCTGCTACAATTACCCCAATTCATATTACTCAAGTGGGCATCATTTGAGCTTTGGCTCTTCCGCGTTTCAGGCAAGTGCTCGATACGAGTAGTTTTTTTTCGCGGGGGAAGAGATAGTATTAATAGCATGGATTGTATGGCTGAATAATTAAACGGTATTTCCTGTATAATCGAACCATCGGTCATATTGTATTATGCCCAAAGAAGCTGTACAATCTTTCTCTAAGGAATGGAGGAGAACATGAGGAACACCTTTGGCTTGACTTTGCTAGGTATTATTGCGATCATTCTCCTAGGGGGGTGCAAGCCCAAAGACCCGCCAACAGGACCCCAAAAACCATTACCAACGGAGCAATGCCCTGCTGACGAATTGGTGGCACCAAGCCTGAACCCGGTCTCAACAGAAGAATGTACCACCGCGGGTTGTGTTACCAGTTCGACCCCAACCCTGTCAGTCTATTACGTTGCCATGACTGCCCCCAAGCCATCCCCCGCCGGTGTTTGTAATCCCGAAGAAACTCATTTCTATCTGTCCACAGGCCCGGATTATATGGATGAAATCGGCGGAATCTCTACTGCGCTTGATTGGAATGTGACTGTACCGCTACAACCCGGGAAGATGTATCGCTGGGCGGCAGCCGGGATGAGTAAATCAATCGAAGGACCTCTCTCCGCTTACGGCTATTTCATTGCTGGACCGGCTTGTACCGAGTCTCAAATGACTCCAGTCATATTGCTTGAACCAGCGGATGGATCAATTATTGATACCTTGGAGCCTACATATAAATGGGAGAATCAAGACCTATGCACCCCCTGGATGTATAGAGTGGAATGGTCGCCTAAACCTGTCTTTAAGATATGGGAGTATGGGGGCTCTTTTGCAACAGGAGTCGATAAGTATCCCCCGTTTAATCCAGTTACTTCCTTGAAGCAGGAAAAACACAATATTTTGGAGGACTGTGAGACATATTACTGGCTCGTGGCATCTGCGATTTTTGAGACCGAGAAATTTTCAGAGGTGTGGTCTTTCACCGTGCAATTACCCGGATCGCAGTGCCTGGAGATTGCTCAGCCTATCGAGGCATCCCTCCCCATGGATTTCCTGGGAATCAAGAATGCCAACTGCCGGAGTAATCCATGGATTGATGGCAATGAGGTTGGTTTACTTCGAAAGGGCGAAACAGCCACGCTGTTAGGGCTGAATGAAGATGCCTATTGGGGGTTCTTCGAACTAATGAACGGGTTGAAGTGTTGGGTGCATATGAGTTCAGTGGAGATGCAACCGCCGGAATCAAAATTCGATCCATCAAAGTATCCTGTGATTGCACACGACCCGCCACCGGACAATGCCCCACCAGTGAAGGAACAAACGCAAGGTTGTTATGCACCAAATAGTAGCGGTGATTTGGTCTGCCAGGCACCTTGTCCTAATCCGTCTTTCGCCTCCAGAACCTGCACACCTTAGTGTTTCTTTTATCGAAAACTATCGATAATAAATTGATCTAGTACACCGCTAACTTGATCATTATATGTCAAGGTCCCTCGTTTTACAGGAAATTTGACATAATCACGCTAAAAAATCAAGTTAATGGAACACTAGGTCAATGATAATTCTATTTAAAGGAGTCCCCTTGATTGCCTGACGAAATTCCTGTCTAAAATCTCCAATAATCTGGTGGACGAGACATTTAGCAATTGTGTCGAAAGTCCAAAAGGGGAAAAGACAACACCCCAAAATCATAGCCCCATAGTTAGAAATGTTTTAATCGCTTGATCCTTAGTTGGAGATAAAAATGTATGTCAATAGGATTTGAACCGATTATTACATATATTCTACGCTAAATATGAGTATCAAGTCCACACCCACCCAGTCTCCTCTACAGGACACCGTCCCCTTTTTCCCACCTTTTTGTTATTTCAAAATCGCTGTAGTAAAAAACTGCACGCCCATGGGTTGGTCGCGCTGATGAGCTGAAAGTTGGCGCTAAAAGTTAATGATCCCTGAGCGCGGCTGATGATGACCACCTTGTCCTCCATTGGCTGACGCATGACTTCCAAAACGCGAGTGCCGAATTCAAGAAATTCATCGAGAAATAGAATGCCGCGATGGGCCTGTGAGATTTCACCGGGGTGGGGATTGTTCCCGCCTCCCACCAGACCCGCATGGCTGATTGTGTGATGCGGGGCGCGAAACGGGCGATGAAGGATCAGCGGAGTTCCAGGTGGCACTTGATCGGCAATTGAATAAATTTTGGTGACTTCCAGGGACTCTTCCAGGCTCATCTCCGGCAGAATACCGGGCAGGGCACGTGCCAGCAAGGTCTTGCCCGAACCCGGCGAACCAATCATCAGGCAATTATGACTTCCTGCTGCGGCGACTTCCAGGGCGCGCTTGACATGTTCCTGCCCCTTGATTTCCGCGAAGTCGGTTGGAACAAATTGGGGAGCCGGTTTCTCCACGGAAGGTACATAGGGTTCGATGAAATGGCGACCAGAGAGATGATCGAAGAGGGAAGCGAGCGTCTTTACTGGAATGACTTCCAGATCGGGAATCAAGGCCGCTTCCGCTGCGTCCGCTTCTGCGACCACGATCCTTTTATACCCTTTCGCCCGCGCAGTGGCGGCCATCGGAAGTATCCCTCGAGTGTGACGCACCAGCCCGTCAAGGGAAAGTTCACCAACCACCATAGTATTTTCAACTACATGATGAGGGAGATAACCTGAGAGAACGATCACACCCAGCGCAATGGGAAGATCGTAGGCCGGGCCTTCCTTGTGAACGGAGGCGGCAGCAAGGTTGACCACCACTCTTTTGCGGGGAAAATCCAGACCCGGGTTGCGAATGGCCGTCTGGACGCGCTCGCGGCTTTCCTGTACTGCTGTATCCGGCAGTCCCACAATGCTCATCAGGCCGGGCAAGCCGACGGTGTAATCCACTTCGACCTCGACGATCACGCCATCGAGTCCAACTACGGCACATGAAATAATTCGCGCAAGCATGATGGTATCTTACATGATGTTCATCGATTTATACGACAGCTTACCAAAAGGAAAGTTATTGGTTTATGTAATTGCCTGCATAACGTTCAAAGTTGGTGTGAAAATTTTCCAACCATGCTTCAATGAAAGCCCTGGTCTCGAACATGGGCAATAAATCCACCGCCAGATCCGAGGAGGAGATGCCGGCAATCTTGTCCTTCAAGGCCAGCATGGCAGACTGGGTTGTGTAGGGTTTTTCACCATCCCTGGCCAGCTTCTCCTCCAATGGCTGAATGCCCTTTTGCATGAACCATAACAGGTCATAGTAATCGCGGCCTTTTATGAATGCGCCTTCCCTCCCACGCTGGAAGTTACGTTCCAGGCAGGCGATCATCTTGCCGGCCAGCATGGTTTCCAGCGAAAAATGAGATGGCACAAAACTGCGCCCAAGATAAAAGATCGGCGTATTCTGCAAGACCGCGGTCTTTTTG
This sequence comes from uncultured candidatus Brocadiaceae bacterium, assembly GCA_964372185.1. Taxonomy (GTDB): domain Bacteria; phylum Planctomycetota; class Brocadiia; order Brocadiales; family Brocadiaceae; genus JACVXV01. The sequence goes on from CAYJPZ010000147.1 coordinate 4,102, forward strand.
TGATGACTGACTTCCACTTTGAGATGCAAGGCTGCATTGCGATGGGGGGAGAGTCCCAGTTCATTCAACAGCGGCAGCTTGAGGGTCACGCGCAAAATGCCGTTTTCTCCCTGTTGGGATTTGATTTCACTCGGATCATAGCCGAGGGACTTGCGAAACAATGCGGTTAAGTCATCAGCCAGGCCGGACAGATCGATCCCTGCGCTATTATCGAAATCGAGGTCTTCGGACAAGCGATTCAGGTCATACACAACATGCAGGCAGGTCCCTCCGTAGAAATTCAAACGACGATATCTTGGATGGTTGTAGATAAAGTCAAGTACATAAGCCTGCAATACTTCCTTGAGCAGGATGCGCTTTGTTTCATTGGCCAGCAGCGGGTCTTTGGAATCAAGGGCGTGCCGTAACGTCTGAATCAGGGATGCCATATGTTGCTCCGAAAGTTATTAAGAATATCCATCATTTTGCGTGATTTGCTTTCTTCCACAATGCGGGAAAATTCATTGCGGTCGTTTGTGGAAAGTTGATCGAGATTAAGTCGCAGTTCTTCGGCCAGGTTTATCTTTATGTTCCGATAGGAGACGGGCAAAGGTCGCAGGTAAAGATAATCAAATAATGCCTTCGCCACTGTGGCCTGGGCGACACGGATGCCAAAATATTCAGTGATGGTAAAGCCATGATAGAGATTGTCACGGATGCTGCGGTACCAGAATACCCCGATGAGATTGATAATCCTGCGCGTGTTTTTGGTGGTGATGCAGGTAATCGGATAGGTGGCTTCCGTTAAGAGGTTATGCTGCTGCAGGATGAATTCGAGGGAAAGATAGGACTGTGGGATGAGGATCGCGCTGACCGCCGCAGAGAATAAATATTCCACTCGATGCAGGTCATAAAAGCGGCGCGTCATGTAAACGCCTTTTTTGAGCTGTAGGATGTGATCGGCCTTCGCCCAGCGATGGAGCAGGGTGCGAACCTGTTCCGGAGATTCCATCCCTGTGATCTGTTTGAAGCCTTCCATCGTGAAATATGGGATGTTTTCAAAAGGGAGTAATAAATCAGTTTTCATTTTTATATCGGATAATTGTCATATTATGTATATTATCCGATATAAAACATATTTCGTCAAGCTGGAACTTAGAGTAGCCCTGCACTCATGAAAGGAGCGATAATCGCCAGCACCAATCCAAGCACCGCCATCACACCGAATAAACCGGCCCGCTGCCGTACGAGTGCGGCGCGGGCTTCCGTTGTTTCAACTACGGAACGATGCACAGACTCCTGCAAGCCCTGCACACTGGACAGGATTGGACGATTGTTGGCGAAGAAATCATGGATGTCACGCAGGAATAGGTTGGCTTCCACGTCAGCCGGATCCGGGAGATGTGCGCGCGTGACTTCCACTGCTTTTGTAAAATCCTCAACCTCCATGCGCGCCACCAGCAAGCCCAACAGATTGCAGAACGGTCCGCCAACAACGGATGTGCGCCGCAAGGCTTCCTGCACACCCACGCCAGAAGATAACAAGGCGCTCAACACAGACAAACCGATCAGCATGTTGTTACGCAATGACTCTGCGCGTTTCTTTGCCAGGGTCTTTAAGCGCACATACGGACGGCGCAAGCCCAGGAAGATAAAGATCAAGGCCATGACGGGTGCCAGTGTGAGCATATTCATCGCGGCCAATGCACCTGACAGCAATCCTCCCACTGCCAGGTAAATTGAAAAGTCACGGATGGCCACGGCATAAAACTCGCCGGGTGTATCGTATGGATAGCCGGCGCGTCGCAACAGGCTGATCACATCCGCCATGTTCCTGGCCTGGTCTGGATCAAAGCGTCCAGGCAGGATTGCAACCAACAAGGCCTCCCATGTTGAGGGTCTCCTGGCTGGGTTGGGTGCCTGCATGTTCATCAGGCGGTTGCCGCCGAAGGTACTGAACGTAGTTTGGAAGACGGACATCAGTTCAAAAGTCAGTACGCTCAAGCTGAGCGCGCCGAGAAAGGCAAAGAAAGTCATGGGGTATCTCCTTCGGGAATGTCAAAGCGAAAGTCTAATAGTTTTTGCAATGGGGCTTCGCCCGGCTGTCGCCCTCGAAAACTTTTGCTGAACAAGGCGCGTCGCAGGGCGGCCATGTGTCGTTCGTTGCGCGCGATGTCGTGTGGCGGGCGCGGCTCCGCATATTTCAATGCCCCGCTGCCGGAAGCCCAGGAATCGCCGCCAAATTCACTGGGCCAGAGGGGATGCGCATATTGGTCCCACTGCGGTAAGTGATTGTTTTTCAAGGCTCGATGCCATTGCCACATGGCTTCGAAGCGCGGCCCCCACAATCCCCAGGCCAGATCGATCTGCAACGATTCGCTGCGCAATAGATCAAGCGTCTCGGTGCAATGATGGCAGATGGGCACTGCATTCTCCGGTCGTTGATAACGCCAGGCCACTTCCACGGGCGCGTCAAAGTCCGGACTCAGGATCGGACGCCACGAACCCGGCTTGCCGCAGCGCATGCAGGCATTGGGAAATTCATGCCTCCACGGAATGCCGGCCACGGAAGCCGCCACGATCTCATCGAGATAGGGTTCTTCCACGCGCAGCACAGATCGCGATAATCGCACTGCCCCGGACGGAATACTCCAGGCGCGCGAGAAATCCAGAAGAAATCCTGCGGAACTCACCATCTGACCGCGTTCCCAGGCCTCGAATTTCCTTCGTTGGATTTCAGATCGCAGCTCGCCTTGATGCGCTTCGCGGATGCGGCGGATATCGGCCACAGCTTCGGCCAGCAAGGCAAACAACAGACTATCCATGCGGATGCTTGCATCCATCGCACCGCTCTGAGGCAGGTCGGGCGAAACGGCAAGGATCGTGTTTACATAAGGGCGATAATCAACTTTTGGACCGCTTTCGATCACATAACGACAAGCAGGCAACATGACAAACCTCCATTTTGAAATGACTTCATCGAACAAGACCTGCCCGTCTGCACTCAAGGCGATGATCCTCATGGGCGGGCAAAAAAAAGTATGGAACCTGCGGGCTGTTTCGGTCGGATACACAAAGGCCAGCAGGTCTTCGTTCAAATCTCTGAAAAGTATTGCGCCGAATGCGCGTTGTGCGGAGTCGATCAGGAAATGTAGTCGCATGTTATTCATTAGCTCCTTCACCAAAGAGGATGACACGCACAACTGGAAGGAGATGGTTGTCGGAGCCCATCGCCTTTTTCCAGGCCAGTGCGAGAGGATGATTTATTTGAGAGGGAAGATCGTAAGCACGCGTAGGGGATGTGTCGATCAACATCAAAAGTTCTGCGGGCGGCAGGTTGGCCAGTTGCCGGAAGACTCCGCGTGCTTCGCGCAGAGAATGTTCCCGCAGCCGGCTGATGGCGTAGCCCAGTGGATCGGACAGATTTCCGCTTCGTGGACTGGCGACATACAACACCCACGAGACAAAGGCGTGCACCGATGCCTGGACTTCCAGGAGTTCACGTTGGACTTTGGGATGTACGTCATTCCGTTTAAGCAGGGTTTCGAGCTCCCAAAAGTCAGGCGCCGCTCCCGCCGAATTTGTTGCGTGCTGGGTGGTGGAAGTGTTATTCTTATTGTTGTTTATTCGGTGTTTATAAGAGCTTAAATCAGTGCCATTTGCGTCCGCCATATTGCTGCCATTTGCGTTCACCATATTGCTGCCATTTGCGCCCACTAATACTTCCATTTGCGTCTGACTATTGCTTCCATCTGCGTCCACCCTATTACTGCCATTTGCGTCCAGGGGTTCATCCAAAAGAACACGAAAGCTGCGTGACATGCTCTCCACGCGCAAGTCGGGATAGGTGTTGGATTCTGGGGCTGGCACCTCAAACAGAAAGCGAGTGAGATCACCGCCGCGTTGCTGCGTGCTCCAATGCGGATTGAACCAGGCTTGCACGGTCTTGAAACGATTGGAGCGGATCAGCGCTGCCATCTCCTGATAGCCGTTCTTGAAAGTCACCACTTCACGCCGTTCGCCAGTGCGAGAATTTATGTAAGCCATGTCACGCGCGACGGTCACCAGCCAGGCTTGCGCGGGTGTCAGGTTGTATCGTCTGATCGTTTCCGTGATGAAGTAGTGGGTGATGTGAATGTCGCCCAATGAGTTGATGATCCTACGATGCAACTCCTGCGCCAGATGGTCGATATCCGGCTGCAATACATCGCCTGATGCCAAACGCGCCATGTCCATCACGGAATTCATCGCGACCTCAGTGCTCTCCGACTTAACGGGTCTTATTAATTCCATGACATCCACCACGCCGAGCATCTCCTGCAAGGCAGTGGAGAGGGATGTGCCTTTATCCAACAAAGTCTTCAATCGAGAATAAACCATAGCGGCGTCCGCGCGGGTCAGGCGCGGAGTCATATAAACCTGATAACGGATTGGAATACGATGAGGACGTCCATCCCGCCCGCGCCGGTATTTTCGTTCATGCGGCGGGTCCACGCGTTGCACCAATCCATTGAGTTGAAATTGGATCTCTTTATGTCGCAACAATCTCCAGAAGGCGCCAAAACTTAGCCCACTAAATCTCATGATGTTGCGGCTGTGTAACGCCATTCCAGATTCTGTTCCGTTCGCATGTACTCTCCAGGCTGCCTGGTGAAAACCGATATACAACCAGATCGCCTTCGGGCCGATCTCCACCCCCAGCCGGCGTAGATAACCTTTCACAACAACCTGTTTGTGCGGTTGGACGATCTTGTCGTAGTCCAGCCATTGCACCGGTTCGATTGAGACTTCCTGTTGGTCTTCTTCCTCATCGCCATCAGGTTCCAACTCTTCATCCGCAGAATCCCGAACTACGAATTGAACGGACACGGATTGATTCAGGATACCGATCAACAACTGTTGCACGGTGCTTGTTAGGCGCGACTCCAACCAGTCGCGCGCATATGCATTGCGAGTCGCGATGGTCATGGCGCCGTCTTCGAGCGATACTACTTCCGTGTCTCGCACCCAGGTATCAAAGGATGCACGCGGCATTTCCTTCTGGAGTTGACTCAGCAGACATGCCCAGGCTTCATCAGGATTCATACTGTCAACTCCGACGACAAAATCGGGCCATTTACTGCCACAGGTCTCACAATCCACATCCCATCCATTTTTTTGGTTACAGCCTTTCCTGTGGGTTCGACGTGGGCGGGAGTGTTGGCGGAAGCGCGGGCGGGACGTGGACACTCCGCAGGCGGCACGTGGTCAACGCCGCCTACGCTGATTTCTTTTTCCAAATGCAAAAATGGTTTTTGGAGAAAATTCATTTTCTGCCATCCTGTGCCAATGTATAGGTTCCCGCTTTTTGGACCGGTTGGAGAATCAAGAAACCTGAGTCATAAGCCTTCAAGCCATAGCGCAGCAGGGCAGTGATCAATTCCCCAATGGGCACATTCAATTCATCCTCGCATGCCCGTGCCGCAAGTTCTTTTTTAAGTTCACGGGGAAAGCCGCGCCAGGTGGTGATGACCCGCCAAAGTGCCTCGGTTTGTTTTCCTTTATTGAATCGCTTTGGCTTGCCAAGAGATCGAGTTGACTCAGAAGTTGGAAACAAGGTCATGCGCATGCGGTATGGATTGGGACGCGCATGAAGATTGAGTTCGCCCTGCTCATAAGCACGCAAGGCATGTTCTATCACGGCGCGTGCGACTTCGCCTGTGGGCACGAAGAGCTCGTCTGCAATCGACTTGACCTTCAATGCCAGCTTTGGATCGACGCCGCGATAGACCGCCTTTTGACTCAGGTGTTCCTTTTCCCATTTGCGATTGCGTTTGCGCGGTGAGGCCACGCGCAGGGAATCATAAATACTTGGAGGAGGGGTGACTGCCGAAGCAGGTCCAGAAATTGCAAAAGGATTGCGTCTCTTTGACATGGCGGTCTCCTAGAACTTCATCACCAGTTGGGTCAACGCAAGATATTCTTTTGCAGCGCGGCACAAAGGATCGGCTTCGAAGATCGTCTGGCCTTCCGCTGCACATTCGCGCAGGATGGTGGCGCGATGAATGGGGGACAGGACAC
>CAYJPZ010000148.1:0-10102 GCA_964372185.1 uncultured candidatus Brocadiaceae bacterium
GGGGAGACAGGACGTTTTGTTTTCGTGATCAAAACAATAATACATTTTAGAAAAAAATAGATTTTGGCCATTCTATCAGACCCGGTATCCTTTGTGAAGAAGAAATTCCTGATGGTTAGGATTTCTTGTCTCTCGTATTATAGAGCGGCGACATCTCCCGCAGGCGGTTCACGATTGGCGGCAGCTTTTCCAGGACGTATTGGACGTCAGCATCCGAGTTGTTGACGCCCAGGCTGAAGAGTATGGTTCCCTGGGCGAGAGCGGCATCCACGCCCGTGGCCATGATGACGTGCGATGCCTTCAGTGACCGCGACGTGCAGGCGGAACCGCTCGAAACGGCAATGCCCTGCATGTCTAAAAACAAGAGGACGGACTCGCCTTCAATATATTCTATGCACAAGCTAAGGTTTCCGGGGAGGCGGTTCGTCGGATGGCCGTTAAGGTACACGCTGCCGATGTTCTTTAAGATGCCGTCCTTTAACTGATCCCTTAATTTTCTTACGGCATCTACCCGCTGCGGCATTTCTGCGTTTGCCAGTTCCGCTGCTTTGCCCATACCGACAATTCCGGCGATGTTTTCCGTACCGGCCCTGCGGCCGCCTTCCTGCACGCCTCCTTGTAATAAGGGAAGTATTCTCATCCCTTCTCTCAGGTAAAGCGCGCCAATTCCCGAAGGTCCCCCGAATTGATTGGCCGACATGCTTAATGCGTCTACCTGGACGTCTGCAACGTTCACGGGTATATTTCCCACGGCTGCAACCGCATCCGTATGGAAAACAATGCCACTTTCCCGTGTAATTGCGCCAATTTCTCGTATCGGTTCTATGGAGCCGATCTCTCCATTAGCGGACATAACAGACACCATCACCGTTGTGGGCTTGATCGCCTTTTTGATGTCGTCCGGGTTCACCATTCCATGTTTGTCAACGGGGACGTAGGTCACCGTGTACCCCGACTTCTCCAGGGTCTTTAAGGGATTGAGGATGGAAAAATGTTCGATTTCCGAAGTAATAATGTGGTTCCCTTTTTTCTTATGAGAATCCAAAATGCCTTTCAGGGCAAAGTTGTTGGCCTCCGTGCCGCTTGCGGTAAATATTATCTCACCCGGCTTTGCGTTGATGAGTTTGGCTACCTGTCCTCTTGCCGACTGGATTGCCTCGTTTGTCATCCTACCGAATTGATGAAGATTGGATGGATTGCCAAACCCTTCTTTTAACAATGGGATCATGGCCTCAATGGCTTGTGGGTGCATGGGCGTGCCTGATGCGTTGTCCATATATATTTTGTTCATAAAAAAGTCCTTTACTTATTAATTATGCGTTTCTTGTTTTATGTTAATCATTACATAAGGTGACATTTAACGGCGTAGCGGAAAGGAGTGCCTTGCCGTCACACATTACATTTGGCATTTTAGCGATCTATTCGTATGCGCGCAAGGGACACGGGCGCCGTGTCCCTACACAATACTGACGTTGCATCTCTGCAACGCGCGAGGATGAACAATTATCCCTTCTTAAAACAAAATTTATCAATCATCTCAACAAGATGTTCCATGCTGGGTTTTGTTGTATATCCATCTGCCCCCATTTTTTCACATTTAAGCGCCATTTGCTCCGTTATCAGGGATGAAAATATTAAAACGGGGACACTTGACAAGCCAAGGTCCATTTTTATCTTTTTGCACAACGTCAATCCATCCATTTGAGGCATTTCAATGTCTAAAATTGCCAGGGATATGAAATCGTTTATTTTACGTCCTTCGGTTTCCACCTGTTTTTGCAGTGCGACAATAGCGTCGTAGGCGTCCTGGCCGTTTTCAAAAGCCGTTATGTGGATATAACCGACAGCCGCAAGCGCTTTTATCACATGAGATCTGATCGTATTGGAATCTTCTGCAAATAAAAGCTTATGTGATTTCCGTGCCTCTTCTATGCTGACCTCAGTAAGTTTGGGATTGCTCACCGGAGCGCCAAACCCTGCGGAAGGGATGATTTCCCCCACAATACGCTCAAGATCAAGCATCATGATTTCCGAGCCTTTTATGTTTATAGAACTGGTAACGGGTAACGGGTGTGCTTGAAGCATGGCGCTCAGCGGTTGAATGTCTTTCCACGATACACGATGAATGCGATCAACCGCATCGATGATGAATCCCATGACAACTTTGTTGAATTCGGTAATCAGGACAATACGCTGGTTCGGTTGCTTTTCTCCCTTAATAGCGAGATGCACATTAAGATCGATGAGCGGAACGGTCTTGCCGCGCAACAAGAATATGCCTTGTACGGAAGGATGCCTGCCCGGCGGTTTTGTAACGGTCAACCGGTCGTATTGGACAAACTCCTTGATTTTGACAACATTTACGCCGAAATGCTGGTTACCAAGTATAAGCTCCGCAACTTCCGCTTCATTTGTTCCACTCTCCAGCAATATATCATGTGCCATGCTTAACCTCCTTGTTAATATCAAAAATCCCTTTTGGAGCAGTATAACTGCGCGTAGGGCAAGGCTTCAGCCCTGCCACTCTCTAAATACGTACCAGGGATTGCAACCCTAAATGGTCGCCCGACAACAGGCCCGAATGGCTGAAAGTATATAGCCAGGGGTGAAGCCCCTGGTAAATGCAATAACATAACAAGCCCCGAAGGGGCGACAGAAAAAGACGCACAGCATGGCTGGGCACCTATTTTTTCTAAAATGTATTATTGTTTTGATCACGAAAACAAAATGTCCTGCCTCCCCTTCGGGGCTTGTATTGTTTTATTATCTTTAACAGGGGGCTTCACCCCCTGCTATATCCTGCCGGCCTTTCAAGGTCTAACTTTGAATTTCCTATACGTTAAATCACGCCTTCTCAAGCTTCGCATAAGCCAGCAGGAGGCTCTTTACCCCTCCGGCGCTAAAGTTGACCTTAACACTTGCTTTATCGTTGCTGCCGTACACCTCAAGTATCCTGCCAATACCGAAAACGGGATGCCTGACTATCTCGCCATTCGCGAAAGAGGCAGCAGGGGCTTTCGGTTTTACAGTCGCAGGCATGAAGACGTCTTGCTCCGTATCGACCGAAAAGACCGGTTCCCCGAAATCGTCACTTTTAGCGAAAAAGCTGCTGGAGCAATCTCTGCGGTCGGTCTTGTCTATGGTTTCTAAAATCTCTTTTGGAATTTCACTCAAAAACCTGGATGGCGTGCTGAAGGTCGTCTCGCCATATCTGGTACGGCGCCTGGCGTACGTAACGAAAAGCTCCTTCATCGCCCGCGTAATGCCAACGTAACAAAGCCTCCGTTCCTCTTCAACCTTTTCCTCCGAATCGTTTGATTCGGTGTGGGGCAGCAGCCTCTCTTCCATGCCGGTAATGAAGACGACGGGAAACTCCAGTCCTTTGGCGGTGTGCAGTGTCATGAGCGTCACGCCATCCGCAACGTCCTTCATCTCGTCCACGTCGGAAACCAACGCCACCTCCTCCAGGAATCCCTGCGCCGAGCCTTCGGAATAATTCATGTCGTATTCATGCGCGGCGTTCACCATTTCCTCAACGTTTGCGATGCGGTCCTTCGCCTCCCGTTCACCTTCTCCGGATTCTTTGAGGAACGCGATGTAATTCGTTTTGTCGATGGCATGTTTCAGGATTTCTTCTACCGGTGAGCCTGGCAGCGTATGCAAATGCGCAATAATTTCAGCGAACCGCTTTATCGCTAACGCTATCTTTCCCTTGATTTCTGAAATGTGATCAACGTTTCGTACGGCATAAAGGAGGTTTTTCCCCTGCGTTGCCGCCCATTCCCTGAGCTTACTAACCGTCGTGTCCCCTATGCCGCGCGTCGGCGTGTTGATCACGCGTTCCAGCGCCACCTCGTCGTTGGAGTTAACGTAGAGCCTGAGGTACGACAGAAGGTCTTTGATCTCCTTCCGTTGATAAAATGCCAGCCCCCCGACGAGGGTGTAAGGAATTGCGTGGTTGCGCAAGGCCTTTTCCAGTACACGGGACTGGGCATTGGTACGGTAAAATATGGCTATATCGGAATACTTGACATGCTTGTTATTCCTGCACGCCCGAATCAACTTGGTAATTTCATCCGCCTCCGCGTATTCATTTTCACAGGCGACCACCCTGATCTTTTCACCCTGTATGTTTTCCGTCCAAATATCCTTCTGCTTTCGATACTTGTTCCGCTTGATTATGCTGGAGGCTGCGTGGAGGATGTGTTTCGTGGAACGGTAATTTTGTTCCAGCAGCACCACCCGCGCGTCCGGATAGTCCTTTTCAAAGTCCATAATGTTTCTGATATCCGCGCCGCGCCAGCCGTAGATGGACTGATCGGGGTCGCCCGTCACACAAATATTCCTGTACCGCTCTGCCAGGAGGCGCGTAATGGTATACTGGGCATAATTGGTATCCTGATATTCATCGACGAGGATGAACTTGAACCGTTCCTGATACATCTCCAGGATATCGGCGTGCGCCTTGAATAATTCTATTGTTTTTACTAAGAGGTCATCGAAATCTAATGCGTTATCCGTCCTAAGGAGGTGTTGGTATTTTCTATAAATTTTTGCGACGTGTTCATTAAAATAGCCGGAGGCGCTGGCGGCAAACTGCTCCGTACTAATAAGCTTGTTTTTTGCATTGCTGATGGCGGCGATGATGGTCTTTGGTTTCCACTGCGCCGTATCCATCTTATATTCTGCCATAATACCCTTGATACGGCTCATCTGGTCGGCCGAATCGTAAATACTAAAGTCTCTGGAATAGCCAATCCTGTCAATCGTTTGCCTAAGGATGCGCGCGCACATCTTATGAAAGGTGGAAACCCACAACCCCTTGTGTGCCGTGAATTGCTTAACGCGCTCGCCCATTTCGTGGGCGGCCTTGTTGGTGAAGGTAATGGCCAGGATATTGTAAGGACTTACTCCTTGCGACATCAAATAGCCGATGCGGCGCGTAATCACACGGGTCTTTCCGCTGCCGGCGCCCGCCACAATTAAAAGCGGCCCCTCGAAATGGATGATTGCCTCCCGCTGATGGTCAGTAACGTCATGTAAAAGCTGCATAGTATTTGCCGTAAATCTTTCTCACGAAATTCTCGAAAATTTTCAACCGCGACCGCACAAAGGGGTACGGGTAATGGAACTCTTCATTGTTACGGCACGGTAACAACCGGCTATTGGAAACTTTGTAACTAGCGAGACATGGCCTCATACTGATTAAAAAGCTTGAAATCTGTGGTTCCCGTAGTTCTTTCCAAAATTTGGCTCTTAGCCTATGCGGTGAAGATCACCCTAACAACCGCTTCATTTCCTGGCAATCAGGCTTGCAATGGCCTTTTTATTATCTACCACCAGTTCCCGGTAGTAGATGATTTTGAGGTCTTTGAAGGCGTGTAAAAGCTCGTTGGGTTGCAGTAAATAATCCTTGTTTTTGGGTCCACCAAAACCGCGTTCCAGGTTTTCCGTGGTGTAGGTTTCATAAATAATCATACCGCCCGGCTTCAGCGCATCCTTCATCTGTGCGAAGAGATTTCGCTGGAGGTAGTAAAAACAGGAAATCACGTCGTACGTGTTTTCTGGCAGCCGGTAGGTTTCTAAGTCCGCCGCAAAGGCGTGGATATCCACCTGCATTTCCCTTGCCAGTTCCAGCGCTTTTTTAATGGCTATTTCTGAAATGTCGCAGCCGTCCACCTCGAACCCGTTTTTGGCCAGAAATACGGCATTGCGGCCTTCCCCCATCGCAACGTCCAGCGCCTTTCCCCTGGGGAGGACGTCGATGTGCTCTCTTAAAAATGCGACCGGTTCTTTCCCGAAAATATAAGCCTCCGTCCCGTACTTTGTATCCCAAAAAACCTTATCCCGTTCACCGGAAAACACGGCGTTGCATGTCATACCCATTGCAATATGAACAATTATTATATACAAAAAAGAGCCATAATAAGGAATACATTTTTTATTTGTGTCCATCCCGCTCCCATTCGTGTTAAGTGAAGAAATGAAAAGGCTGACAAACTTGGCCTAACCGTATTACCAGCATAGCGCCCAAAGGGGCGCAATACGACAGCCCGGAGCAGCGCCCTAATCTTTATACACAGCTATAGCGAGTCTATGCAAGAAATTATTGCAAACGGTGAAACATCTTGCCCCTTATAAAAAAACTGTTACTTATAAATCAATGGTCTTAAATCTCATTCTGCTCGGAACCCAGCCCGCGGCTATTTATTTTTGACAATGGCCTTAGCGCCGATATCCCTTCTAAAATGCGCCCCTTCAAACGATATCCTTTGAACTGCCGCATAAGCGTTGCTTTGCGCGTCCGGTATCGTTTTGCCGAGCGCTGCTACCCCCAGAACGCGCCCCCCATTACTCACGAGCCTCCCGTACTTTTTGGACGTCCCCGCATGAAAGACCTGTACCTTGTTCAGCCCTTTTGCCGCTTCAATCCCTGTAATGGAAAACCCTTTTTCATAGCCACCGGGATAGCCTTTGGATGCCATAACGACACAGACGGAGGCATTGTCATCCCAGTCTACCACCGTCTTGTCCAGGTCCAAACTACCATTGGCCGTTGACAGCAGGAGCGGCACGATATCGCTTTTCATCCTCATAAGAAGCGCCTGCGTCTCTGGGTCGCCGAATCTGGCGTTAAACTCCAATACCTTCGGGCCCGTGCCGGTGATGATAAGCCCGGCATAAATAACGCCTCTGTATGGCCGGTTTTCCCGCTTCATTGCGTGTACGATGGGGACGAGGATGTTTTCCTCGACAAAACCCTGCATACTTGGGGTAACTATGGGGACAGGGGAATATGCCCCCATGCCGCCGGTGTTTGGTCCCTTATCGCCGTCGAAAACGGCTTTATGGTCTTGCGCCGTCGAGAGGGGAACGATGGTGTTTCCATCCGTAATGGCAAGGATAGAGACCTCTTCTCCTGCCAGAAACTCTTCAATAACGACCTTATTCCCGGCGTAACCGAAAATCTTCTCCTTCATAATATCGTCAATATGCCGTTCGCCATCCTCCAGCTTCTGGCAGATAAAGACACCCTTTCCCTTTGCCAGGCCATCGGCCTTTATGACAACGGGGAATTTGCCCGTAGCTAGGTGTTTCTTCGCTTGCTTTGGATCGTCAAACGCCTTGAAATCTGCCGTTGGGATGCCGTGCTTTCTCATAAGCGTCTTTGCGAAGACCTTGCTCCCCTCAATAATAGAGGCCCTTTTGTCCGGCCCGAAGACGTTCAGACGGCCGTCCCTGAATCTGTCCACAATGCCGGCGACAAGCGCGTCTTCCGGGCCGACCACGGTTAAATCGACCTTCTGTTTCTGCGCAAAGATATAAAGCCCTTCGATATTTTCCGCCTCAATATCCACACATTCGGCAATCTCGGCGATTCCGGGGTTGCCGGGGGCGCAGAAAATCTTTTTTACCAGAGGCGATTGGGCAATCTTCCATGCAAGGGCATGCTCCCTTCCGCCGCTCCCAACGATTAATACCTTCATCTTATTATTCCCCACCTTTTCTATATACTATGTACGTAAAACGTTTATTATCTATAATACTTCATCTTCTAACCCCTATCCCCCCCCGCCTGCGGGTTAAGATTGCAATGCTGCCTTTCCACGCGCAATCGGTGAAATATTACTCCACAATAAACATTGTACCAGAACTCCGGAAAAAAATGGAAAGTTTTTTATACTTGACAGTTAGGCGTGGACTGTTATACTGATGAACATTGACAACGCATGTTGTTGATAAAGAAGTTCGCATCACAAAGTTAACGCGGGGTAGAGCAGTCTGGTAGCTCGTCGGGCTCATAACCCGGAGGCCGTGGGTTCGAATCCCACCCCCGCTACCAATACAATCAGCGGTTTATGGCTCACGCCGAATACCCTCAATCATCCGGCAGCGCGTGTCACGCCTGCCCTTTTCTTCCCAAAAGGTGCTTCGCCCCATTTGCTTTCAATTTTCCCTGCAAAAATGTTTTTTTCGTGACCTTCACGCCCTTCGCGGTTAAAATTTCTCTGGTTGCGGCTTGGCCGCACAATGAAATCTTTATAATCTTATGTATTGCTTTCCACCACGTTACCGATATGCTTGCAATCACTGCGGCGCGCGGTACCATTTCCGGGGATAATTTGTCAGGAGGATTTTCGTGGCATTGATCAGCTTGCAGGATGTAAGTATGGGCTTTGGAAGGCCTTTGTTGATTGAGGACGCACAGTTACAGATAGAACGGGGCGAAAAGGTGTGCCTCCTTGGCCGCAATGGCGCCGGCAAGTCCACCTTGCTAAAGCTGATCAATGGCGACCTGCCGCCTGATTCCGGTGAGATTATCAGGCAAAAGGGGATGCGTACCGCCTATCTTTCTCAGGATATCCCCAAAGACCTGGATGGTACCGTATTCAACATCGTATCCGGCAGCGCCGGGGCGGTGGATCACCGACAATCCGGCCATCATACCGATACGGATTGGAAACGGCAGCACCGGGTGGAAAAGGTGATCTCTCAAATGCAATTACATGGCGACGCCGAGTTTAATTCTCTTTCCGCCGGTCTCAAACGCCGGGTACTGCTTGCCCGGGGGCTTGCGTGCGACCCGGACATCTTGCTGCTCGACGAGCCGACCAACCATTTAGACGTCGATTCAATCCGTTGGCTGGAGGAATTTCTCCTGCGTTACGGCGGCACGATACTCTTCGTTACCCACGACCGCACGTTCCTGCAGAAGCTGGCCACCCGCATTATCGAGCTTGACCGGGGACGACTTTCAAGCTGGGCGTGCAATTACGAGACCTTTCTCGCGCGCAAGCAGGCGGTGCTTGACGCGGAAGAGGGCCAGCAGGCGGTGTTTGATAAAAAACTGGCGCTGGAAGAGGTTTGGATACGGCAGGGAATCAAGGCGCGCCGCACGAGGAATGAAGGACGCGTGCGGGCGCTGGAAGACATGCGCAAGGAGCGGCGAGAGCGGCGACAGGTCATGGGCGTGGCGCGCATGCAAACCCAGGAGTCCGAACGTTCCGGCGCGCTGGTGGTGAAGGTTGAGCATATTACCTACGGCTATGGCGTAAAGCCGGTGGTCAGCGACTTTTCTGCGGCAATTATGCGTGGCGACAAGATCGGGATTATCGGACCCAATGGTTCCGGCAAGACCACGCTTCTCCGTCTTCTGCTGGGGGAATTGTCGCCACAACAGGGTACCGTGCGTCTGGGAACCCGTCTGAACGTCACCTATTTTGACCAGCTCCGCGCACAATTGAAAGAGAATAAATCGGTCTTTGACAACGTGGGGGACGGCAACGACGTTATTACCTTTAACGGGAAACCGCGCCACGTCATCAGCTATTTGCAGGATTTCCTGTTTTCTCCCGAACGTGTGCGCGTCCCCGTGAACGCTCTTTCAGGCGGTGAGCGCAACCGGCTCCTCCTGGCCCGCCTGTTTACCAGACCTTCCAACGTCCTCGTGATGGACGAGCCTACGAACGATCTGGACATAGAGACCCTGGAGCTTTTAGAAGAATTGCTGTTGGACTACCAGGGAACCCTGCTCCTGGTCAGCCATGACCGCGCCTTTCTCAATAACGTAGTCACCAGCACCCTTGTGTTCGAGGGCGGCGGAAAGATAAGCGAGTATGTCGGCGGGTATGACGACTGGCAGCGTCTGGTAGAAGAAAAAAAGAAGGCGTCGCCGGAGAAAACCCCGGCGAAGACCGAACCTGCGCGCAAACCGGGCGAGCGTCAACGGAAACTCGGCTTTAAGGAGCAACGTGAACTCGATGCCCTCCCGCAGCGCATCGAAGCCCTGGAGGCGGAGCAACACCAACTGTACCAAACCATGAGCGACCCCCTCTTTTTTCAAAAGGGGAAGGAAGAGATAGCGCAAGCCAAGTCAAGGGTATCAGCCATCGAAGAAGAACTGGCCGGGGCCTATCAACGATGGGAGTCTCTGGACGGCCTGCGTTTGCAGACGCCGTAGCGTACCGTAGCGCAGGCATCCTGCCTGCCGAACTTGCACCAGGGTCTGTTAGTCGGATATTCCAGGCTTACAGTAGGCATTCGGCGGCTTTTTCATGTAGAGCGAAGAGCCTCTTCGCTCTACAACAGGCCCGAAGGGCTG
>CAYJPZ010000149.1:0-10096 GCA_964372185.1 uncultured candidatus Brocadiaceae bacterium
GCCAGGGGTGAAGCCCCTGGTAAATAAACAAAAGATAACCAGCCCCGAAGGGGCGACAGAAAAGAATGCTTACACAACGCCCCCTGTTTTCCCTCCCGACCTTTGGAGAACAACAATGGCTTATTTAAGCCACTTTTGACCTTGTACTGCACTTCTAGAAAAGAGCAATACCGCTATCATCTTGTAAATCAACCACTTAGTGTTGTAATCCAGATGTGGTATATGCTTTGCTAACCAATGATAAAGTCCTATTATTTAAGTCTCATCAAATATTTAAATGCTACCAAATTTTGGGAAACTATGAAAAACATTACTAAGATAATAAAATTACCTGGTGTAGTCGTTGCCGTACTGCTTTTTATTGCCGTTAGTTTTGCTGCGATGCAGCCTTCTTTGGCCGCTGAAGAGCCGGAGCCATCCGAAAACAAAGCAACGTCAAAAAATGGTAAATATTCAAAATTTTTTGATGAAAAAACCAAGTGGTGTGACGCATTGGTAATCACTTGCAATGATTTTCGTTTCACAAATGCCACCCAGGCATTTGTGAATGAAAGGCTGGGGTTAAAAGGAAACTACGACTACTTGTCTATCCCTGGTTCTATACGTAACCTACTCGATTCTAAAACCAAAGATATTGTACTAAAAAATTTTGGTATTTCGGTGCGGCTCCATCACGTAAAGCGACTTATCATTATCGGACACCAGGATTGCAGCATTGGTTATGGAGGGTCGGTTAACTTTTCCGAACGGGTGGACGAATATAATACGATTTGCGCTGATTTGAAAAAGGCCCGAAGATTATTGAGGATTAGGTTTTCGCACTTGAAGATTTATCTCTATTACGGAACGGTCTTTTACAAAGACCATCAACGCATCTACAATTTTAAGCAAATATTATAAATATTTACTGTATAAAGGTGTTCCACATGGGAAAAAATGTAACGATAACGTGTTTTACCGTGGTCTTGTGCCTGATCGTTTTTGCAGGCTGTGCAGCGACCAAATCAATTTCACCCGACTTATTAGTGGATAATCAACAAATCATTACTACGGTGAATGAGGCATCCTTACGCTCAGATTGTGACACCCTATTCATTACCTGCATTGATTATCGTTACGCAGCCGCAAACCAGGACTTCATAAACAAAACGTTGAAATTGCAAGACAATTACGACCATATTTCGATACCGGGCAGCATCTATAATTTCATTAACCCTGAAACACGGGACCTCGTTTTTAGTAAATTTGCCCTTTCTGTAAGTCTTCATCTCATAAACCGGGTGGTGGTTATTTGCCATAAGGATTGCGGCGCCTATGGCGGTTCCGTATCTTTCGGCTCTGAACTGTCTGAGTATGAAACTATCTGTAGTGATTTAAGAAAGGCCAGGGCGCTATTGATAGAAAAATACCCGACCCTCGAGGTGACCCTTTTCTTGGAATCTTTGCAGCGGGATGGGGATACGGTAAAGGTTAATTTCGAGAAGATACTTTAATGCGGTGAAGCTTACAGGTTTTGTTCTATCGGAAAGAAAAGGCGTTCGGAGACAAACCCTTCGGCAAATTTTACCCGCCCTTGAATGCCCCGAAACGTTGCTGCCGCTTTTGCCAGGTCAAGGATGGAAAGTCCCTCTATGTTTGTTTTCAGTGTTTGGGATGTGTGGGCGCTTAATGCGGATAACTTTTCGTCCAGCACTGCGCCAATGTCAACGAAGACATTTGGGGTGAATTTCTGCGTCGTCGGGCCTTCATAGAACAGGACGTTTCGAACGTATCGTGTTGCAGAAACCGTTGCGGACGCGAGGTTTCTATGGTCCTGATGGGTGTCGTCCGGGTAGTTCACCAATATGATATCCGGTTCGACCTTGCGCAGGACGCCTTCTATCCGGGAAATCAATTGCTTGTCCACCGGTATCTGGGTATCGGGATAGTCGCTGAAGAAGACGTCGCTTGCGCCGAGTATTTTCGCGGCGTTCAACTGCTCTGCCTTGCGAACGCTGCTCTCCCCTCCCATCTCACCCATTGTTACAATGAACAAAAATACCGGGTGGCCTTTCTTCCCAAAAGACACAAGGGAACCGCCGCAGCCAAATTCAATGTCGTCTGGATGTGCGCCAATTGCCAATACCTTCATAGCTTGTTTTGCCCCCGCAAGATTTTCAGGCTATTGCCGCCACAGTTAAACAGCAGATCGACAACGGACAGGCACGGTTCGAAAGCCCCGTAAAGCTGTGGATATACCGGATGCCGGAAGTTCTGGAACGCGACGTTGATTCCGGCCTGGGCAAAGGCTTCTAAGTTCATGTATCGTGCGCCATCCTTGCCTGACAAATAGGTGTCCGCGTGAAGGTGTTTACAAATATCGATGAGCCGGTGGGTGGGTTCATCCCGGAGGGAAGGAATACCGGATGCCATCACGATTTCCTTCCGAATCCCCAGCGCTTTACACAAATATTGAATGGCGTGGACATTGATTTCCACCAGACGCTCCCATCGGGTAGAAAGCATTTCTTCGAGAAAACCCATGAATTCCCTGGAAAAGGGGGCCTTTGCGTAATGGTACTTCAAAGCGTGCAGGTGTTTTCTTGGCCAGTCTACGGTATTGTTAATCTTTACCTCAGTAATTTTTTCGGTATGTCTGTGCAAAACCGGCACGGTAATCCACTGCCATCCCTCTGCGGTTTTAATTCGATTGCGATTTTGCCACTCGTTCTTTTTGTACTGAACGTTGTCCAGCAACACAAACACGTCAGAGCGGTCTATTTTATCGAAATAACCAACCCACGGCAAATATTGTGGCTGATGTATGGCAACTATCATAGGGCTAGCATAACATTAGTTTGTAAAGAACCTCTTTTTAAAGCGGGTATGTATCAAAGCCACCTTTTTCCCAATGGGGGATTTACGCTACATTAATGTCTTTGGCAACCGTTTTGTGTTCACGCGTGGAGACACGGGGCACCGTGTCCCTACTTTGAAATTACTACTACGTGGCTTTTCGGATTAGGCAATAGCCTTATACTTTTCCGTATATACTAACGCATCGGTTTTACATGCCTCCACGCACGCCATGGTGTTGAATCCTTTGCAGTCATCGCAGTTAAACGCGAAGTTAAGCTCGGTATCTTTGGTAATTGCGCCAAAGGGACACGCCCCAACGCACGCCCAGCATCCGACACATTTGGCGGTATCTATAATCACGTTGCCATCTTCATATTTTGTAATGGCCCCGTATTCGCACGCATCCCTGCACTTTGGTTTTGCGCAATTCTGGCACACTGTCATGTGAGGTTTCTCTTTTCTTATAGACACCTGCAGGCGGAAGCGAGGCTTTGGTGTTTCCGCAAATGCCTCGTATATATTTCGGGACGAAGAGTGTCTTACGGCGCACTCAATCATGCACTGCTTGCAGGTAACACACTTCTCTTTCACAAATTTCTTTTTTAACATAGAACATGCTCCTTGTATCAGCAAAATAATCAAAAGAACAATTATTGTATACGATAGCCTTTCATGTGGCAACGAAAAAGGCTAGAACTTATAGTTCAATCCGACAAAATACGTTCTTTCCGGCCTGGGCAGGTCGTCAGGTATGGAGACAGGGCCAGGGTCGCTATAGTCCTTGTCAAGCAGGTTGAAAATCGTCCCCTGCACTTCCATCGTCTTAAGGAATTCCTTTCCCATAAAGGAAAGATTGAGCAGTGCGTATGCCGGCAGGTCGTCCCTGGCATCTTCTTCTGCCCTGGACCTCCTCCCGCTAACAAAGGTGCTCAGGTTGGTATTCATATACTTCCAATAGTGTACGTTTACGCCGAAATTGCCCTTATGCTGTGCTACAGAGGGCAGGTCGTTCCCATGATTATCCTCCGGGTTTTGGAAGGTGTAATTCATAAAGAGGTAGTTTCCCTTGCTGATGTTAACCTTCGTTTCTGTTTCTATGCCTTGAACGTGGGCGTCTCCGAAGTTTTCATAGCGGAAGTTGTTTCGGTTGGATTCTTGGGCGCGTAAGGCGATAAGATCGCTAATGTCATTGTAGAAATAATTTGCGGAGCTGGTAACGTATTTGTTAAATTTGTAACTTAAACCAACCTCGTAGGTCTTGATACGCTCCGGGGACAAGTTATCATTGCCGTGAATCGCCGGTTGATTGGTTGTAAACATTTCCGCAAAGCTGGGCGCGCGGAATGCCTCTCCGTAAAGCACCTTGAGGGAGGCGTCTTTGATAAATGCCCACGTTAAGCCAAACCGGGGGCTGGTCGCCTCGCCGAAATCATTGTAGTGGTCGTGCCTTACGCCCAGGGTGAGGTTGACGGCGTCAGTAATGTCCCATATATCCTGTACATAAAAGGAACTCGTCCTGCGTGTGGCCTCTTTGGTAAATGGTAATGTATCTGAAAAGTTCTCAATGGAAGCTAACGGGGCCAATGTTATCGGGTTAAAGTTGGCAAAATAGTGGACGTTGGTTTGATTTGTTAACCGATATTCAATGCCCAGGGTGAGTATATTTCCATCAAATAATTGGTAATCGATCGGAATCTCCGCGCCTACGATTTTTTCAATTACCTTGGCGTTGCCGATAAATCCGTCAGGATAAGTGACCGAGGTGTCCGGCTTGCCGTCTCCATTGATATCAAAGGGCAGGGTTGTGTTTTCAGGAAACGATTCAATGAACAGATTATCATCGAATTGATCGTAGTAAACCCTGGGTCTGAAGGTAAATGTTTCCTCAAATGTTTTTTTGTATCCAAAATCACCGAATACGTAGTTACCTTCAATATCAGATTCGTCATTTAAAGCATATTGGGGGCCGATAAAAGGTCCCATATTTTTATTGATGTACAATCCCTCAACGTAAAAATCCTTGTAGGTAACTTTTAGGTTCAGGTCATATTCCTGCCGTCCGTCATGAACCTTTCCCGGCGCCTTGGAAAACGGGGCCGGGGACAGGGTATCTTTCTGCACGACACCATTAAAACCGGCAGTTTGTTTGTAATGGGTCATCCCGGATATGGCAACGTTTTCGTAAGTAGTCCCGAAGACAACGTTTTCGTCGTAGGTATCGAAGCTCCCGCAACCGCTGCTAAGCCTGACGCCGTCAATGTCCTTTGCATCAAAGGTGATAATGTTGATAAGGGCGGAAAAAGCGTTCTCACCGTAGACGGCGGAACCCGGCCCACGGATGATTTCTACCTTCTTTATATTTTCAACCGGGAAGTTGTCAAAGGTGGAAAAGGCCTCTCCGTTAATGGGGCTGTTTACCAGGTGTCCGTTAAGCATTACCCTTACTTTGTTGGAGGCGTCTATGCCTCGTACGGCAGGGAATACCCCGCCGAAGCCGCCGTCTTTTAAAATTTCAAATCCCGGTACGATCCTCAGCATCTCTACAAAGGTGCGGAAACCCAGATGCTTGATTTCTTCGGCAGTAATTACCGTAACGATGCTGGGCGCCTTTGTTACCGGGGTATCATGCCGGGTGGCTATCGACACTTCCGGCTCCGACTCCGCCTGCAGCCACTTAATCTGTTCCCGGATTGCCTCCGTTTTTCCCGGCAATAACGACGCTTCTTCAGAAAAGAGGGGAGGGTTGAATGTGCTGCTGGTGGATAAGATTAAAAGCAGGATTAATTTCTTCGACATGTTGCCGCGGAGAAACATCTCCACCTCTCAAAAGGTTTTCTACCAATTGGCCTGGTTTTAATGAGAAAGCATTATATACACCATCCTGAAAGCTATCAATAGTATTTTTTACACAATATTGAGAAGATTTACGTTTATCTTAATCACCACTTTTTTGACGCATTCAGGGGCATTTCCAATCATGAGAGAAGGCTTATGGGCATTCCGGGGAAACAAGGCAACAAACGTACCGGGAGAGACATTGATGCGGGTATAATTTGCGTTAGGGTGATAGTAAAATGCTATATCCTTCGACGCATCATAAGGTTGCTTTGTCAAGAGTCCTCCTGCGGGCAACCACCCAATTTCCTCGCTCCCCGACATTACCGCCTGAATATCTACGTATTTTCTGTGCGTCTCGAATTGCGCAACGTCGGCAGGGCGCGTCTTGTAGCTTGAAATCATTGCAAAGATGTCCGTGCCCTGTATGTGGTACGTCTTATCTTCCACGTCCGGTTTCAGAGCCGACAGAAATTCAAAGGCGACTTGCCAGGCCTTTCCCAGGGGATAGGCGTTACTGTTTTCTATACGGTCAACTATCATAATTATGGTTCCTAAATGTATTATATTTAAAGTTCGTCACGTTTCCAGGCTTCAGAGGGGGAACATGCTTATGCCGAAAGCACCGGTTTTCCTTTCAGTGGCTTATTTGTATTCACACGTAGGGACACGGGCACCGTGTCCCTACACCAACGTATTCCTATGCGTCAGCGTGGAAAAACGTAGGTACTTTACCGCTATTTCTTGCCAAACAACCACGAAAGCAGCGAGAGTATAATGCTGATGATAATGCAGGTTGTAACAGGAAAATAGAAGCCGAAGTTTTTCTTTTGGATGGAGATGTCTCCGGGCATTTTTCCCATAAAAGGAATCTTGCTGCCGAACATTAACAGTCCACCGGCAATAATCATAATAATACCGATGATTATCAGCGTCTTGCCAAAGGCATTGAATTCACTCATGTTGCGGTTTATCCTTCAACAACGGCCATTGTAACGCCTCACGCAGTTTGATATAGCCTTCCGCGCAGCTTCTGGCGAGGTTCCTTACCCTTCCGATATAGCCCGTACGCTGGGTAACGCCAATGGCGCCCCGTGCATCCAGCATATTGAACGAATGCGAACACTTCAGGACGAAGTCATACGCCGGTAGCACGAGGTCTTCCTTTAACGCCCTTCGGCATTCCTTTTCGTACATGTCAAAGAGCTGGAAAAGCATGGCTGTATCGGCGACCTTGAAGTTGTACGTGGAGAATTGAACCTCGTCCTGCTTATGAACGTCGCCGTAAGTGCAGCCTTTCACCCATTCGAGGTCATAAACAGACTCCTTCTTCTGGATGAACATGGCGATGCGTTCAAGTCCGTATGTCAGTTCTAACGTAATGGGTTCCAGTTCAATCCCGCCGACCTGTTGAAAGTAGGTAAACTGTGTAACCTCCATTCCATCCAGCCAAACCTCCCAACCAAGCCCCGTAGCGCCAAGGGTGGGAGACTCCCAGTCGTCTTCAACAAACCGGACGTCGTGTTTTACGAGGTCGATGCCCAGCATACGCAAACTGTTCAGATAGATGTCCTGCGCGTCGTCGGGAGCGGGTTTTATGATTGCCTGAAATTGGTAGTAATGTTGCAGGCGGTTGGGGTTTTCGCCGTACCTGCCGTCCGTCGGCCTGCGCGAAGGCTCTACATAAGCGCATTTCCAGGGTTCCGGGCCGAGTGACCGGAGAAACGTTGCAGGATTAAAGGTGCCGGCGCCCTTTTCCATATCGTAAGGTTGCCAGAGCACACAACCGTAGTCAGCCCAATAGTTTTGCAGTTTTAATATAATTTCCTGAAACGTCATACGACTCCTAACCCGACTAAATCGGAAAGAACTTGCAACGAAATCCATCAGACAATCACATCACGGCATTTTTACCGTTACATTAGTCATGAAGTAATGAAAGAGAAGGGCTATTGTAACAAGTCACCCCTTGTTCGGAAAAGAACAAATTTTCCGCATGGGTGGGAACGTGTCTTTGTGTGATTACTTCCCTGTCTTTGCGGTAGTGGATGTATGGGATGCGCTGTGTTCTGACCGGCCATACCGAAAAGGCTGGCCGGAAGAAAAGGTGTGTGAGTATATTCACTCATGCGCGGGTACACACTTTGATCCGGAGGTGGTGAAGGTGTTTTTACTGCGGGAAAAGACCGGATGAGTTGTAACTGTTTAGTTTTTTGAAAAATTGGTTGCTAAAATTGTTATTTGACATTAAATGCCCTTGTGATATACTTTTTCTTTCAACACAAATAGGTTTGGCAGGTTTGTACGTGCGGGATAGGTGTCGCTTGAGCAAAATATTCATGTGCTTTCAGTGGAAGACTTGTATTTACCTGTCTTTCCTTGCTGTCATGTATTTAAGTGGTTGTCAGACGCAGCCACCTCCATTTAAACCGGTCGTAACCCCCGTGAAACCCCCCACCATAAAAAAAGAACAGCCGTACATTATCAAGCAATTAGATCGTTACTTTGTGCGAGACTGGAAGTATATCGTTATCCATCACAGCGCCTCAGAATCGGGCTGCGCCGCCGAATTTGATAAATATCATCGGGTGAAACGGGGTTGGGAAAATGGACTGGGGTATCATTTTGTGATAGGAAATGGACATGGCTCCAAAGATGGACAGATAGAAATCGGCAACCGATGGGTAAACCAGATAGATGGCGCACATGCCGGCGTGCAGGAGTATAATCACTTTGGCATCGGTATCTGCCTGGTGGGTAATTTTAATGATACAAACCCAACGACTAACCAAATGACGTCGCTAACCACACTCGTGGAGTATCTCCAGGATCGATGCCGGATTTCTTCAGAAAACATCATTATGCACAGACATTTCAGAGAAACGGAATGTCCCGGAAGGAAATTCCCCTATTATAAACTGCTTGCTCAGATAGCCCGGTATCAATAGGAATCTTAGCCAAACCGTTGTCTATCACCATCCTCAAATTGGGAATAAAAAGGTTCCAAACTTGAGACAAAAGTGTCTCATGAGACATTTTGTCCTGAGACACTTTTGTCTCTGACACACCCGTGTGATTGGATAATTCAATAGCTGTTGCCCACTCAAACGATCCTCCATTGTCTGCTGTTTTTCCCTATCTTGTATTCCTGTAATAGGTTATGCTGTTGTGGTAATCATAAGTCCTTCCCGCGCCCCTGCATGTATAATTTGCATCTTTTTGGCATGAATTTTGTGCAAAAGTTTAGACTGGTAGGAAAAGTCATTTTGGGTAAGACCATGTCTTACAAGAGGTATTTTGACATTTCAGGGGAAGGAGTCGGGTATGACCACAAAATCCAAACGCATGAGCAGTTACAGCGCCCTCCTGGCGCAGTGTCTTCACCTGCCTCCAGGCGAAGTTGAACTCATTTGCAATGCCAGTCCCATGCACGACGTGGGAAAGATTGGTATCCCGGATCACATCCTCCTCAAAGCGGGAAGCTTTAACCCTGAAGAATGGGTGGTGATGAAACAGCATACCGTTATCGGAGGTTGTATCCTCCAGAATTCCGGCTCGAAACTCCTTCAGGCAGGTGAAGTCATTGCCCTGTCGCATCACGAGAAATGGGATGGCAGCGGGTATCCAAAAGGGCTGGCAGGTGAAAACATCCCGCTCTGGGGCAGGATATGCGCTGTGGCCGATGTGTTTGACGCCCTGACGAGCAAGCGTCCCTATAAAGAGGCATTTTCAAATGAAAAGTCCCTGGATATCATGAAGGAAATGCGGGGCACGCATTTCGACCCCAAACTTGTTGATCTGTTTATGGGAAACCTTGATGAAGTGTTTGTCATTCAGGAAAAACACAAGACGCCTGACTCCCTCACGAAGGAGGGAGTTCCCATCCATTTTGGCGGGCGTAAAATAATCGGCGATAAGGGATTATCCGTGGTGAGTGACGTGGCTCAGGAGGCAAGAAGCGGGGATGAGCAGGTTTGAGGACGCGGAAAAACAAGCAATAGCTTGCCTGATTAAAAACGTTTGGAACCACAGATTTCCTGGCGCGGCCTCTGGCCGCAACCAAATTCGAAATTCGAAATACGAATATCGAAATATGAAACAAATTCAAATGACAAAAAACTCAATGCTCCAAACTTTACGTAAGCCTTATCTAGTCAATACCTTACAGTTGTGCATTTTGAAAAACGAGCATAAAAAACAAGAAGTTGATGGATTGTAGTGTAGTACAGATTACTTAGGCTCTTAGCGTATTCTCATTTACCGTTAAAAGTCGAATAAATATCACCCGGTAACGGAGATGCGTTGCACGGTAATTTAGTAAATGCCAACTCCCTAAAAGATACTATTGTTTGTTATTGCAATTAAGCGCTAGTGTCTAATTGCATAAATTACTTATAGTATTTCTTAATTGCGAACCCCGAAC
>CAYJPZ010000150.1:0-9989 GCA_964372185.1 uncultured candidatus Brocadiaceae bacterium
TTTCAAAGTAGGGACACGGTGCCCGTGTCCCTGTGTGCGTAAAAAAGCTGCCGAAGGCCTAATTAATTCCTACGCCGGGGCAAGGAAAAGTATTTGCGTTCATTCGCGGTTGATGAAATCAGATAAGAAAACCGCATAATTCGAAATCAAAAACATGAATAAATCAAGCCAGGAAAGATGTATTCACTGCCGGTTAGCCGTTCAAGACTGCGTTTGCCGCGATATGTCAGCTTTCTGGGCGGAACATAAAATAACCCTGTTAACCAGTAAAAGAGAAGAGCGGATTATCTCCAATACGGGAAGGCTGCTTCGTTGTATGCTGAAAAACGTCTCTCCTGTTTATATGGGCGAAAAGGGATGGGAAGAAGAGGTTGAGTCGGAAATCATGAGAACCGATTAT
This sequence comes from uncultured candidatus Brocadiaceae bacterium, assembly GCA_964372185.1. Classification (GTDB taxonomy): domain Bacteria; phylum Planctomycetota; class Brocadiia; order Brocadiales; family Brocadiaceae; genus JACVXV01. The sequence goes on from CAYJPZ010000150.1 coordinate 401, forward strand.
ACCCCGGTAATCCTTTTTCCGACGCCGCCGGTATGCTATGGGCAAACCATTGTAGAGGAAACGGGGAAGCCTTTAAATATCTTTGTCCTGGACACCAGTTGGAAAAATGCACGGCGATGGCTTCACAAACCGTTGCTCCTGCCGGTAAAAAAAATCGGATTAAAAACAACGCCGCCCTCTGAATATCACCTCAGAAAACACCCTGTCCAAAACTATTTGTGCACCTTTCAGGCAGTCACCTTATTAATGGCGGAGCTCAGGCCGGGCGGCTTCGACGCCGTTTCTCTTCAAATAAACGAAAAATTCAAATTGTGGGTAAAATCCCTGGCAAGGGAAAGGGGATTGTCCATAACCACTCCCCGTCCATAATCCCTGCGAGAAAACAGGGGCGCCTGACCGACCCATTTGCTTTGAATCAGAAAAACGAATGCTGAAGGATGAGAGGATATTTGACCGAAAAACCTCCAACAACCGCTAATAAACGCCAATGAACGCTAATAAACTTGAAATAAGGAAAAGCATTGGTGTCGATGTGCGTTCATTCGCGGTTGGTGTAGGGACACGGCACCCGTGTCCCCACGTGTGAACACCAAAAGTTGCCGATGTAGCGCAGGCTTCCAGCCTGCTTTTGTTTAATGAAAGGAAACCGGCAGGCCAGAAGTCTGCGCTACGGATTATTCCTTTGTATCGGATTGCTTCAACTTGTTTAATATGATTTCCGCCGGGGTTAGGTATTTTTTCTTATTATTACATGCCTTACAACACGGGACTATGTTCCCCTTTGTGCTTCGGCCTCCCCTCGATAGGGGCACGACGTGGTCCATGGTAAGTTCGTCCGGACGGAACTTTGTCTGGCAATAATAGCATACACCCTGGGAAATTTTGTTCTTCCACCACTGGGATTTCCTTATTTCCTGGGCCTTCAGCTTTTCCCTGGCGATGTGTTTCGGGTCTTTTTCTATATGAATCCAGTCAGACACAACCCCTTCCCCCTTTTAAAGACGTTTTCACTCACGAACTATGGCTCATGATTATTGTAGAGTATTTTATCACAAAAGGAAATTATTAATCTTTCTTTAGTGGAATCCCGATTGTTATAATAATCAAATTTTGGTGGTTCATCTGCGGTTATGCCTGGCGTCGTCAGGCGTCATACTTTTATCAAAAATTTATATTAAGCAGGTTTGTTTACATGAGAGAATTTGATTTAATCGTTATCGGGAGCGGGCCTGCAGGCCAAAAGGCCGCTATACAAGGCGCAAAGCTTCGTAAACGGGTTGCCATTATTGAAAAAGAAAATGTGTTGGGAGGTGCGGGGGTGAATACCGGAACGCTTCCAAGCAAAACCCTGAACGACACCATTTATCACATACACGGCTGCACCCTGCGTTCCTTTTTAAATGCCACCTGCACGCTGAAAAAAACCATTACCTTTAATGACCTGATGGCAAGGAAGAATCAGGTTGCTTCAATCGATAATAATGTGCTTAAGCATCAGTTGGAGCGAAACAACATTACCATAATCCACGGGACGGCGGCGCTTACCGGGCCGCACACGGTGCAGGTCGCTATGCGCAACGGCAGACATGAAACGTTGTCCGCGTCGTTTATGGTAATTGCAACGGGTTCCCGCCCCCGCAGGCCGGATAATGTTCCATTTAACAACCAAACTATTTGTGATTCGGACGCGATTCTTTGCACGGACGTAGCGCCTGAGAGTATATTGGTGGTTGGCGGCGGTGTTATCGGAATGGAATATGCCTCTATGTTTAGCGTGTTCGGCCTGGAGGTAATACTGCTCGAACGGCGCAAAGATATCTTTCGTTTTGTGGATCAGGAAGTTACCGGAAAACTCATTGAACATTTAAAGATAAATGGCGTTCAATTTATACTTGAGCAGGATATTACCCATGTATCGGTAAAAAAAACCGGCAAGGTTGCGACGACTATTCAGGGCGGAGAAACGATTGTCACGGATATGCTGCTTTACACCATGGGCAGAACCGCGCAAACGCACACGCTGGGTCTGCCATTAGCGGGAGTCGAAACGGACTCTACAGGCCAAATAAAAGTGAATGAATATTACCGGACGAATGTAGCCCATATTTATGCGGTCGGAGACGTTATCGGTTTTCCCGGCCTGGCCTCTACTTCCATGGAACAGGGGAGACGCGCCGTATGCCATGCCTTCGGGGTCGCACTACCGGAGATGCCAAAAATATGGCCATACGGTATATACACCATCCCTGAAATTTCACTGGTGGGAAAGACTGAGGAGGAGTTGAAAAAGGAGTCCGTTCCTTATGAAATTGGGAGGGCGTTTTACAAAGAAATCGCCCGTGGACAAATTACCGGTGACACGAAGGGTTTTATGAAGCTTCTTTTTCATAGAGATTCAAAAAAAATTTTAGGAGTTCATATCATTGGAGATAGCGCCACGGAACTGATTCATATCGGACAAAGTGTTATGACCTACGGTGGAACAATAGATTATTTTACTAGCAATGTCTTTAATTATCCCACCCTTGCCGAATGTTACCGTACTGCTGCTCTTGATGGGGCAAACAGGCTGTAAACGGTTCCTAAAACAGCGAATAGCGTCTTTCTAAAATATCTCTCCATAACTGAGGGATTTGGCTGAGATGCTTTTCGACAACGGCCCGGCACCTTTCCTTCACACGGTTTTCTGCCAGGCGTGAGTGCGCCTTTACATGCGCAATCTGCGGTTCCGTTATGGGTTTTCCTATCTGGCTAGCGAGATAGCATTCTGCGCCGGTAATGTCAGGGTCGCTGCATATCTCAGCGGCTATTTTACCGGCAACCAGGTTATAAAGCTTCCCGGTATGAGTAATCGGGTTTTTCCCCGCTGTGGCCTCAAGGGTCATAGGCCGATAAGGGGTGATCAGCCCATTCGCCCTGTTTCCCCGCCCGACCTGGCCGTCATCCCCACACTCGGCGCTGGTGCCCGTCACCGTCAAATAGCAGATATCCTTTTCAAAACTGTCTGCGGCATTAATCGCAAGGGTGACATTATGTGACGTTACTTTTTTGACAAAGGCGTGAATACGGTCAAACAAGGCGGCTTTTGTCTTAAAATAATCTTCCTTAGAGGAAACGAATCTTGAAACAAAGGCGATGGCGATGGTAAGGGTAATATGATTGTGCACGCGTATGCCCATGATCTTAATGTCCTCGCCGACCATGGGACACTCTCGCCTGATTTCCGCAGAATTGAGGAATTGTTCGGTTTGATACACAAGCCGCTCTGTTTCCGTTATGGGGGAAAAACCAACGCCGATAGAGGTGTCGTTTGCCAGGGGAATTGAGCTGTCGAACGTTGCCCGCAGGTCTACGCTGCCGGTCCTGATCTTTGTCTCGAGGATAATGTCTTTCCCGGGTTCTAAGAAGCGGAGCCGTTCTTTCAGCCACCGGTGAGTTGCCTCTGTGGCAATGTCTTTTAGAGGAATCTTTTCATTGCCGACGACTTCTACCGCCCTTCCCACGACAATTAACTGTATGGGAACCAGCACCGTGCCCCCGCCAAAACAAACCTCAGAATGCCCACCCACAAGGAGGCACTTGTCAACGTTATGGTGGAGGACACGCCCGAATTTTTCAAGATAATACTTTGAAAAGGCGATGCTTATCTCTTCTGCGGCGCGGTCGCTCAGGGTGTCGGGATGTCCGAGTCCTTTGCGCTCAACAATCTCAATGGCAGATTGTTGAATAGGTAAGTCACCTGTTTTTTCAATGAGTATCACCATTTTTTACTTTCGGGTTAAGCCGGGCACGGATAAATCCGTGCCCGCCTAAAAACCGCATAACATTACTCTGTTAAAAAATGCCCATAAAAAAATATTTTTAAGTCATAAGTAGGGTCTGACTCAACTTATGACTTTTCGATACTTTGCGATTTCTTACCCACCTCCGGTCTCATGGCTTATTTGCATTTGGTGAGGATAACTTCTCCGGAACTCTCGCACGTGCAGGTATCTACGCCAGTGCCCCAAGTTTCGTACGTGCCTACATATTTTTTACCCTTCTTTTTTATAGTCAATTTTCACCTCTTTTCTTAGCTTAGATTTGCAGGAGCATTGCTTTGTTAAACAAATTTCTTAAACAGTTCGCCCCTTGCTAAAGAAGCTATGGCATCACAAACTCATGTTCAGGATGTTTCACACATAAGACCGGGCAGGGCGCTTTTCTCACAACCTTTTCCGCAGTGCTTCCCAGAAGCACGTGGGAGATGCCCGTTCTGCCGTGGGTGGCAATGGTTATCAGGTCAATGTCATATTTTTGGGCAGCCCTGATAATCTCCAGGTACGGCGTTCCCCGAATAACGATATTCTCAACCCGTAACTTTTCCTTGAACCGTTTGGGTATCAGCCGGTGGATATTCTTTTTGGCTTCCCGCTCCATGTCGTCGTATATTTGTGCTACGGGGTACGTGGCCTCCTCCGTTCCGACAGGGATGCTGAGTTCCTGGATGACGTGGAGGATGTAAAGCTTTGCCTTGCGCTCTACGGCAAAATCCAGGGCGTACTTCAATGCCTGTTTTGCACAATCGGAGAAATCTGTAGGCAATAAAATCCGTTTGATTTTTATCATATCCTGACACTCCTCAATAAGTCAGCGCTTGTTTGTCTGCGCACGCGCGCGGCAGACAACCGCCATTCCAAATCTTTCCGGCATTATCTCTTCCACGCCACGCGCATAAACTTCGCATTTTCATGCTTTTTGTACTCTACTGCCCCGCTGTAGGCCTTAAACAAAACAGCGCCGATGCGTTGTGCCAGTTTTGCAGATGTCGTGAATATCTCAATTTCCCCTTTTTTCTCATCAATTTTCATGATTCTTTTTAAAGGATTGTAACCCTTTGAACGGGCGTCTTCATTGTGGATAAGGTTCATAATCTCTTCTTTGTGTTCCCTGAGAAAATCCCCTTTCAACGTCACCACGCCGTTGGGGACGTTTTCCTTGGTCTTTTTGCAAGCAGGACAGATTACCCAGTTGACGTTTTTCAGCGCTTTTTTTTCTTTATAAAGCTTGGCGTCAAGGAACCATTTCTTGTTTTGGTAAACGGCCGTGCAGTCCTCGCAAATAGAGACTGCTACCAGTCCCTTTCCTTTTGGAGGCAAATAAGGGTCGTTCTCCGAGTGGACTTTATTTCTCGTGTGCGTTCCAACAGATCTTGGGACTTTCATGAGATGATTTCTCCTTTCATTCAAATAAATAATTGGTAACAGTTCGGTTTTTTGAAAAAAAATATCCGATACGTCTTTGCATGTATTGCAATGCGTCCCTACACTGGCAGGTTGGCAAAACCCTATACGGTGTGCTATTGATATACATGGTAATCTATATCTGGGAATATATTATTCTTGTCTTCAATGCCAGAAAGCCATTTTGTGTCAACGGCATTGGATCTGATGTCGTTGTACAGTTTATTAAAATTGAACAGATGCTCCTTCGTTCTTTTTACCGCATATTCTACCATGGTGCCGGTCTTCATGATAAACGCCCAATCACTGCTTTGCGCCAGCAAAAGTTCCCGTGCCGCCTGGTTGAGCCCCCTCCTGAGCGTTGTATTTTCGTTTGTTTGCGGGTGGGTCTTTGCCAGTTCCACCATTCGCTCCGCAGCCTTGTGGAGGTGCCGGTAAATCCAATCGTTGCTCTCGTTAAGCCAGTATTCGTTATAGCCTTTGTATCCCCAGCTTGAGTAAGACGGCGTTGAAACCTGATTGACAGGGTATCGTTCAAGATATTCCATCGGGGTAATGAGGGCTATCGTCTTCTGGTCAAAGGCAATCTTCCGAAACAGAAAGTTTATCCAGTAGGGTCCCTCATGCCACCAATGTCCAAACAACTCAGCATCATAGGGCGCGACAATGATGGGTTTCCGATCCATAAGAGAAGCAAGGTGTTCTATCTGTTTCTCGCGGTTAAACATAAAATTGCCCGCGTGTTCGGCGGCCCTGTCAAGGGCGACTTCCGGTAAGTATGGCTCCTTATGGTCGGTCTTTCCGGTAATCCGATAATATTTTATTCCCAGGTTGCCGCGTTTGCCGTCTCCGTGAAGATACGGTTTAACATAGTCATAGTCCAGATCGAAACCGACGTCGCGGTAAAAATCACGATAGGCAAAATCACCCGGATAACCCTCCTTGGAGCTCCAAACCTGCTTGGAAGACTCCATATCCCTGCCAAAAGCCGCAACTCCGGAAGGGCAATAAACAGGGGCAAAAATACCGTACTTCGGCTTTGGCGACGCAAAGAGAATCCCATGTGTTTCGGTAATAAAGAACCGGATATCAACCTCTTTAAGTATTTGATCGATGCCCGGCTCATACCCACATTCAGGTAGCCATATTCCACGAGGTTTTCTGCCAAAGTGCTTTTCATAATGGTCTACGGCCACCTTGATTTGGGCGCGGATGGCGTTTACGTTACCGTTCATCAGAGGTAAATAACCGTGCGTGACTCCGCAGGTGATTATCTCTAATTTGCCCATGTCCTGAAACTTTTTAAAGGCGTTCACCATGTTTCGATGATATTTTTCGGCAAAAACAAAACGCGCATTGTTAAAATATTTCCGGTATAACTGCGCAAGCCGATGAAACTCCGGCTGGTGTTTTGTTCGCACAACCTCTTTCTCTGCAAGATGTATTCGCTTGTCAAGATATTGCAGGTACCGTGACTGCAGGATGTCGTCGGCAAGCATTGAAACCAGGGGTGGGGTCAAAGACATGGTTAATCGAAAATCAACGTTGTCTTCAACCAGTTTTTCAAATACCTCGATGAGCGGAATATAGGTCTCGGTAATCGCCTCAAATAACCAGTCTTCTTCCAGGAATGCATGGTATTCCGGATGACGAACATACGGTAGATGCGCGTGCAGGATAAATGAGAGATAGCCTTTTTCCATAGATTTATTTTTTTAAAGCAGCAAGGCTGCTAAAAGGATCGGATGAAGTCAGAGCCGCCCCCGGTTCTTCCGGAGACCGTCCTTCTGCTCTTTTAAATACAAGTTCGCTGATGCTAAAGTCCATCGGCACATAAACCTTTTCATACAATGAATCAATGCACATCCACTTCTCGTCAACAACTTCGGATACATCAGCACGAGGAGTCCTTACGGTGTTTGATCTGGCAAGGATGCGAAATGTCCCATTTGCAGTCAGTATCCCGATCTCTGCGCATAAAACCCTGTCGGGTAAACCCACGTAGAGGTACCCATTTTTTGACTCCAGGGTCACTACCGTATCGAAGCGATGGTGGGCGTTGTTGCCATTGAAGATGATATCCGTTACGTCGTAGACCCTTATCACCGTTTTTGCCCTATAAGCCAGAGGCCCGAGGGTATTCATAACATTATTCAACACGTCCTTGCGTATCTCCCAATAGGTAAATAGCCATAGCGGATCTCTTACCATTAACACAATCCTGTTATCGCCGTAACCGTCAGGTAGTTCCGGAACACTGGGGGGAGGTTGGTAAGCGTTTGTTTCTGTTTCCCGTTGTGGTTCTCGTTTTTGCTCTGGTTTTTGAACTGGTTCCTGCTCCGGTTCTTGCTTAATTTCGCTTGGCGCTTCCGGTGCGGCCGGCCAGGTGTCTTCTCCGGTATCTCCCCACACCTTCTGCTCAGGCGCATGCTCACGTGGTGAAACGTCTGCCATCCTAAAAAACACATCCCATAACCGCCGCAAAACCCATTTTGTCTTTTTCCAAAGGATTTCACAGACGGCCACGAGGATATCGATAACGAGCCGAAAAATCTCTTTTATAATGTCTTTATCCATAACCTACTGCCTGCAAAGCGAATGACATTTCCTGATAATCTTTAACTAACTGTGAAATATTGACTTAACAAATGAGCGAAAAGAATTATACCCCAAAGTGGGGCGTATGGTCAACGAAATTGTAAGAATGGCGCTAAACCGTGGAGGGAATAATTACCATTTATAACGGAAAACCGTATTAACCAAAACAACCGGCGCTTCGTAATTAATTTGGCTTGACAAAATTCAACTCCTGGGTGATAATCGGCCAGCTTAGTGTGTCATACACCTGCTGGTTATTTCCCCTATCTTTAAAGCCTGTAATATGGAGACCTTTTTTATGATAAAACAAATCCTTGTCCCTACCGACGGTTCTGAAAACAGTCTCGCCGCCGCTGATTATGCGGTAAGTATTGCGCGCATTAATAAAGCAAGTATTCAGGGGTTATTTGTTAAGGACATCAAAGTACTCGCCGGCCCGCTCATCCACGATATCGGGACAAGTATCGGCGGCATGGTACCTTATGGAACCTTTCATCAAACCATTCGAAATATGCTGGAATCCCAGGCCGATACCTACTTGAACCTCCTGGAAGGGAAATGCAGCCAGGGAGGGATCCCCTTTAAACGTGAGATTCGGGAGGGCATTGTGAGCCATGAAATTACAAAATCCGCCGACTCCTGCGACCTCATTGCTATGGGCAAGGCGGGGGTTCATGCAGAATGGCACGACGTATTTCTCGGCACAACCGTTGAATTTGTCGTGCGGCAGACCCACAAGCCCGTTCTCATTACACCGCGCGAGTATAAGCCTTTTAGCAAAATACTGATTGCTTACGACGGAAGCGTTTTTGCCGACAAGGCATTACAAAGCGGCGCAGGAATGGCGCAGGCGCTGAAGCTGCCGGTAACGGTGATCTGTGTGGCGGATAAAAAGGATGACGCAGTAGGAACGCTGTCAAAGACAAAGGCCGTGCTTGAGAAGGATTACGGCCTGAAGGTTGATACCATTGCAGCAGAAGGAAGCGACCATGCGCGCGGCATTCTGGAGGTGTGCAATGAAGAGGATAACAGATTCGACCTCCTGGTGATGGGCGCCTACGGCCACTCAAGGCTCCAGGAAATAATCCTGGGTAGTACGACGGTGCGTGTTATGAGGTCCACCGATTGCCCCATTTTATTGTGCCGCTGAGGCGTTTCGGTTAAAAGGACGTTCCAGGTTACGGCTTGGGAACGGGCTGGTGTAGGGACACGGAGCCCGTGTCCCTGTGTGTTTTGTAGTGGCAAGGCGCTCCTTGCCACTACGCTGTTGAATGTCGCCGTAGGCCTAATTTAAAAAACACAAAAATCGGTAAACCCTACCCCTCTTTTTCCTTCCACCTTATCGGACAAATCTTCACGGTTTTATCCTTGCCCGACATCCATACTTCCCCCTCCTGAATGGTACACGGGAAATCCATAGTGCGTTGCGCCAACGCGGCCATTTCCTGAATGGCATCAGTTGGCAGGTTTATTACCGATAGATTTTTGAAACGATTAACATCGGCATGTATCTTTTTCCACCAGGCGTTTGCGCTATTGCCGTTGTAGGTGTAAATAATCACCTCTTTGGCGCGGCCACAGGCCTTGCGGATCTGTTTCTCATCGGGCTGCCCGATCTCTATCCACACCTCAATATTCCCGGTTAAATCTTTTTGCCACAGGTCCGGTTCATCGCCGCTGCTCACGCCTTGAGTGAATATAAGGTCTTCATGGGCGTTTAGGGCAAATGCTACTAAACGCGCCATCATACGGACGTCATTCTCTGATGG
>CAYJPZ010000151.1:0-9774 GCA_964372185.1 uncultured candidatus Brocadiaceae bacterium
TAGGTGTGCCAACCGCTGCGTCAAACAACCCCTGAGCTCTCTTGATGGCCTTTGCAGGACATACCTTGATACATTCATCGCAACGGGTGCACTTCACAAGAAATTCCATCTCTTCTATGGCGCCCGGCGGCCTCAGATAATTTGCCTTCGGCATTACACGGTCCACTTTTTTGCCGGCATAATCCGCCACCTTATTGCCAACTAAGGAAAACAACTCCTTAAAGAGCTGCCGTCTATCGATATCTTTTTCTGTATTGCTCATTTTGTCACAAAAAAACTTACTAACAGTGAAGAGACTCTTCGCTCTACAAACACAACTTTGAATTCCCTATACCTCAAGCTACGGATGCGGTAAAGTGTACTTCAACAAAAAAGGCTTGTCAAGGTTAATCACCACAAGACATTCCATCAAAAATCCGTAGAATTTCGTTTGTTTTTGGAACGTATTCTTTATAAAGTATAACTAACCAGACAAGGCCGCGGACCGGTAAAAAGAAATTGAAACCACAGAATTACACGATTATGAATTCATGAATAAAAAAACGCCCATTATATCTATTGTAGGCAGGTCGAACAGCGGCAAGACAACCCTCGCGGTAAAACTTGTCAAGGAATTAAAACAAAGAGGGTTTCGGGTTGCCACTATTAAGCACAGTCATCACGCGCTTGAACTTGACACGGAAGGCAAGGATAGCTGGTTGTACTCTCAGGCCGGGGCCGATACCGTTATTGTTGTCTCCCCAACTACCATGGGTGTTATATGCCGAACACCGCAGGAAATTCCACTTTCAAAAATCATGGATGCCTACATTGCGGATATGGACGTTGTTATTGTTGAAGGGTATAAGGCAGAGGCTATTCCCAAAATGGAGGTCTTTCGCACAGAGGTTAGCGATGAATTGGTTTGTAAGGGCGACAAAAACTTAATGGCCATCATCGGAGACAAAAATCCGGAAATTGGCGTACCTTTTTTTCACATTCAAGACAACGTATTTGCCATCGTTGATTTTTTAGTAGTCTTTATTGGCTCCACAGCGCGCAAATAGACATTGACTTTTTACTAATAGGCGTTATAAGGGAAGTTGCGATGTTGCCGGAAACAATGTAATTGGTTCTCTGTGTTTAACCATATTTATGAAAGGAGAAAGGTGTATGCGAAAGTTATATAATGTGTTTATAGTAGCGCAATTTGTCCTGGCAGGTATGGTATTTATCCCATCGTCGGGAGAAGCTGCAAAGATCAAGCCGACAGGCACCATCAAATTTGAGTTGATGTCAGTTGCTATGGAGACTGACGATGTTGCCTTGCAAGCAAACGGTAAGCAGTCTGAATCTCCGATAGTACCCTTCAGACCTACCATGAACATGGATAATTACAAGGCCGCCAAGGCCGCAGCAAACGCATGCGTTACCACGGATAATCATGGCGAAACATCCACAAACGGAATATTTGCCCCTCCAAGTTACGTTGGGCCTGATATCGACGGCGTTAATCAAACGGAAGCCGGTGGGTGGCGCCCGCCTGATACCCATGGAGCAGTTGGCCCCGACCATTTTGTTGAGATAACGAACTCGCATTATGACGTCTATCGAAAGAGCGATGGTGCGCGGGTAAAAAGCGTCTCATTGGCGAGTTTTTTTGGATATACTACAGAATCTCTTTTTGATCCACGCTGTGTATATGATAGCGTGGAAAACCGGTGGATTGTTGCGGCTGAAGCATTCCAGGAATCTTCAACAGTACAACGTCAATTTATTGCCATCTCAAAAACAACGGATCCAACGGGCAAATTTTACATTTACAGCGCCGATGTATGCTTTAAAAACAACAACGATTTCTGGGATTTTCCGCAAATTGGTGTGGATAAAAAATCAATCCTTATTACGGCAAATATCTTTGCTAATGGCGAGAACTATGTGGGTACAGACCTGGGTGTAGTAAGCAAAAACAGTCTTTACAACGGACAGAGCACCACGGGAAAACTTTTTACCAAATTAGATGGTACTCTTACTCCACCTATCGTGCTGGCCCAGAGTAGTAAATCGTGCTTGGTCGCTGCAAACCTCTCTACCAAAATAACCTTGTATACATTAACATACAAGGGAAATGTCCCCATACTCAAGAAATCGTATATATCCGTACCGAAATATAGTTTGCCGCCGAATGCATCACAACCAGGTACCACGGCTTTACTTGATACACTTGATGCCCGCTTCGTAAATGCAAGCACGCAAAACGGTAATTCTCTCTGGCAGGTACATACCATAAATATTAATAACCGACCCACCCCTAAGTGGTATGAATTCAACATTTCGAAAAAAAAGGTAATCCAGAGCGGCACGTTTACCGCATCCAGTAATTCACATGACTGGAATGCATCGATTGCCGCAAATACGAGTGGAGATGCTTTTGTAACGTGGTCATCAACTGATGCAACAGAGGATACCAATGCGCAGGTAAGATTCTCCGGTCGAAGAAGCACTGATACGAGCGGTATTATTGACGGCGGCGAAGCGCTGTTTACCAGCTCAACGTTTTATGACCCGTCCGGTGATTCCGTTGAGCGTTGGGGCGATTACTCTGCCGTAACAATTGATCCCTCAAATCCGTTGCGCGCGTGGATTGTCAACGAGAAGATTAATGGCACTAGCGAATGGGGTTCCCGTATCACTTGCATTGGATACTAAGCAGTTGTTTTCATTCGCAGCAATTGCGGGTTTGCGGGTTGGTATGATTATTAGGTGTGCAATGGACAACCCACCCCTGCACCCCTCCCAGGAGGGGAATACTGGTGGATGTATTAATTTAATCAACCCGGATTCCGATAGCAGATTATTTTAAAAGAGGGGTAGTGCAAACTACCCCTCTTTTGTTGTGATGGGAAATATCAAACAATGACACAGCTAACCCATTTTGACGAACACGGCGCATCCCGTATGGTGGACATTCGCGAAAAGGCGGTTACCGAAAGGGTGGCCGTTGCCCATGCAAAAATTATCATGAAACCGGAGACCTTCCGTCTCATCATGGATAAAAAGGTGCAGAAGGGTGACGTCCTGGAGGTGGCGAGGATCGCCGGTATCATGGCAGCCAAACAAACCGCCGGTCTTATCCCCTTATGCCACCCGCTCAACCTAACCAGCGTGAAGATTGATTACAAAAATAATGACCTGGATACCATCAACGTCTTTGCAGAGGCTCAGGTCACGGGGAAAACAGGCGTAGAAATGGAGGCCATCGTCGCCGCCAGTGTATGCGCAATTACCGTATATGATATGTGTAAATCCGTGGACAAAAGAATGGTGATCAGCGACATACATCTCGTAAAAAAATCGGGGGGCAAAAGCGGGACGTTCATTTTTGACAAGGATTCAAATTCGCCTGCGTAAATAAGAAACACAGGCTATACCTGAAGCCAATCAAGGCGAGAACCATTCGCAGATAGGAAACCGTGTCACCTTTTGAGGTTTTTTGACCGGAGTAGTAGAGTGCTGCGTAGCTACTTATTTACACATCGATTACCAACCCATCAAATGCAAATGCAACCCCTTCCGGAAGCTTACGCCCGGCTTCTTCATGCTCTATATCGTGGCATATATGGGTAAAGTACGCCCGTTGTGGTGACAGGCGTTTAACAACGCGCAATGCCTGTTCTACACTGAAATGTTTTACATGAGGGGTGTAACGAAGCGCCCCAATCACCAGCACATCCAGTCCCTCTAATGCATCCAAAGATCTTTCAGGAATATCGCTGACGTCGGTAAGATAAGCAAATTTACCAAACCGGTAGCCAGTTACTTTTCCATCACCGTGAAACGCTTCTACCGGTACGATGGAAAGCCCGCCTATATTCAGGTTGCCGTTAATAAGGTTCAAAGAAAATTGCGGGATATTGCCCACCCTGCCTGATTGTTCCTCAAATACGTACGAAAATGCCCGCCGTATGGTGTCTAATGAGTGCGCCGTCCCGTAAATGGGTATTCCACACTTTTGCACCATGTTGAATCTGCGAAGATCGTCCAAACCGAAGATATGGTCGGCATGAGGATGGGTAATAAGGACGGCATCCAGCCGGGTTACCCTGTTTTGTAAACACTGGAGCCTTAGTTCCGGTGTGGCATCAATGAGGATGCTGTAACCGTTTTCACAAACCAGCGCAGAGGTGCGCATCCTTTTGTTTCTTGGATTGTTTGATGCGCACACCTTACAGTTGCAGGCGATCATCGGAACGCCGTGAGAAGTCCCCGTTCCCAGAAATGTTATCTTCATAATTTATGTCCCTGCGTTCTTTGCGCCTTCAACGGCAGACTGTTGCGGGAATCGTGCATCCGGTGCACAGGAAATACGCGGTTAACCTTATTTACCGCCTTGCGCCTGGTAGTTCAGCAATCCGCCGAAACAGAGGATGTCAACTTCACGAGGGGTTAGCGAGTGCGTTAAAAGGATATCTTTGTTCTTCGTTGTGTTTTTTACAACAATCTGCCCTTTTGACTTTAATCTATTCTTAATATCGGGTAATTCGAGGCTGTCGCCCTGATCGACAGAATTATAGTCATTCTCGTTTTCAAAGGTGAGGGGTAAGATGCCAAAGTTTACCAGATTTGCCCGATGGATGCGGGCGAATGATTTGGTAATAACGGCCTTTACCCCAAGAAACATGGGGGCAAGGGCAGCATGTTCCCTGCTTGACCCCTGGCCGTAATTGGCTCCGCCGATCAAAAATCCACCGCCTTTCTCCTTTGCGCGCCGGGCAAATTCCTTATCCACCTTTTCAAATACGAACTCTGAAATGGCGGGGATGTTCGACCTGAGCGGCAATACCTTCGCCCCGGCAGGTATGATGTGATCGGTGGTGATATTATCTCCGGTCTTTAAGAGGACGTCGCCTTGTAACGTGTCCGGCATGGGTTCCTTCTTTGGCAAAGGTTTTATATTGGGACCCCGAATGATTAGCACGTCCTGCGGATTTCCAGAAGGAGGAATGATCATACTGTCGTCGACGATAAAATTTTTAGGCTTTTTAACGGCAACCGGTTCTCCCAATTCCCTGGGGTCGGAAATAACGCCATTAATTGCGGCAGCCACGGCCGTTTCCGGGCTGGCAAGAAACACCTGGGCATTGACGGTGCCGCTTCTGCCTTCGAAATTTCTGTTAAACGTCCGTACTGAAACGCCTGCCGAAGGCGGCGCCTGTCCCATTCCAATGCAAGGCCCACAGGATACCTCAACGATGCGCGCGCCTGCGGCAACCATGTCTATGAGCGCTCCATTTCGGGTTATCATCTCCAGCACCTGTCTTGACCCGGGTGATATGATAAGGCTTACGTCCGGATGCACCTTTTTGCCTTTTAGCATTGCGGCTACAGCCATAAGGTCGTAGTACGATGAGTTCGTACAGCTTCCGACGCAGACTTGCTGCACTTTTGTTCCTTTCGCTTCACTTACCTTGCATACGTTATCGGGGCTGTGAGGCTTGGCAATCATCGGTTCCAGGGACGAAAGATCAATTTCCACCACTTCATCATATTGTGCGCTTGCATCCGCCTTGAGCGGCTTCCATACACCTTCTCTTCCTTGCATCTTAAGGTATTTCTTGGTCTGTGCGTCGCTGGGGAAAAGGGACGTCAACGCCCCAAGCTCCGCCCCCATATTGGTAATGGTTGCACGTTCCGTAACGGCAAGCGTTTTTACCCCTTCACCGCCATACTCAAATATTTTTCCTACGCCACCTTTTACCGTTACTGTTCTCAGCAATTCCAATATAACGTCTTTTGCCGTTACCCAGGGTCTCAGCGCGCCGCTCAATTTCACCAGCGCCACCTTTGGCATGGTAATGTAAAAGGGTCCGCCAGCCATAGCAATTGCCACATCAAGACCACCCGCACCAATGGCAATCATGCCCAGCCCACCGCACGTCGGGGTATGGCTATCCGATCCCAGCAAGGTTTCACCCGGAACGCCAAAGCGCTCCAAATGTACCTGATGACAAATGCCATTACCGGGTCTGGAAAAATAGATACCGTATTTTTTAGCAAAACTCTGCAGAAACAGATGATCGTCAAAATTTTCAAATCCCGTCTGAAGCATATTATGGTCAACATAGCTTACCGACAGTTTCGTTTTTACCCTGGGTATGTCCATGGCTTCGAACTGGAGGTACGCCATCGTGCCGGTGGCATCCTGGGTAAGCGTTTGATCAATGGAAATGGCAATCTCTTCTCCGGTCTGTATCTTACCGGAAACGAGGTGCGCGCTAAATATCTTTTGCACTAAATTTTTTCCCATCGTAATCCTTTCACCAGAAAAATCTTTTGTAATATCCTCAAATCCCTTTTAATAGATACTAAACGATTATTCGCTGTAATTAAAAAAAAATCCCACCGCCTTCCGGCGGTGGGATTTTTCATAAGCTACTGTCAAAGGCTCAAATTCAAAGCTATCAGTGCTTTGCATGTGCCTTAATGTATCCGTGTCCTCCAAAAAGCAGCACTTCAACGTTTTCCGGTGTAGACGTTTTGTTGAAGTTGTGCGATTTCTGAGGTCCATGGCAGGTTTGACATGTAATTAAATCCCTGCTTATCAATCCCTGTTTACGCAACTCCGTGACCCTGCCAAAAATAGACCCGCTATCTGTATTTACCAGAGAATGGTCAGGTCCACCGACGTGGCACTTTTCACAAGCGTCAGCAGCCTTTGCCTCGGACGCAGAGAACTTGTGGCTTGGGTGGCAGGCATTACAGCTACCACCGACCCTATCATTATCAGAGGCTAAGCCCATCTTGTGGCAACCCTTGCAATCCTTCATAGTAAGCTGCTTTGTGCTTACCACGTCATATTTGCTTACCTTTGCAACCGTGTGTCCCTGATTATGCGCACTTTGGCGGAAATCGGCAAGCTGGGTTTGGTGGCATTCACCGCAGACGCCAGGTGATACGTAACCGTGTTTCTTTGCGATAGCACGATGATCGTTGCCGTGGCAATTAATACACGTTATCCCTTTCTCCGCATGTGCGCCCTTTGTCCATTCCTTAACAACGTCAGGCGTTGCCATCTTATGGCAGGCAAGACAATCCGTCTCTTCGTATGTCCCGTAAGGTTTGATCTTCTTCGCGGCGTATGCCTTAAACGAGTCACCCGGCATGTGCGGATGAACTACACCCAGGTGGCAATCCGTACATACCAGCTTTTCAAGCGCCATACCGGCAACACCTTCCGCGCGGTGTTTGTTACCTTTTAAAACCAACTCAACGTGTGTCTTATCCTTCGTAAAGCCCTCTGTGTGACAACGAACGCAGTTTCCATTTAAAATCTGAAGGCTGTCTTCGGCTATCTCGATAAAAGCGCCATCAGTATAAGCCTGGAAAGAATGCATCAAAGAGTCGTGCGTTCCATCGCTAAGCTTGGCATGTGCATACCCCTTCAACCCAGGTCCTACGTGACACGCATGGCAATTTTCAACGTGTTCGTTGTGGTGTTTGGAAGCCTTGAATGAATCATAGTGAATCTTCATTTCATGACAACTTGCACAAAACTCGCTCTTTTCAGAATAGTGATAAACATTGCTTAACGTAACACAAAGAACCACTAGCACGATTATAGTGAAAAAGCCTACCAGTTTTTTTCTTCTCTGAATAAAGTTCAACAACTGCTTCAACTGCTCCATAAAAATACCTCCTAATCTTCCTGTTTAAATATGAGAGATCAGCTTTATCACTATTTAGCTGAAGAGAATTTCCCTAAAATCGCACAGCAATTTAAACAATACCCAACGCCACAAAATAAAGCTTGAGGATTCTACCACAAAGTTTAGCGATGTTCAAGTCCTTTTTTACTAACCCACGACCACCCCTCTAAAGCTTTAAAATTCAGGAATTGGAAATACAGACCAACTATTTCCATAACAATTGACAAACAGGCCTTTTTTATGTAAAATTTTCTTCTGACATGCATTTGCACCTGCTTATGTCGCATAGGTAAAGGCGGATGTCAACCCCCAGCATTTCCCCCCCCCTAATTTTATAGGTGGACCTCAAAATATCCCTCTCAAAAAGGGCGCCGGGGTTGTATTTCAGGCTTTTATCGAATGCATGAGGAACTGTCCTTTAGTTTACATTTACTAAACCCCGGCCTTTTTTGGAATTACGGAAGGAATTAAAAATGACTCTTCGTTGCAAGAAATACCTTTTTCCATTTGCGTCGCTCACACTCGGTCTATCCATATTTTTAAGCGCTTTTTTTATCAGAGGAAATATTGCTCAGGCACAGCATGCGGGAGGTGGAATCATCGATACCAGTAGACAGCCCGGCAGCTATCATCAATCGTTTGCGCTATACGGTAGCACCGTGCCTTTGCCCTGGCTTGATGAAAAACCAACCCCCACTTCCATTAAAGTAACCGAAATAATTACGTATGAAGTCCCCGTGGATGAAAAGAAGTTCAATGAAAAAAAACTCACCATAGAAGACCTTGAACTAAAGGAAGTGGCAAACAGCTCAGAAATCAACTTCCACCAGGTCGATTGCCACTTCTTTAAAGTTATAAAACAAACACAGGTACGTACCGTGGAAAACCTTACCTGTAAACGGGAAAGGGACGGAACACAATACTGGCTGTCAGACGGCAAAAAGTACGTCGAATGGGGGAAATGGTCAAACTGGACTCAAGAAAAAGAAGACAAGAACATGGAAATGGCAAAGAATCAGCCATAACCCACCAAGGTTATTTTATCATACCGTTATGAAAGAGATACGTTGGGGTATCTCTTTTTATAAACTTTTTATCCGTTAGTTCTCGCTGAAAAGGGGGTTTTTACTTGTGAAAATTGTTTATTCATCTACGCTGTTCGGTTTATTCATAGCGCTTTTTTCAAATGCCATTCTGACAAAGGAAGTAAAAAGCGAACCACGTTATGTGCCGCAAGAAAGGGATTCGCTGGCAAACACAAGAGAAAACGTTACCAGGAACAAACTTTGCCCGGAATGCTCAAGAATATATCCGGGCGATATAAACTTTTGCAGTGTCGACGGCAAGCAACTCGTTGATTTCAAGGAAGAAGACCTTATGTGTCCAACCTGCAAAGAAAATGCCGCTCCGGGAGAAAAGTTTTGTAAAAATGACGGCACCCAGTTGGTTCTCAAGCATTTAGTTGATAAAAAGGCCGCCTGCCCCGATACAAAGGTAGAAATCAACCTTCCTGCCGACGCGTCGCCGGAAGAGCGGACAAAGGCCGTTATGTACCATCTTCTGGAAGGGAACCGGCTGTGTGAAGAGTTGAACGATTTTGAAAGCGCATTAGAGGAATATACGAAAGCGGAGGCATTAAACCCGGATCTTCCGGCGGTGCATTTTCGCATAGGGGGCGTTTATTGGAAGCTTGGAAATGCAAAAGCAGCCTTGTCCCACCTCGATAAATGCAAACAATTGATGGAAGCACAACCACCCGAAACGAAGGAAAATGAAAACTACCTTAAATCGTTGGAGGATGTTAAGGTTTACATCAACAGATTAGAGAAAGGGTTGGCTCAGACTGAAAAACACCAGCGAGTAACGTCTTCACTCACGACAAGAGACGAAAAGATGAAACGAGCCCTGGCTGAAAATCGTGAAAAATGGGATACATCGATATTGGTTCCTGCGGGAAAATTTATTATGGGTACGGCAGACGATGAATTTATCCCTGAAGAAACACCTCAGCACGAAGTGTATTTGGATGCATACTACATGGACAAATTTGAGGTTACGAATGCCCAGTATTGGGAATTTTTGCAATACA
>CAYJPZ010000152.1:0-6519 GCA_964372185.1 uncultured candidatus Brocadiaceae bacterium
ATCGCCGTATCCACCAATTATTTCACAATTACCTTTTGATCTTTTTATTTCAGAACTTGTTCTTACCGAAGGGGGACGAGGTAACGAAAAAGCAGCAGAAAAACGATTAAATTCCGTTGAATGGATTGAAAAGACTGATAAAATAAAGATATGTTACAAGGCATGTGAAAAAAGTATGTGTTAATTGAAAGGAGTTTTCGTGGAAATCAGAGCAAAACTGGTAGAAATCATGAATACCATAAAAGTTTCAGACAAATTTCAAAAAAGAGAGTTTGTCGTAGAGTACGTTCCTGAAAAATCACAATATCAAGAGTATCTAAAATTTGAGATTGTTCAGGACAAATGTGAGATGCTGGATGCGTTTAAAGTTGGAGAGAGTGTGGAGATTCATTTTAACCTTAAAGGTAGAAAATGGACTAATCCTAAAGGCGAAACGGTATATTTTAATTCTCTTCAGGCTTGGAGAATAAAAAAGATTACCGACCAATCGAATAAAGACTCATCTCCAGATATAGAAAATTTGCCTTTTGATGATTTGAATGTGGAGGACGTTCCTTTTTAAATAACGTTGAATTTTACATCATTATGCACGCCGATATTTTGGTGTCTGTTTACCCTGCCCATTGAATCGTCTTCTGCCAAAAAGAAAAAAAGAGTGTCTTCTTTTCGACCGGTGTTTTCAAAATGATTGCTAATTGTTGCCGTAATATCTACGTAACTATCTATTTATAATACAGTTAATATTATTTGAACCTAAGTAAAATTCATAAAAAACGATGTAATTCTCTTTGCAGAATGAAGAAAATTACACCTGTTACCACGTATTGCATAATTTAGGCATAAAAATCGCTATGACTAAAAATGTGAATGCTTTGTATAGGTAACAAATGGCTTTTTTCTTGGGAGATATTTTATGGTAGAGGGTGTTAATGCTTCAACATCAAAACTTCTTGAACAGATAAAGAGGCTTTCTGCACAGTCGAACAACACGAAAGAGGTTGATACCCGTAATTTCAAAAAGGAGGTGGAAAGCTCTACTACTAATAGTGCAAACGAAATCCGCGGAAAGGTGAATGTATCTCAGATGGAAAAGGTATCGAAGAAGAGTGACGTGTCTGCCTTGGTAATGGAGGGTGTTAAGGCCAGCGATGTAAGGAAAAGCGTTCAAACGTCTGAGGTTGCTCACATTCCCAATGTGGAAAGGAAGCGGTATAAAGAACCGCTGGGAAATCTTCTGGACGCCTATTTATAAAACAAAGCAAGCCGATCTTCGTAGAAAAGGAGGAAAGCGAAGACCAGCTTGCTTATTGGAGAACAATTACCTATACAAACAGTCGATGTTGAAAAAATGTTCCAAAGTGATAAAATTTATTTTTGTGTTTCCTTACCAATATCAAATAAATTATAATAAAAAAGATGAGAGGTTATTTTTTTGGCTGTAGTTTATCCTTATCTGTATTCCTGTATGGTTGCAGCACAACCCCAAAAGATCAAGTAGGTGATCTTAGTGATAAGTTTGTTGATCTTTCCAAAACAACCCAGGTTTTGGAAAAAAGAATAGATGACCTATCCAGGACCATTTCACTCCTGGTAAATGACGGTAACAGACTGCACCATGAAGTGAGCGGTATCGGTGACGGAAACGCGGATATACGGGGTGAAATAGAGATAATAGAAGGGTCCGTTAAGAATTTAGATGGATATCTTAATAATTTAGAAGCGGATAATAAAGCGTTGAAAGAGGGTATCCGTCAGGAAATGGAAGAAATGCGAAAGGTACAAATCGAGTTGTCAAACCGGTTGGAAATGATGAAGCTGGACATTAAAGGCAAGATAGAAACTGCCCCCGGACATTAATGTAACGTTTAGGAAATTCAATAGCACGTGTAGTGGCAAGGCGCGCCTCACTACGCTGTTAATAGTTGCTAAAGGCTGTATGTATGAATAATTTAAAAAAAATACTGTATAAATTAGGTATAGGTGTTTCGTATATCGGAATTATCTATTTTACCTTTATTGCAGTGGGAAGGGTAAACGGGATGACGGATCCCCTGGTGGCAAAAAATACGGTGCTTAAGACCTTCTTTGCTGACGCTGGTTTGTTTGCTGTTAGCGGATATCTATTTTATAAATTGAAAAAATTTCCCCAGGACAAATGAAGTACATACAACCTCTCCCTGCCCTTGTTGTACTATGTAGCCTTTTGTTCGCTTCTCCCAATTACCATGCCACGTATGCAAACCAGCATGAGTCCATTTCTCAATTAAAGCAAGATTTGCTGGAACTTGAGAAAATAACAAAACCGTTTATACAGACATTTCAAAAGGTGTCTCAGCTTGCGTGCCAATCGGTAGTCAGTCTTATTACCGAAAAAAAAGATCATGTGCTCAAGGGCGGGCGTGAACTCCTCTTGCCCTACAAGGATTATCCGCCAAAACATGACCTCCATCCTGAAAACGCCCCCAAAAAAGGTTTCGGCTCCGGCATTATCGTAACTGAAGATGGTTACATCTTAACGAACTATCATGTTATTAAGGACTTTTCAGACGATGAAATTGCCGTGGTGACCTATACGGGGGAACAATATAAGGACGTTAAAATTGTGGGCATTGATCCCAATACCGACCTTGCCGTTATCAAGATAGACGGGAAAGACTTCCTGCCTGCCGAGTTTGGGGATTCGGAGTCGGTGCAGGTAGGCGACTGGGTGATCACCATCGGCAGTCCTTTCGGGTATCAGCAAACGGTTTCTACGGGCATTATCAGCGCGAAAGGGCGGACGCATGTGACGCCGTTTACGCTTCCGTTTACCTACGAGAATTTTTTCCAGACGGATGCCGCTGTAAATCCCGGCAATAGCGGGGGGCCGCTTCTTAATCTTCGTGGTGAGGTAATTGGGGTGAATACGGCTATAGCAACCCGCAGTGGAGGATTTCAGGGTATCGGATTTGCCATTTCCGCCAGTATTGCAAAGGAAACCGCGGAAGCCCTTATTGCAGGAGGGCATATTGTAAGAGGATACCTGGGTGTCGGTTCACGTGAGATCAATGACGAACTGGCCGATATTCTCGGCCTTAAGGATAAAAAAGACGTTATCCGTCGCTTTCGGCTGCCTTCTGAAAAGGGGGTGTTTGTCCTGGAAGTGTGGAGCGATACCCCTGCATCCAAGGCGGGAATTGTGCCGGGGGACATTATTACTGAAATCGACGGGAAAAGAATATCAAATATGACGGACCTTCAGCAGGTGGTTCGGCACGTACGGGCGGACACCCGGATAATCGTGAAGGTAATACGGGATGGCGCAGAAACCGCCCTGGAGGTTGAGGTGGAACAGCAGCCGGATGACCTGGCTGGCCGAACGTATACCGCCGTCAGAAAACTGGATGAACCCACAAAATTTTCTTTGGGACTGGTGGTTAATGATCTGAGCCTGGAAGTCGCAAAATCAATGGGATTTGAAGGAGAAAAGGGCGTTTTGGTGGTAGACGTTGAGTTAAACAGTGAAGCTGAACACGCCGGTATAAAACCCGGTGATTTGATAACCATGGTGGGCACAAAAAAGGTGAATTCCGTTATAGAGTTCATGACGCTCATGGATGAATTCTTAGAGAAGAGCAGTACGATAAGTGTGTTTGTTAAAAACAGGGGCTTTATTACCTTAAAATAGCCTTTCTCCTTTTTTTGTTGCAAGGTATTTTTTTCTGAACCTTGCTGTCTGCTAAAGCAATTCAATAAACAGGGTGAAACTCCTGACTACACAAAAAACACTTGCAGTGCTTACAAAAACAAGGGTTTGGTGGTAATTATAGGTTTCTTTACTTAACACGTATGGCCCACCCCAGAACTTCTTATCCATTAACAAATACGATTGGTAAGACTATGTCCAGCGCCGACGAAGAACTGAAAATATTCAAAATTCTTTTTTCAGAGATAAGAGACCTTGCTTACGTTACCGATACACGCGGCAACATAAGATTTGTAAATAAGGCCTTTGCGCATCTTACCGGACATAAACCGGAAGAATTTTTCGGGAAACCTTTTACGCCGCTCTTTGACGAAGAAAACCTGAAAAAGGCAGTAGATGTTTACACGAGGACATTGCAGGGTGAGTGTCTGGAGTTTGAACTCCGTTTTAAGGAAACAGGCGTAATTTGTGAATATAGAAGCCGTCCGTTAAAAAATGAAACGGGAGAGGTTGTTGGAACTATTGGCATAGCCAGAGACGTTACCGAGCGCAAAAGGAACCAGACTATTGAATATTTATTTCATGAAATAGATCAACTTGCCCTTCACGGGCAGTCATTAGACTATATCCTGCCTTACTTATGTTTGCGTCTTATTGCCGTCTTTGCGTATCCCTTGGTTTGGATTGGCATGAAGGAGTTGGACGGCACGGTGAGTATTTCTGCCCAGGCCGGCAACCATGCGGATTATCTCAAAGAACTTACGGTGCGCTGGGAGAATTCCGGTAAAGAACAGTGCTTAATAGGCCGAGCCATCAGAAGTGGGCAGACACAGACCTGTGATTTTGATGATCCTGCATGTCAACACTGCCGGGAACGCGCTTACACGTACGGATTTCAGTCATTTGTTGCGGTGCCTTTGCGCTCTCAGGGTAAGGTGCTTGGCTCACTGAACCTGTACTCGCAGAAATTGGGTATTTTTGACGTAAAAACCCTTCGTGTGCTTGAGAATTTAGCTGCCCGCATTAGTGTTACTGCGCTGATAGCGCTTGATCAGCAACAATTGCGGCTTCAGGGCACGGCAATGGCGTCGGTCGCAAATGCCGTGTTTATTACCGATAGCGATGGAAACATCGATTGGGTTAATGAGGCGTTCACCAAATTATCCGGATATACCCTGGCGGAGGTTTGCGGTAAGACACCACAGGTGTTTAAATCTGGAAAGCATGAGACGGATTACTATCAGAATATCTGGCAGGAAATAGTTGCAGGAAATGTATGGCGCGGAGAAGTTATCAACCGGCACAAGGATGGCCGCCTTTACACCGTAAATCAGACTATTACTCCGCTTCTTGATACGCAGGGGAAGGTGAGCCATTTTGTTGCCATTCATGAGGACATTACCGCCCAAAAGGAGGCTGAGGCGCGTATCCGCCACATGGCCCATTTCGACGCCCTGACCAATCTGCCCAACCGTACGCTTTTCATTGACCGGTTGCAGCAGGAACTGGTGCGCGCCTATCGCACCAAACGGTTGGTGTCGGTTTTGTTTTTAGACCTCGACCGGTTTAAAATTATCAACGATACGATGGGACATGCCTTTGGAGACACATTGCTCAAGGCGTTGGCCGAACGGCTCAAAACTTGCATACGGGAAAGCGACACCGTATCGCGCCGCGGGGGTGATGAATTTACCTTTATCATACCTGATTTATTTGATCCGCAGGACGTTGCTCCCCTTGCGCAGAAGATTATCGAAGCCGTCTCTCCTCCCTTTCAAATCGAGAATCACGAGATTAACGTAACCTGCAGCATAGGTATTGCCGTCTATCCGTTGGATACAAACAATGCTGAAGACCTGATCAAAAAGGCCGATATTGCCATGTACCATGCGAAAGAACAGGGCAGAAACAATTTCAAGTTTTATCGTGAAGAGATAAACGCAAACAGCATGGAACGGATGAAACTGGGGAATTCACTGCAAAGGGCATTGAACAACGGAGAACTACTGTTATATTACCAGCCGCAGATTGATTTGCATACCGGAAAAATTATCGGCATGGAGGCCCTGGCGCGCTGGCAGCACCCCGACCTTGGTATGATATCCCCTTCCAAATTTATTCCTATTGCGGAGGAGTTTGGGCTGATCTCTGTGATTGGTGAATGGGTATTGATGACGGCGTGCGCCCAAACCAGGAGGTGGCAGAATGCGGGGTTTTCATCGCTGCGCGTTACCGTAAACCTCTCTGCCCGCCAGTTTGAACAAAAAGATTTTTGCAAAACGGTTTTTACCGCGTTGGAAAAGACCAGGCTGGATCCTCACTACCTGGAATTGGAAATTACCGAGGGAAACATCTTGCAAAACATTGAGGAGGTCATTGCTGTCCTTGAAGAACTAAAGTCCCTGGGAATAGGGCTTTCCATAGATGATTTTGGCACGAAGTATTCTTCTCTGAGCTACCTGAGGAGAATTCCCTTCAATACCCTGAAGATTGACCGTTCTTTTCTGGAAAACATAACGACAAACCCTGATGATGCGGCCATTATTTCCGCTATTATTACCATTGCGGAACGTTTAAAAATAAACGTGGTGGCCGAGGGTGTTGAAAACAACGACCAGGTTAACTTGTTGCATG
The DNA here is from genome assembly GCA_964372185.1 of uncultured candidatus Brocadiaceae bacterium. Taxonomy (GTDB): domain Bacteria; phylum Planctomycetota; class Brocadiia; order Brocadiales; family Brocadiaceae; genus JACVXV01. The sequence continues at coordinate 6,320 of CAYJPZ010000152.1, forward strand.
AACTTCGGTGCGACAAGATACAAGGGTACGTTCACAGTCCTCCGTTGTCGGTGAATGATATGGAGAAATATTTGTTGAAAGGTAGCCGGCAATAGCAATGTTTGTGGTGTTGTGCAAAAGAACATTTGAATGTTTTGCTATTTGTGCCGCCCCTCCGGGGCTTGATAACGGCTACAATAGCTTTCCCACCGCTTACGCAG
>CAYJPZ010000152.1:6535-9764 GCA_964372185.1 uncultured candidatus Brocadiaceae bacterium
TGTAACAACCGTAGCCCACTGCGTGAGCGGTGGGTAAGAGAAATAACTATTATTATAGCCCCGTAGGGGCGGCACAATTCGGACTGAATATCTAACGGTGTTTGTTTAGACAACAGCACGCTATGCAATGAATGGTGAATCAGCCTTAGGGGGAGCAGGTGGAAGATATCAAGGAAACGGATTTTGTCAAATTTCTCGGCACGGCGGGCGCCCGAATCGTTGTATCAAAGCAGTTACGCGCATCGGGCGGGATGTGGTTTTCCTTGTGCGGCTTGAACGTGCTGGTTGATCCAGGCCCCGGATGCCTGGTCAGGTGTGTTTCAAGTAAGCCCAGGATGGACCCTATGAAGCTGGATGCCATTATCCTAAGCCACAGGCATCTTGACCATGCGGCCGACGTGAACGTGATGATCGAGGCGATGACCGAAGGTGGTTTTAAAAAGAGAGGCACGGTCTATGCCCCGGAAGATGCCCTTACGGACGACCCCGTTATCCTTAAGTACATAAGAAATTATCCGTCTGACATAAAGATTATCAAAGCAGGGGGGCGATACCGGTTATCGGACGCGGTTTTCTTTGAAACGCCTTTAAGGCACCAACACCCAAGTGAGACGTATGGTATAAACTTCTTTACGCCGGGCTATACCATTTCGCTTATGGTGGATACACGCTATTTCCCTGAATTGTTACAACACTACAAGGGAGACGTCCTTATCATCAACGTGGTACGCAAAACGGTTGACAAAGACATGCAGTCGTGGCTTTACCATTTAAGTATGAAGGATGTAAAAGAAATTGTGGTCGCACTGAAGCCCAAAATAACCATATTGAATCACTTTGGGATGACTATGGTTAAGGCGCAGCCCCGCATCGTTGCGGAAGAACTGTCGAAAGAGACGGGGTTACGGATACTTGCCGCCGGCGACGGCATGAAGTTCGATATTAAATCCGTCTGCTGACGATGTAGTCGGCCAGTTCTATGAGGGATGTTTTATATTGAGAATCGGGAAGCGGTGCAATTTCTTCCTGCGCCTCCCGGATAATTTTCTTTGCCGTATTGAATGCGTATTCCACCGCGTCGTGCTCGGTTAACAAGTCAAGTATGGAGTTCTTTGAGTCTTTTGCGGTATGCTGGAATATGAGTTCCTTGGTTTTCTCTAATTTGTTGCTGGGGAGCTTATTGACAAGCCGGATGAGCGGCAGGGTTAGTTTCCCCTTCTGGATATCGGTATTCAACGATTTTCCAATCTCATCTTCGCTGCCCATTACGTCAAGGCAGTCATCTACAATCTGGAAGGCAATACCGATCTTCAATCCGTAATTGGACAACATATCGGCCACCTTGCGGTTAGCGCCGGCGAAAACAGCACCAAGTCGGCAACTGGCAGCGCATAGGGACGCCGTTTTTCGTTCAATAATGTCAAAGTAATCGTTTTCGCTCAACCCAATGTCGTAACGTCTCTGTAATTGGATGAGTTCACCCTCGGACATGATATTGGCGGTCTGTGAAAGCAAAAGGGTGGCAACCTGGGAATCAAGGGCAGAAAGAATGGTAAAGCCACGGGAAAAGAGATAATCACCGAACAGAATGGAAACCTCGCGTCCCCATTTCGAATTAACACTCTCAACGTGCCTTCTCATAGCGGCTTCATCGATGATGTCGTCATGGACGAGTGTCGCCGTGTGAACCATTTCTACCACAACGGCAAGGTCGATATGCTGGGGGCCTGTTTCACCCACGCATTTACCGGCCAACAGCACCAGGGCGGGACGCAGCCTCTTTCCCTTGTATTTGCTAATGTGAATTACAAGTTCGGCCAAGTAATTGCTTTTTGGTTGTAGTTCCTTTTTGAACCTTACTTCAACCTCGTCCATGAGGCCTTGTATCGAATCGAAAATGCTTACGGGTTCCACGGTAATACCTTCCTTAAATCCTAATCCTGACAGGTTACACAAGTATTATGAAGCACAAAAGATAAGTATGATATCAAGCGTCATTTGAAAAGTCAAACGTCTTTTTCAACTCATAAGAAAACACCGATGTTCAATTTAATTTTCTTGACAATTTGTTTCAGCTTAATACAATGCAATTACTTGTTTACTTCTTAAACGACGGTACTGGAGCAATGAAACGAACATGAAGAAATCATCCCGGAAGGCAGTAAGGCATTCGTTGAAAGTTGTTTCTTATGGTTTGTCTTTTGCTGTGTATGTTTTTTTGATGGCGCATTGCGGTTGTGGAAAAAAAGAAAAATCTGCAGAAAATTCCGTCGAAATTGTCGAAATTAAGGATTTGATACGGGCTACCCTTGAAAAGCAGGCGCCGAAGCCGGTGGAAGAACCAAAACCCGTTGCTCAGCAAGAGGAAGTGAAAACTCAACCACCCGAAGCCGTAACACCTGCGCCAGTTCAGCCGACCCCAATTCAGCCACCGCCGGTTAAACCCGTAACTGCTTATGAACTGTATGAAAAAGGGGTGAAGTCTTTTAACTCGGGAGCATTAGAAGAAGCCATCGAATTGTTCACCAGCGCAACAGAGATGGATGCCGCGCTGAAAGACGCCCACAAGATGAGGGCTTTCGCCTGTAAAAAGCTGGGAAGGGTTGACGAGGCTATCTATTCCTTTAAGAAGGTTGTTGAACTGGATGTAAGCAATTCTGAGGCGTACCTCAATCTCGGTATGCTCTACATCAGAAATCGGATGAATAATGAGGCGATCTGGGCATTTGAAAAATATGTGGCGATTTATCCTAATAATGCCAGGGTGCTCTATGATTTGGGGTGTCTTTACAGCAAAAAGAAGTTGGCCGATAAGGCCATTGCGGCATACAAATCGGCATTAAAAATTAATCCTAATTACGCTGATGCGTATTATAACCTGGGCGTTGCCTTCAACGCCAAAGAGTCGTTTGACGAGGCTGTTGAAGCCTTCGGGAAGGTCTTGATTCTCAATCCCAAAAATAACGAAGCGCGGTATAATCTTGCTTTTGCCAACAATCGAAAAGGATTGTACAAAGAGTCCATAGCCCTTTGTGAAAAACTGCTGGAATCGGAACCCGGCAATGCCAATGTGCATTTGCTTATGGGCGATTCTTACGACAAGCTGGGCAAGAGTAAAGAGGCTAGAGAGGAATATGAGGTTTACAAGCGGTTGATGTTTGCAAAGTAATAGACGTGTGCATTTGTGTCAATGTGAGCCGCACGAATTATTTTTGTCTTCACACATGGG
>CAYJPZ010000153.1:0-9430 GCA_964372185.1 uncultured candidatus Brocadiaceae bacterium
ACAGGGGGCTTCACCCCCCGCTATATCCTGTCGGCCTTTCAGGCCTGACTTTGAATTTTCTATACATTTTAATTAGGCATTTGGCAACTTAAAACACGCACCGGTAGGAGCCGTCTCCTGACGGCGATTGGCAATGCACGACGGCGATCAAGTACCCGGTCGCCAACAGGAGTTGGCTCCTACCGATAACTTTGAAATTCCTAAACATTTAAACTGGTGCAATTCGGTTATCTTTCCTCCGTGTCTCCGTTCCCATCAATATGCCGCAATTCCCATAGTTTTGCGTACTTGAGAAATACATAATAGGCAGAGGAAATAGCTATTATAAATCCGGGTACTCCATCCCTGAATCCCTGCTTTAAAAAGTATTTTTTAAAAAACGTCCCAAATGGTCTGGATATCATATTCCAAACCCCGGCCTTCTTCCCCAGTTTCAAATACTCCCCTGAGCTTATCGTTGTAAAATTGTTTATGGTGTTAACGTGGTGTGCAATATCGTTGTAGGAGTAATGAGCAATATCGCCGTTCAAATACTCCACGTTTCCTTTCACGATAACTACGTCATGGGGATTTATCCCTCCCCACCGTGCCTTGTCTTTTCTAAAGAGCCTTACCTTATTGTCGGGATACCATCCGGAATGATTTATCCATCGGCCCAAATAATAGACATGTCGCGGCATTTGGTAAGCATCGGCCTTTGGGTTATGCAACACCTTTTGTATTTCCCCGGCAAGTTTTGGCGTGACTCGTTCGTCAGCATCTATTGAAAATATCCACAGATGAGATGTTTTGTCCACAGCAACGTTTTTCTGGGCCACATGACCAGGCCACGGGTTAAAAAATACCTTATCCGTATATTCTTTGCAGATATCTACGGTCTTATCCTTACTCCCGGAATCTACGATGATTATTTCATCAGCCCATTTCACACTTTCCAGGGCATCACGAATACGTTTTTCCTCATTGAGTGTTATTATGGTAACGGAGAGTTTTTCCATGCGTTAATTGGAACCACAGATTTCACAGATTACACAGATTTTTGATTTTCGTAAAGGTTCACCGCAAAGGGCGCGGAGAACGCAGAGAGATAAAGGGAAACTTGTAAATTTACGTTACAAACGTGCTATGATTTTCACTTGTGCCACAAACCTGGCGCAGATTTATCCGCACCTAACCCAACAATCTGTGTAATCTGTGAAATCTGTGGTTACAAGTCCTTCCATCCGGGGATTCGTATTACACATCATTTCACTTCAAACAACACCTTCTCTATCCCGATGTTTCCCTCGGCGTCAAAGGCGTTGATGGTAAGGGTGTAATCACCCGGCGGAAGCGGTGCGGTGGTGATTTGAAATGACTCTTCAAGACCGTCAAAGATACCATCCACCGGATAGGCGGATATCCATTCCTGTCCATCAAGGGTGTATTGCACCTTTATGATTTGGCTGTCCGCATCCTTTGCGGCACCGGAGATAATGTACCTCCCGCCCGTTCCGGCAGAAGCGCTTAATGATTTAATGGCCGGCCTGGAATTATCAATCACGATGGGCTGGGTTATTTCCTCGGCAGTGCAGGCGATCTCAGGCGCATTATCAGGACTGTCGCAGGCCACAAGCCTGAGGTGGTATTTCCCGTCGGGCAAACGCAGGGTGTCCCAGGAATACGTCCCCTTTTTCTGGGTATTTCTATCAATAACCCTCCACGCCTTTTCGTCCATGCCTTTGTAATACATGGTCAATTGCAGGACGTCATTATTAGGGTCTTCCACTTCCCACTGAATGGTTTTCTGCGCCACTTGATAGTGGGGCTTTTGGGTCGCCGTCGTCTGTGATTTTGCTTCCGTCTTATCGGATGCCTTTGCATCCGATGCCTTCGCGGCCTTTGCGGAGAGTTCTTTTTCAACCGTAAAATAGATGATCTTTGGGGACTGATTTTTGGGTAGATAGGTGAGCGACACGGTATTTAACGAAGGGCTAACGGTGTCGTTTATTGTTTGCAAGGTGGCTTTATATTGTATAAAACGCGCAGGGGGGCTCGCTATCTTTTCCCCGGAACAAAGACAGGGGTAAGACCAGTTGCTCCAGGTGGCGTCGGGCCTTTCACTATTTCCGGTGTGCGTGGAAAGCGCTATCTTTGTGCCGGACGGCTGTGTGTCCGTCCAAGAAATATGTCCCCAGTTTGAGGCCACTGCGGCGTCAAACACCTGGGAAGCGAAGTAACCTTCCGGCGCAAAGGAAGGCGATATTTTGTAAACCTTTCCGCGGTTTCCCGTGCCGATATACAGTTCGTCATTATCCGTGCTTAAACAGCAGATCACCTGGGATTCTTCCACCGTAGCCAAACTGCTGGAGTCCTCGTCTTTGCAGACCTTATAGACACCCGCGTTGTTTCCCGTTACGGCATAAAGGTTGTCGAGGGTATCCAGCGAGAGGTCAAGGATAAGCGACTGGTTGGTCTCAAATATTTTCTGAGAAAGACCATCCGGCGTGATTTTATAGATGTAGTTGGGCGCTGTCGGCATACCGGCAATCTTCGACGGTGTTGCGGGTTCCCTTACCACGGTCTTCTGCTGACGTATGGAAATGGTACGCGTCACAGGCGTCTCTTCGGGAATATGTAAATCCCATGCCTTCTCTTCCTTAAGAACGGTAGCAACAACCCCCGTATGCAACGGCTGTTGCGGGGATGACGCAACGGGTACCTGCGCCTGCACGCCTGACGACGTGCCTGCATAGACGTTGCCCGCGGAATCCAGCGCGAGGCAGTGTATTTCGTCTTCATTGGCATCGTATAGCGCCTGTGCCTGGCCGTTGTCCGTTACCTTGTATACCAGGCCGCCCGGCTCTGTTCCGGCATATATCGCCCCATGCGGATCGAGGCATACGTCCATAATGTTGGTTTCCGGGGAATCGAACAAGACGGAAGGAACGCCATTCGGCGACACCTTATACAGGACGCCATCATTTCCCGTTCCCACGATAAGATTTGAATTACCGTCAACAGTCATATCCCACAGATACGTTGCCGGTAAGTCGCAAAATACGGTTGCCTTGCCGCCAGGGTCTATTTTGTAAATAATGCCTGTCGGCGCAACGCCTGCATAGAGATTTCCGTGTACGTCCGCAACGAGGCTCTGGACGTATAGTTCGGGGGCTTTGAAGAGTTCAACCGCGTGAGAACCGTCTTTAATGAGGTAAACGGCACCCGGGTCGCCCGTGCCGACGTAGACGTGATTTTGTTTGTCGGCAATAATAGACCAGACAAAGGTGCCTTTAATGCCTGTGACGGCCTCCACTTTGGGGGAAAGCCTCAGATCGCCCGTGCTGTGAATGGCCGTGTTTTTGGTAACGCCCCTGCTGAAATCAGATTCAAGGGAGGACGTCCACGTCCTGGTTGTTGTTCCAAAGGCACAGGGAGAGAGGAATACAAGGAGGAATAGTGTGGCTATTTTTACCGGTAACCTGTTGTTCATAGTCTCTATCAAAGTGAAGGAATTTCGTAACACTTTTGTTTTTTGAAAAATCCGTAAGGGTATAAAAAACAATGTAGCCCCGTTAGGGGCGATCTGTTTGTAGCCTAATGGAATTCAATAGGATAAATAGCTCCGTAGGAGCGGCCTGTATCTGATTAATAGATAAATGCCTTTATGATGAGGAAGATGATACCGGCGTTGAAAAAAACAAGGAGCCATTTGATTCGACGGAGTTCTGTTTTTACAATCCTGAGTTCTGCAATCATGGTAGACATACTAAGGATTATACCAGAATGAAAGCGGTTGGCAAAAGAAATTCTAAGGATCGACAAGATGTTATATCTTGCCGATCCCTGTAAAAAATACCGATAACCCGTCAGCCGTTACCTCTTACTTTAACTTTTGGTAATATTCACCCAGTACCTTTGCAACGTCCGGCCTTGTAAACGTCTGAGGAAGCGATTCTCCCGCGCTCAGCATTTTGCGTACCTGCGTTCCGCTGAGGATGACGTGATTAGCCGAATCGTGAGGACACGTCTTGTAAGAAGCCATGCCGCCGCACGCGTTGCAATAGAACGTGTGGTCAAAGAACAACGGCGTAATCCCGATCTCATGAGGGTCAAATTCATCAAAGATATAATGCGCATCAAACGTCCCGTAGTAATTACCCACACCCGCGTGATCGCGGCCCACTATGAAATGGGTACAGCCGTAATTCTTCCTGGAGATCGCGTGGAAGATAGCCTCCCTTGGGCCTGCATAACGCATAGCGGCAGGGAAGACGGACAGATTTGCCCGGTCTTTGGGATAATATTTATCCAAAAGCACCTCGTAACTCTTAATGCGCACGTCCGCCGGGATATCGTCGCTTTTTGTCTCGCCTACAAGGGGATGCAGAAGTATGCCATCCACAACCTCCAGGGCACATTTCTGGATATATTCATGGGCGCGGTGGACGGGATTACGGGTTTGGAAGCCGACGACACGCCTCCAGCCCTTTTTCACGAACAAAGCCCTGGTTTCAACCGGGTCTAACCGGTAAGCAGCAAAGTCGGCAGGTTTTGTCCTGTTGAGTACACTCACTTTTCCGCCGAGCAAATATTCCCCCATCTTATACACGTATTCCACGCCAGGGTGCTTTTGATCATCCACACCATAAACCTTCTGCGATTCTCTCGGCTTATCGTGATGAAAGATATCTTCCAGGTGCAAAATGGCCACTACTTCATTGGCCTGATCCACAAGGGCAACGTCCTTGCCGGCCTTAAGTCCTCCGATTTCATCCTTCGTTGCGGAGAGGGTAACGGGGATCGACCAGGGCAGGCCATTGGACAATCGCATGGTATCGACGACGGTGTCGTAATCTTTCTTGCACATGAACCCCTCTAAAGGGCTCATTGCCCCAACCGCAACCATGTCAAGGTCCGACATCTCCCGGGCGTTGAGTTGTATCTTCTTCATATCATAATGAAGCGCCTTATCCAGCAGTGATTCACGTTCGCCCATAGAAACGACCTTGTTTATCAGTTTACCCCCATGAGGAGCAATATTCTTAATCATAACCTACTTATCTCCTTTCAAACATCTTGCCTGAATAATAAAATTTTCCTGATGCCCGTCCGTATGGCATACCGTCCAAAGCGTCTTGTCCTGCTTCAGCCGCGCTTTCAAATAAGAGCCATTACTGCACACTTGAAAAGGCAGCCGGAGTTCAATCGCCTGCACGGGACATGCCTTCACGCAACAGGCGCACGTCCAGCACGCGGATTGGTCACGTATGTCCGCCTTCATATTTTCTTTTCGGAAACATAAATCGCCGGGGCAAACACGCTCACATCGCGCCTCCGGCAACCCCTTGCATCCGTTGCAAATAGTTTCATCGATAAAAATACTCATGGGTTCAAAGGCCTTTCCACCATGCGTATTTCGTCTGTGTCAGGGTTATACACGGAATTGACAAAGGTGAGCCACCTGCTATTATCCTTGACAGGGTAGTCCAATCTCGTCTGGTAGCATGCCCAACGCGTCTCCTTACGGTAGAGCAGGTGTTCCACCAGGACGCGAGCCACGTCAATCCTGTCAATGCACTCCAGCGCCTCAACCACATTATAATTATTTACCGCCGCCAGGTCTTGCGTGCGGTCTTTTAATCTCTTGAGCAGCCGCCTTGCCTCCAGCAACCGTTCCTCGTGGAGTTCGTAGTTCATCGAAATACCGCCCGCATATTCATCCATAACCTTTTGCAGCCGTTCCTGCGCTTCATGGGGCGATACGCCTGATTTCCTCGTTAATGGCGCGGTAACCCTCGCACCTTCGCTATGAATCATCCCTTCGTCAACGTTTTCCAGGGAGACGTCTTTTATCTCCTCAAGCGCCGTTACTGCGGCGATACGAGCCTCAACCCAGCTTCCGCTGACGTATTTTTTAGGGGCGCCGCCCGCCACTTCTCCGGCGGCATAAAGGCCGTCGATAGTCGTCTTTCTTTTTTTGTCGATCCAGTACCCTGCCTGGCAGTGTCCACCCACAACAAAAGGCTCTGTGCCTTGTATCTCCACCGGTTTCAGCCGCGGATCCATTCCCTTGCTTGCCCACAAGAGAACAATTTGAGGATTCATATTCAGAAAATCCTCCTTTAGCCTGTTCTCTTCATCGCCATTCAGGGTGGTTGTATCCAGGTAGCACGGGCCGCGTCCCGCCTTTGTCTCTTCCAGGGTAGCCCAAAGCCTGTGGTGAGTCAAACACTTGTTTCCGCCCAGGTGTTTATAATAGCGTTCCAGATAGTCTTCTCCGCGGGCATTGATCTGTTTTGAATGCGCACCAACGGCGATAGTGCCCGTTGGAGCATTTACGTCTTTTACCCGCAGGGCGATAAACCGGTTTTCAAAACTGGTCATTTCCGCCCCGATACGTATTCCCATGGCGTACCCGGTTCCGACGTTCCACGGGCAATACCATATCAGGTGGCGCGCTCCACCCGTATTGTGAGGTTTATAGATACCGGAAGCCCCACCGGTGCACACGAGAACGCCCTTTGCCCGAATCACGTAAAGCGCGCCATCCCTGACACCATAACCGAATGCCCCGCAGACGCGCTTGCCGTTGTAAATAAAATTGGTCGCCGCCACGCGATTCAACACCTGCGCAGGGGTTCGGCTTACCGCCTCCGCAAGGATAGGCTTCAGCCGTTCGCCGAAGATATGCACGCTGCGTTTTCCCCGGTGCCGGTAAGCGCCGTCCTTGTTGTGTTCTATGGGAAGCCCGATTGCCTCCACGTCGCTAACGGCGTCATTGAGACCCTGTGCGATGCTGTGAACCAGGTCTTTTCTGATGACCCCCTCGAATTCCCGTTCCACGTAAGAGACGTACGATTCAGCGGTTTGGCCTTCGTTCAGGTAGGCATTGATGGCATTCAGGCCCATCGCCAGACACCCGCTGCGCTCGATATGCGCCTTTTCCATGACAACCACTTTAGCGTGAGGGGATTTTTTATATATATCCAAAACGGCAAAACACCCAGCCGCCCCGCCGCCTATGATCAATATGTCGGTATCCAACCGTATCGTTTTCATAATTATTTTTGGTAACAGTTCACTTCTTCTATAGATGCACAAACGGTGCTTGCACTGTATGGACAAACCGGTGGCTGCTTTTGTGGTTGGAACCAGTAGTAACCATCTTTTTTACACCAATAGAGTTTTATTTCCAGCGTCTCTAACCGGTTAGACCGCGATTTAAAAAGCGAGTAAAGGGCGTTGCTGACAGAAGCAAATCCTTCGAGCGTTTCGTGCGCGTCCTCGGCGTTCATCAACTCCTCCGCCCCTTGAATCACGTGCTGCATCACGCGCACGACGGCGGCCTCCGGCTCACGGTCAATGCACGCCTTCGCCGCATCGGCCAATTTACCGGCGGATACAGCCATACCCTCCGATTCCTTCGCAACAAAACGGCTGTAAATTCCCTGATAGGCCGCAAGGACTGATTGAAGGTCGTGAACCGTCTTCTTTTCCAACGGTACCCTTGTATTACGAGTAGTATCCACGCCGTCATAAGCAAACGCAGGTTGTGTCCAAACAGGGTGAACGGATAGAAGCAGAATAGAGATTACCGAAGCAATTTTTACCATAACTACGTGACCGTCACCCTCTTTTCTGATGGGGAATTTATAAAGTCCCCCTTGGGAAATTCCAAGGGCAAGGCCAACGCCCTGCCCAACATCTCACAACCAACCGCTCATAACCCGCCGGTTCAGGTTTACAGCCTGAACCAAAACGAACCTGAAACTTAAAAAAAACTATTGATCCTGTATTACAAAATTAGCGCCCTCATCCTGCATGGCTATGTATGAACCTATAGGACACAGCACTTTGCTGTCGGCGTCGCAGCGTATAAGCATCTTCCACAGCGCATCAAGGTTCTCTTTTTCGTGTTTGGTTTCCGGGATCATCTTGATCCTCGTTTTACCTTCAATTGAAATCTTCACGTTATAGCTCCTTTCTCCTCTTGCCTGGTAACTTAGTCATTCCTTGCGGATGTGCAATCGTATCAACGTTTGATACTTTAAACTGTATCAATTTAAATTAAAATCGTCGGAGAATCAATCTTCTTTTGTAACAGCTTCGTATTTTGCTGAAAATTGTGTAAGAAAGGTTGAAAGTGTAGAACCTGTTTTGTTATCATAAAGGTTATTGTCTTGCGCTGGCAAGGGTGGTTTTGGGCTACGGGACGTGAGACTACTCTATTATGCAGGGGAAACGTGATGAAGGTCGGATTTTTGCAAACACTTCCCATTTTTGGGAAAAAGCAGGAGAACAGGGAGACTGCCGTCTCGTTGATAAAGAGGATGGACGCTGATTTGGTGGTGCTGCCTGAATTGTTCAATACCGGCTACCAGTTTACTTCCCGTGAAGAGGCCCTCGCCCTGGCGGAAGAAGTGCCGGACGGAGAAACCACGCAGGCGTTGGTTAAGCTGGCAAAAGAAAAACGCCTTTCCATTGTGGCCGGTCTGGCTGAGCGTGAAAAGGGAACCTGTTATAACTCAGCCGTATTGGTAAGCCCGCAAGGCTTTATCGGCTGCTATAGAAAGCTGCACCTCTTTTACAACGAAAAGCTTTGGTTTGCGCCGGGAGACCGCCCGTTGGAGGTCTATAACATCGGCACGGTAACTATCGGCATCATGATCTGTTTTGACTGGTTTTTCCCCGAGGTTGCACGGGCTTTGGCGGTAAAGGGCGCCGATATCCTATGCCATCCGGCAAATCTGGTGCTTCCCTATTGTCCCCAGGCAATGATTACGCGGTGTATAGAAAACAGGGTGTTTGCCATTACTGCAAATCGTATCGGTACCGAGCATCGCACGGAAGAGTCGCTTTCTTTTATCGGCGCCAGCCAGATTCTTGGCACAAAGGGTGAAATACTCTATCGCGCATCGCCGGACCGGGAAGAATCGATGGCGATTGAGATTAACCCTCACAATGCCCGCAACAAGCACATTACCCCCGTTAACCACCTGTTTGACGACAGGCGGATTACGTTTGGATAGCGCGGGGGGCATCTCCTTCCATTTGTGCGGCGGCAGGCGTTTTTTTCCTGCCGCTTGTCTGTGGGGAGGAAATGTTACGAATTGAGAAAGGATTGGAAATAATAATGACTGAAATAAGATTAAAGCTTGAAGATGACCAAATCACGTTTTTACATGAATGTAAAAAACTCGGTTTCAAAGATAAAAGTAGTTTAGTGCGTACGGCTTTAGAACGTTTGAGGCATTTATTAAAAGCATTCTCTCGTTCCCAAGCTCCAGCTTGGGAACGCACCTACACCAGAAGCTCCTGCTTCATGTAGTTTTCGGGGAACAAAACAGCGGTAAATTTCAGAAAAAATATGTGTTCAAACCATGTTTGGCGTCCTTTTCTGTCGCCCCTTCGGGGCTTGTTATACTATTTCATTTACCAGGGGCTTCAC
>CAYJPZ010000154.1:0-9429 GCA_964372185.1 uncultured candidatus Brocadiaceae bacterium
GGTATAACGTCTTTTCCCGTAATAAAACCAAGTCCTCCCTCGGTGCATGCCCGCTCGTTAAAGGCCGTCACCTTATCCACCCGAACCCCATGCCCGCGAAATAAAATGGGAACAGGGTCGCCTGAATGGCTTTTTTGCTCACACGGTGTTGAGTGATCTGCGGTAATTATCAGTAATACGTCTTTGGATAGTTCATTAAAAAGTCCGGCTGCTTTATCAATTTTTTCAATAAAGTCCCGCTTCCCTTTGAAATTCCCATCCTCAGCCAATGAATCAGCCGCTTTTACATGGACAAAAACAAAATCATACAATGCCAGGCTTTTAATTGCCGTGCGGAACTTTGCTTCGATGTCCGAGTCAGGCAAAGCCGTAGCACCCGGGACGTCTAAAACCTCCATTCCCAGAAAAGAAGCCACGCCTTTATACAACCCCCCGCCGGCGATACAGCAGCCGGAAAAGTTAAAACGCTCCTTAAAACCAGGCACTTTACTATATTTACCTGCGCCGCGAACCAGAAGATAGTTTGCCGGCAGTTCTCCGTTACGTTGCCGCTCAACATTAAGGGGATGTGCCTTCAGTATTTCATGCGATTTCTTCAGGAATTTGTTTAATACCGTTGCGGTGAAGCTTGCCTCTACGGTGTTGCCGATGGGGGTGACTTCACGTATCGGGACGTCGCCCTTGTGCGGATCTGCGTCAATTATCGCATTTGACAGGCCTTTTCCGCGCATCAAAACTGCCGCGCGATGCGCGGTGCCCGGTTTAACGATAAATGTTACCCCGTCAATTTCCAATCCATCTAAGGCCTCTGTTAGCGTTTTGACGTTATTAATCCTGCCTGCCCTACGGTCGGTAATAATGAGTTGATCGTTTATGGTTCCAAAGTTGCCCCGCAGCGCCACGTCTCCATCGGACAGTTGCAGCCCCACCCCGGCAGCTTCAATAGTGCCGCGGCCGGAATAATATTGCTCATAATCATAACCCAGGATGTTGAGATGTGACACGTCACTGCCCGGCACAAAACCGCGTCCTAAACTGTGCATCATACCACATTCTGATTCTGCGGCCAGACTGTCCAGGTGCGGTGTTTTTGCGGCTTCCAGGGGTGTTAGCCCGCCGAGATCTTTAATCGGACGATCTCCTAACCCATCACATACTACAAGAATGACCTTTTCTAACATGCACGTACACCTCCAATAATTTGGTTGTATAGGATATTCATTTTCGCATTACCGTACCCGCACCCTGCCTCTTCTACTCTCAGGAAAGAAGACCTCGGCTACGATGAGTATGAGCGCAACAATAAGAGGCATCTGATAGCGATTGATGTATCGCTTTACCCGTTGGGTTTTGTAGGTGGTGTCCTCTATTTTCGCGATGTTGTCCGTGTAAATCTTTTCCAATCCCCACTTCGTCCCGTAGGAAGGGGTATAGAGTCCGCCCGTCTCCAATGCAATCTTGTTTAAAGTGATCTCGTCCAGTCTCGACTTCACCACCTGCCCCTGTCTGTCCTTAAGAAAAGTTTCCCGTCCACCCTCGTCGGTTATTTTAATGTATGAGCCTTCCTTTTTTCCTATGCCTACGGTATAGATAACAATGCCGCTGTCCTTTGCCTTCGCGGCAGTCTGGATGGGGTCGTCTTCGTGATTCTCTCCATCGGTAATTAAGATAATAACCTTATGGTTCTTTGATTTTACATCAAAGGCTGCAATGCTTTTTCTTATTGCTTCCGACAGGGAAGTGCCGCCCAGCGGAATGATATTGGTACTCAAGTCATTCAGGAAAAGCCGAAACGCTCCGTAGTCGGACGTCAAAGGGCAATAGGTAAAGGCCGCGCCGGCAAAGGCAACCAGGCCAACGCGGTCGCCCTCCAACACGTTGAGCAAATCCTCAATTTCCCGCTTGGCCGCCTGTAAACGATTCGGTTTGACGTCATCCGCCAGCATACTCCTGGAGGTGTCAACGGCAATTACAACATCGACCCCTTTTTTTTCCACCTCTTCCCAATGATATCCCCACTTCGGCCCCATAAGCGCCCAAATCAGCAAAAGCACACCCACCGTCATCAATATAGCCTTGAACCACAACATCCTTAGATTTAGTGAAAGGCCTATTTTTTGCAGTAATTTGCTGTTTGCAAATGTGTTTAAATCCGCCGCCTTTTTTCGGAAGACAAGAAAGTATCCGAGAATTAACAACGGGACGGCAGGCAGCAAATAGAGATAGCAAAGATTTTCATATTTCATAATAGAAGGTGTTGCTTGATGAATATTGATTATAAAAGAAAAGTATTAGCGTCAATTAGCGTTCATTCGCGGTTAATAAAAAATGAAAACGTTAAGGTATCCTTCTGAATTTTGTTTTCCTTAAACCCAGTTCACATAATAACAGCGCGAAGGCGGGGAGGAGAAAAAAATGAAACAATTCAGTGTATTCCGTGTACTGGGTCACCTCCGCCTCGGTTTTTTCAAGTTTATCTATGTGTTCGTATATCTCCAGAAGTGATTTAGTATCCGTTGCCCGGTAATACCTTCCATCCGTAATTTTTGCAATCTCCTGGAGGGCGTTATCATCGATGTCAATCTTGACCTGCTTCATCACCCTATTACCAAACAGGTCAACTGCTGGAAATGGGGCCAGCCCCTTTGTGCCTGCCCCGATGGTATAAATTTTAATGCCGAAGGCCTTGGCAATCTCAGCGGAAGTAAAGGGGTCTATTTCCCCTGCGTTGTTTCTTCCATCCGTCAGCAGGATAATCACCTTGCTTTTCGCCTTTGTGTTCCGCAGCCTGTCGATGGAAGAGGCGATAGCGGAGCCGATTGCCGTCCCATCCTCGACCATCCCGATGTCGATCCTTTCTAATAGTTGGAGCAGCATCCCGTAATCAAGCGTCATGGGACACTGGGTATACGGCATCCCGGCAAAAACAACCAGGCCGATGCGGTCGTTATTACGTCTTTGAATAAAATCTTTTACTACCTGCTTAATAACGTACAGCCGGTTATATCTTTTGCCGCCAATCTCAAAATCTTCCGCCAGCATACTACCCGATACGTCCACGGTGAGAACGATGTCTATCCCTTCCGTCAGCACCTTTGTCTGTTCGTTTCCGGACTGGGGACGCGCCAGGGCGACAATAATCAGTACGATAGACACGGCCCTAATGATGCCCGGGATATGTCGATACCGTTGTGCAAACGAGGGTTTAAGCTTCCTCAACGTTTCAACGGAAGGGAAGGGCACCTGGCTGCTCTTTCTGGAATAAAAGTAAAAATAGACCAGGGGAGGCAGTATGATAACGATTAATAACAGGATTAAGGGGTCGCGGAAAATCATTGAATATTACATTTGTGATTGAGAATTTCAAACCGGTAACGCAACCGTATCGGTTGCATGAATGAAAGCTGCTTTAGGCATAATTTATAACGTATAGGAATTTCAAAATAGGGACACGGCGCGCCGTGTCCCTGCGTATGAGCAAAAAGCCGCCGAAGGCCTAATGTAATCTCTTCACGATGGATACATTACCACTGTCGGATGAATTTGGGTCCCTTTTGCAATAGCATTCCAGATATCCGTTTCTAATATATCTTTTTCAACCAAGACGTCGACCAACGCCTGGATTGCGCTACTGGCTGCATCAAGAGCCGAATCCGTTCCTTTTTCCGTGGAGCAATACCGGTTGATCATCGTTTCCGACTGCTTATAAACCCGCGCGCCTGCAAGCTCTTGCTTTATGCCGAGGTCTAATTCGTATTCCATTAAAACACCTTTATCCACGTAACACAAACACAGGCATACCTGGCTGCTTTCTATGTTTAAAAAACGAATCTTCTTTTTTTTCGCTAGAATTTCTTTTATTTCCGGGGTGCCGTAAATGCCCCATAATGTTTGCAGATTTTGCCTTAACCTTGACCGTTGTTCTTCAGAAACCGTACGCCTTGGCGTTTTTGATAGTATCGCGTTCGGCTTACGTGTGTTTATGGTCTCTTTTTCATGGCTCAAATATTCATCCAAAAATTTTTCAGGCGCTTTTAGCATTTTTTCTCCCCCTTCTCTAAAAGGTAAAATAATATTACGCTTGTGACCCCTAAACACTTTATCCGCAATTACCGGTATCCTTCGTCTCGTCAATTAACCGCCTGGCTACCAAATAGGTTTCTTCAATTTCCAGCAGAGACGGTCCGTATTTCGCGTATTTCACCATATCGCAGTGATTTAAAAATTCCTGAATCAACACCTTGTGGGACTTATCCAACGTGTTCGCGTGCGCCATTTCCGCGAGGAACTCCTCGGTAGTCCGTTCCGGCGCAAGCAATCCAAACCGCCCCTCGATATAATGCCGCACAATATCCGTTAGGCGATAGTAATACTCCTTCACCAGCCCCTTTGCAATCAGACCGTCCTTCGTTAATGTATCCAACAATTCGTAGGCAACTTCGTGAGGCGCGCGCGGCGGTAGTTTCATTTCCGGAGTCTTTTGCGCCCCTTTGCGTTTCCACATCAGCCAGAAAACGGCGCCGAAAATCAGGAGGGCGACAAACCCCGCCCAAAGCCATATCAGTAACCGTTTGAAATTCGTCGGCACGTCCAGAGGAGGGCGAATGTCCTTGATATCAGACGCCTCTTCTCCTTCTTTTAAAAGCCCCTTAACCTCGACGGTTACCTCGTTGGTGGCAACGGTTTCCTCACCACTGCGGCCTTTATACTTTATCTTCAGCGGTGGGACCGTTTGGCGTCCGACCTCATATGTACGCAATATCCAGCTTCGTTCGACTGAGAAACAGCCATGCAGTTCCGGTCTTGGTGAATCCCCACCCTCCACTCGTTTAACTGCAAATACCCCGATCTGCTGGTCAAGTTCCGGGAATTCCACTACAAGGCCTGCCTTGTAGTTCACACAAATGGTTAATTTGATTTTTTCACCAATCGTCGCCTCTTTTTTATCCACCGTTGCCTTTGCCTCTATCGATGTTGCATCCGGCGTAGTATCTGATTTTCCAGCAAAAGCCGCACCACAAAAAGCAATCAGTGTATATGCAACCAAGAGTAAAATCAACAGGATACTAAAAAATCTGTTATATCCCTTTATAACCATAATTCAACCAAGATTAGTACCTCTTTTCCCGTATTCTAAAAAAAAGCACGATGGGGTCTATATAATGTTTGCCGGTGTTGATTACGATTTCATCAACACCCATTGATCGGAACAGCCTTGACCGTTCCTGCCTTTGGCGGTTACAGAGGGCGCTATATTCTTTCCTTGCATGAGGATTTGACGTGTCAACCAGAAGCGTCTCCCCCGACTCTGCATCTCTCAATTCAATAAATCCCACGTTGGGCAATTCCTGCTCTCTGGGGTCCGTGATGGAAACGGCTATCACATCGTGTTTTTTATTTGCAATGCGGAGCGCGTGCGCGTAGTTGGTTGCTATGAAATCGGACACAAGGAAAGAAATCGTGCGGCGGGTAGATATCTTGTTCAGGTATTCCAACGCAACGGGAATATTCGTGCCCTTCCCCGTGGGTTGTGCGCACAGCAATTCACGAATAACCCTTGATACGTGTTTAATTCCTTTTTTGGGAGGAATGAATTTTTCAATTTTGTCGGTAAACACAATCAAACCCACCTTGTCGTTGTTTTTTATGGCAGAAAATGCCAAAAGGGCGCATATCTCCGTTGCAACCTCATTTTTCAACTGCTCGGCAGACCCGAAGTGTCCCGAAGGGCTGATATCCACCAGCAACATCACCGTCAATTCCCGCTCTTCAACAAAGCGTTTGATAAAGGGACGCCCCATGCGCGCCGTTACGTTCCAATCAATCGTCCGTATTTCGTCTCCCGGTTGATATTCCCGCACCTCGTCAAACTCCATCCCGCGTCCCTTGAAAACACTGTGGTATTCCCCAACGAACGCATCGTTAACAAGATGCCGGGTGTGAATTTGAATCTGTTTGATTTTTTTTAATAGGTCTTTTGAAATCATACGCGTACCCCGGTATTTTATCGGGAAGAAACAATTTTAATAGTCTTTCGGTAATTTTTTGTATTCACACGCAGGGACACGGGCACCGTGTCCCTACACCAGATACAGCTTGTGTAGGGCAGGGCATTGCCTGCCTTCGTAAAACCGTTACGTTTTTTATCTGTGTAATCTGTGAAATCTGTGGTTACTGCAGTTCCCTTTGCCCGTCCTTACGGTACTTCCACGGTATCAAATATTTTTTGCACAACGTCTTCGGCGGTTATCTCCTCGGCCTCGGCCTCGTAGGTTATAATCACGCGATGGCGGAGGACGTCCATCCCTATCGACTTCACGTCCTGCGGGGTAACAAAACCCCTGCCTTTAATAAAGGCGTGCGCCTTGGCCGCAAGCGCAAGGAATATCGTTGCGCGGGGAGACGCCCCGAACTCTATGAACTCTTCGAGTTTCAGGTTATAGGCCTTTGGGTCTCTTGATGCAAATACAATATCGACAATGTAATTTTTGATTTTATCGTCGATGTAAATTTCATCCACAAGAGAACGCAGCCGCAGGATATCTTTCGGGGTAATTACCGGATTCACCTGAATGTCCTTTTTCGTCAGAGCCATGCGGTCCAAAATCTCCCGTTCTTCCTTTTTATCCGGGTACGTAACGTTCAGCTTAAACATAAACCGGTCTACCTGCGCCTCAGGCAACGGGTAGGTGCCTTCATGCTCAATGGGATTCTGGGTGGCCAGCACGAGGAAGGGTTCTTCCAATTTAAACGTCTGATCGCCGATAGTGACTTGCCTGTCCTGCATCGCCTCTAAGAGCGCGCTTTGCACCTTTGCCGGGGCGCGATTTATCTCGTCGGCCAGCACAATATTGGTGAAAATGGGGCCTTTCCGTACGGTAAAATCCCCGGTTTTGGGGTTATAAATGAGGGTGCCGATCAAATCAGCCGGAAGCAAATCCGGCGTGAATTGTATCCTTTGAAAACTTGCCTGCATTGCCCTGGCCATGGTCGTAATCGATAGTGTTTTTGCCAGTCCCGGCACGCCCTCCAGCAAGACGTGTCCATTTGAAAGAATGCCTATGAGAAGCCTCTCGATCAAATATTTCTGGCCTACGATCACCTTGCCCATTTCAAACATCAGGGTATTGGCAAAATCACTTTCCCTCTTTACCTTCTCGGTAATCTGTTTGACGTCAGATTCCATCTAACCCTCCCCATGAAATTACTTATAGTTAAAATGGTAACAGTTCATGCGGTACCTGTAATGCCGGATGAACTGTTACTTAAAATGTCTAAGCTAGCAACGCTGTTGACCTGATTGTTATGTTCTTTCTGTGATCCTCTAGCCTTTTTTGCCTCTACCAAAGTATCCGTAAGCACCCAACCCCCACTGGTTGGTAAATACTCGATATATAGCCAAACAAATCAGGTTTTCGACGCTCAAACCAGCAAATACAAGCGGTTCGTCATGTGTTTTTCGAAAAACAGAAGCTTTTGGCTATATACCGTAAATTGGCTTGGTGCCTGGATATCCCTGACCATATTTGTTATTGCGTCTTCAGGGTAAGCCTTGTATAACAAACATTATACGCAAAAAACAAAAAACAACCAATAATTTGTTCCCTAATAATATCAGAAAAGGATTCCTGGCTTTTAATGCCCTTTTATAAGCGACATCACCTCTGCCCGTGTAGCGGGGTTGTCGCGAAAGATGCCGCGCACCACGGAGGTATGCACCCGTGTGCCGGGTTTTTTAATGCCCCTCATGGTCATGCAAAGGTGTTCCGCCTCGATAATGGCAAGCACCCCTTTGGGTTTTAATGCCTTCATGATGGATTCTGCGATATCCGTGGTGAGCCGCTCCTGCACTTGCAACCGCTTGGCCTCAAGTTCAACAACCCTTGCCAGTTTGCTGATGCCGGTGACCCGGTTTCCTTGCGGGATGTAGGCCACGTGCGCAACGCCGCTGAAGGGGAGGAGGTGGTGTTCGCACATCGAGTAAAAGGGGATATCCTTTAAAAGCACAATTTCATCATATTTTTCCGACTTCAGCACCTTTATTTCCGTATGGGAGTCCTTGTCGATGCCTTCATATATTTCTTCACACATTTCGGCAACCCTTGCCGGCGTTTCAAGCAGTCCATCGCGCGCAGGGTCTTCTCCAATGCCTTCCAGGAATAAACGGACAGATGCCTCGATTTTTTTCTTATCTATCAAGTGCGGTTCCTTTCCTTGTTCGATATTCGAAATTGGACTTCTCTGAAATTATGCCTTTTGTTTCTCTGCGTTCTCAACGGGACACGGGCACCGTGTCCCTACGCGGCTACGATACCAGGCCATAATTCTTCAAAATCCCCGCCAACTGGCCCTCGTGTTCCTTGGTCATTTCGCACAACGGCAGGCGCAATTCTCCGTTAATGCGCCCCAGCAGCTTCATGGCGGTTTTTACCGGGATTGGATTTGTTTCTATGAACATGCCCTTGCATAGTGGGAAGAGTTTGTAGTGACATTTTTTGGCGGCCTCGAAATTGCCCTCCAGGCAGTATCGCGTCAACGCGGCCGTATCTGCGGGAACGACGTTTGCCACAACCGATATTACTCCCTTGCCCCCCACCGACATGATCGGCAAGGTGAGGGAGTCGTCTCCCGAAAGCACCGTGATGTCGCATAGTTGCAGTATCTGGGTCACCTGGTCGATACTCCCGCTGGCCTCCTTTATCCCGACGATGTTTTTTATCTGAGCAAGCTTTGCGACCGTTTCCGGCAGGATAGATATGCCCGTCCTCGATGGAACGTTGTATACCACGATAGGGATATCTACCGATTCTGCAATCAGCTTGTAATGGCGGAGGAGTCCCTCCGGGGTGGGTTTGTTGTAGTAAGGGGTGATAAGCAGCACCCCGGCTGCCCCAACCTTTTTCGCATGCTTAGTCAGCGTCAGGGCCTCCATCGTATTATTTGAGCCTGCACCTGCAAGGATGGGTATCCTTCCGGCTGCAAAGTTGACCACCTCGCCGATTACCCGTTCATGTTCATCGAAGGAAAGGGTCGCCGATTCACCGGTTGTTCCACAAGGGACAATCCCACTCGTCCCATTTTTAATATGGAATTCGACAAGCTCCTTCATCTTTTGAAAATCGATTTGTCCATTTTTAAAAGGCGTTACCAATGCCACCAGTGATCCCTTGAACATGTTACCCTCCCTTAATCTTTTGTTCGCTTGACGCCGGCATATCCACAGCCCACCCTTTTCCCATCGGTATTTTGTTGTGGATAAGCCCCCCCTATAATATACCAATTGTTATACTATAACATAAAACCTTGCTTATTCAAGTCTTGTACTGATATCCCCGGCACGGTGTAGCCGTAACCAAAGTTAAATGAGGCTTTTGGCGACTTTTTCGTTGATGTAGAGCGAAGTGCCACTTCGCCCGAACGAAGCAATCG
>CAYJPZ010000155.1:0-9241 GCA_964372185.1 uncultured candidatus Brocadiaceae bacterium
CAGGAGTTGGCTCCTACCAAGAACTTTGAATTTCCTATACATACATAAATCTAACCCTTATAAATAAATCCGATGCGTAACATTTTTTCGAACTCTTCAGCGGATACGGGACGGCTATAGAAGAATCCCTGTACTATAGTGCACCCATGAAATGCCAAAAATTTAACTTGTTCTGCGACTTCCGCTCCTTCTGCAATAACCTCCAATTTTAAGCTATGGGAAAGGCCTATAATGGCGCGGGTAATTTCGGCATTGTTGCTGTCCTGTAAGTTATTGACAAACGCGCGATCAACCTTCAGCGTTGTGATGGGGAAACGGCTCAAGTAGCTCAGGCAGGAATAGCCTGTGCCGAAGTCATCTATTGAAACGCGTATTCCCATATCCCTGAATGTTTGCAAAATCTTTACACAGGAAAGAGAATTATCCATCATGGTGCTTTCGGTAATCTCCAGTTCCAGTAGGTTCGCTGGAAACCCCGTCTCCGCAAGGATTGCTTTAACCTGATCAGTGAAATCATTGGAGCGTAATTGATGGCTGGCCACGTTGATTGAAATACATATTGGCTTTAGTCCTTCCTCCAGCCAGTCCTTGCACTGTTTACAGGCGCGGCGTAATACCCAGGCGCCGATCGGCAAAATCAGTCCGCTTTCTTCAGCAATAGGGATGAATTCTCCGGGAGGTATTAGGCCGCGCGCAGGATTATTCCACCGGATAAGGGCCTCCGCACCAATAATTTCCTCGGTCTTGGTGTCAATCTTCGGTTGATAGTACAATAAGAATTCATTCTGTTCAAGGGCGTGCCGCATATTATTTTCTGTCTCGATGCGGTGTTTTGCCCTGGCATTCATTTCGTTGGCAAAAAATTGATACCTTTTACCACCGGTCTTTTTTGCATGACGCATAGCGCTCTCTGAGCGCTTGAGCAGCGAGGCGGCATCCTCGCCGTCCGTTGGGAAAACACTGATGCCGATACTTGCGGTCATAATTACTTCGTGGCCTTCGATAAAGAAGGGGTCGCTTATTATCTTCAGAAATTTCTCGGCTAACAAAACGGTATCATTGACCGACGTTACTGCCATTACAAGAGAGAAAATGTCTCCCGCCATTCGTGCAATGGTATCACTGCGGCGGACGGTTTCCTGCAGACGCACACCCATCTTTTTTAACACCATATCGCCAATGGCAAAACCCAGTCCGTCATTAACGGTAATAAAACGGTCAAGTCCGATGGTAAACACAGCAACGGATTTCTTTAACCGCTGGGATGCAATCACGGCCTGTTCTAAACGGTCGTTAAGGAGGAAGCGGTTGGGGAGATTGGTGAGGGGGTCTAACTGTCTGCTTCCTTCGTCATTTGAATGGCCTTCTGATGAAGAACCGGGGCGCAAAACGGCAATATGCCTGATGGGATTGCCTTGTCCATCGTTTATTGTTACAATAACACCCTTTGAGGTAAACGCCTTACCATCCTTTTTGCAAATAATTATCAAACCGGTCCATGAATTGCTTTTGCCGTACGGTTTTTCAACCGCTTCTAACAATGGTTTCTCCCGGCTGCCGCAATCATGCTGTACAAGGTTTCTTCCCTTGACTTCTTCCGCGTCAAGGCCTGTGAGTTTTTTAAATGTAGGATTTACCCGTAGTACCCGATAACTTTTATCGGATACGATAATTGCGTCCTCTGAAATCTCAAGAAGGGTGTTTAAAAGGACGCTGTCTGTATTCATATTGCCTTTTCTGTGGTATTAAGGCCAAAAAAATCTGATGTAAAAAATTAACGCGTAGCGCTTCTGATAACACTAAATACTATCATGGGGACTGTTTAATAGTCAAACGTTTAAATCAACCCTTCGGCGATTTTTTCGTGTTCACACGTAGGGACACGGCGCGCCGTGTCCCTACTTTGAAATTCCTATACGTTAAAAACTATGAGCGGTATCTACGGCATTTTTAACTTTGACGGCACACCGGCAGACCCATCATTTCTCGCCGCCATGAGGAAGGCCATTGCCCATTACGGGCCGGATGGATCAGGCGAAACGTGCATCGGTCCGGTGGGGCTGGGATATCTCCTGTTGCACACCACCCCGCAAAATCGTTTTGAACGGCACTTGATAACCGTGAAGACCTCTACGGCGATTGTTGCATTTCCTTATCAGAGCAAGCCACAACGCCTGATAGCCTCCTGATCCTCAGGGCATATCAGCGCTGGGGAGAGGCTTGTCCAGAACATCTGCTGGGCGACTGGCAGTTTGCCATCCGGGACAGCCGGCGAAGGTTACTTTTTATTGCCCGCGACCGCTGCGGCAACACCGGTCTCTATTACTACCTTTCTCGTCTTTGCCTCAAACCTCAAGGCGTTGCTCGCCCTGCCGCAGGTACCTCGCCGTCCCAATCTGCTGCGCGTTGCCCAGGTTTTGACCTCG
Organism: uncultured candidatus Brocadiaceae bacterium; assembly: GCA_964372185.1. Classification (GTDB taxonomy): domain Bacteria; phylum Planctomycetota; class Brocadiia; order Brocadiales; family Brocadiaceae; genus JACVXV01. Next base: position 2,427 of record CAYJPZ010000155.1, read on the forward strand.
TGGCCGGGGGATGGCATTCAGACTGCCTACGAGGGCTTGGTGCGGCTGCCGGCGGCACATACCTTGCGCGTTACCGAAGCAGGCGCTGAAACACACCGATATTGGTACCCTGAACAGCTCTCACCGCTTAAACTTGCCTCTGATGATGATTACGTGGAAGAGTTTCTGCGCATCTACCGGCAGGCAGTCAGGTACTGCCTGCGCACCCACCGCCCGATTGGTATTACATTGAGTGGTGGACTCGATTCCGGTTCGGTGGCTGCCCTGGCTGCGCCCATGATGGCGCAAGATGGGAAAAGGCTTACGGCCTTCACCTCTGTGCCGCTATTTGATGGGCAGACGGGCGCCGGCAATAAGCGCACCGGCGACGAGTGGGCGCACGCCCACGCCACGGCCCTGCAGGCAGGGAGCATAGAACATCTCCTCCTGACCGCCAGGGATATTGGTCTGGTTGAAGGCATCCAGCGATTCTTTGAACTCTATCAGGAGCCGGGCCATGCAGCCGCTAATTTTTACTGGATTATGGCGATACTGGCAGAGGCGGAAAGACGTGGCATGGGTGTTTTACTCACCGGTCAGAATGGCAATGCCACGGTGTCCTGGAGCGGAACCGGGTCTTTCTTTGATCTGATTAGCCGTGAAGGCTGGTGGGCGGCGGTACGTGACTTACTGTTGACCGAGGCTGGTTTTTGGCAAACCCTCAAGCTACAGTTCTTAAAACCGTTGCTGTTGTCGGCGATCCGTCTGTTTCGGTATTACAAGAATGGAATGCAGCCACCCTGGCACAATTATACAGCTATACACCCGCATTTTGCCCAAAGGCTGCAACTGGCGGACCGTATGCATGAGACCGGACACGATGCTACATTTACCACTCCTTCGGCAGAACGAGTGGCCAAATTCAGGAGTTGTATGACCAGTGGGGGCGCTACATGGCATGCGCTGGGAGCGGGCTATAACCTGGACGTACGCGACCCCACGCAAGATGCGCGCCTCATTGAGTTCTGCCTGCGGCTGCCCAACGATCAGTTCTACCGGCGTGGAGAGGGTCGCCGACTCATCCGCCGGGCGATGGCAGGGTACATGCCGCAAGAGGTGTTGTACAATCGCCGCAAAGGATTGCAGGCCGCCGATCTTGGCTATCGGGCTGCCGCACAGCGTGAAGAGATATATGCTGTACTTAACCGGCTGGAACAGTCGCCCCTGGCGCGCGAGTGCCTGGATTTGCCGCGTATGCGCGGCGTCCTGACGACGCTGCAAAGCAAGATAGACACCTCAACCACAGCGCAATGCGGGTCAATCCTGCTCCGCGGCCTGGGCGTCGGCTTATTTCTGGAACGTTTCTGAGAGGAGGCATTGCGTGGTCTGTAGCCGTTACTGGGTCTATGGTTTGATACTTGAATCCGAACTCGTATGTCCCGGGTTTGCGACGGTATCGGAGGCAAAACCGGACGTTTTTGTTAAAATGGGGGACGTGCCGGACGAATTGGAGAACGTAAAGGCCTCTGGCTTCAAGTTTCAGGCCAATCCTGACCATGTGCTCACCAAAGGCCGCCGTGCCAAGATGCTTGTGTCCAAAGGGAGCCAGGTCACTATTCAACCTAAAGAAGGCACGCACGAGGACGTTATCAGATCACTTTTTATGGCATGGGGGTTGGGCGCGTTGCTGCACCAGCGGAATATTTTCCCCTTGCACGGCAGCGTCATTAGCCTGGGAAATGAATGTGTCGCCTTTTGCGCACCGTCGGGCACCGGCAAATCTTCTCTCTCCGCGCTTTTTGTGAAAAGGGGATACACGCTCCTGGACGACAACATTGCCGCTATCCGTTTCATTGATGGTGTATATAAGGTCTATCCCGGCGCCCCGGTAATTAAGTTTCCTCACGACGTGCTTAAGAAATCCGGTGATTTTTTTTCAAGTCTTGGCACATTTCAGCCCTTTTTAGACAAGTATGTCGTAGTAGTGAGCCAGAACTGCCCTGAGAGTCCACTGCCTCTCAAAAAAATCTACGTGCTGACCCGCAGTGGACATCCGGGATATGCCTTATCGCCGTTAAACGGGGCGTCCCGGTTTGAATCGCTGATGAAAAACACATTCTGCCCGCAATTCCTGCGAGGGATGAACAAATTGTCGCACCACTTTGGGTCAGTACGGTCACTGGCTAATCAATTACCTATGGTTGGTGTGCAACTACCTGACTGGCCAACTCCTTATACTGAGGTGGCAGACGTGCTGGAGCGGGATTTTTTAGTTTGACGAAAAAAACATACGTGTTGCTTGTATTTTGTGTTGGAGTATGATAAATTATATATCCTGAATAATGGCCGGGGGGATAAACGATTTGAAACACTGCGCCCCTTTGGCAACCCAGAACCGGCGGGCAGTAAGCAGCAAAATGCAGGGCAAGACCTTAGCCTTGCCCTTGAAACGTGTGATCAGGCGCAAAACCACGTTGTAGGGGTGGGGGTCCCCCCCCCCCATAGATGTTAAGTTAAGCGTTTTTTCTGTTTGTCCATGCCTTGGACTCGTTCAGGTTATGGTAAAAAGAACGAAGAAGCATGCAGCATCGGCTTCTATCTAAAAGGTTTCCATTTGCCGTTTACTACAAGATCGTTGAAGATGTGGCTTTGGTTACATCCGTTCTCGATTGTCGCCGAAAACCAAGCTGGATACGGCAACGACTGATGGGAGGATAAAAATATCCAGCAAAATGGCATAACAAGGCGCTCCACCCGACCCAAAACCAGTATCTCTTTAATTCAGTGCTTGGTTTGCTATTAAAAATTTATGTTATTTCAATACTTTCATCTGCGTTTGGTTTTGGTCAGGTGAGCTTTGTCGTTGGGTTGAGTGAACAGACTGTGCCAGATGAACTTTTTTGTATTCAAAAGTGGGGAAGAACCCTTAAATAGAGACCTTTTATCCCATATTCTATGACATTTTTGCCCTTAAAGTGGGGAATACACCTCGCAAAAGAGGGCAAAATCGCTCATTTGGCACAGTCTGCTTGCTCAACCAAACCTACATAATTGAAAAGAGAGGGGTTGTATCCAGCCTTAGACAATGTGTTATAATGTGGTTTGGCTAAGAAGCATCTCCTTTTACGTCTTCCAAAATCTGTGTAATCTGTGGTTCCAAATGTTTTTAATCAGTTTAAGACCCCGGCCTCGCCAGTCCTTTTGACACGTTACCAACAGTACAACCTCTTTCTGCCGCCAAAACTTCGAATTTCCTTGAATGCCTTGAGAATGCTGGTAAGATAAAAGCTTGGTCTCACTCCATTGTTCTGTGCATTACACGAATAAAACACGGGAATTCGCTGAAGGTTCTTTCTGATGTTTCTACCGTTTTTCGATAAAATATTACAACGATACGTTACCAGGGAATGGCTACGGACGTTTATACCGTCCTTTTTGTGTTTTGAGTTTCTGATATTTCTGGGTTTTGGTATTCAGTTACTGCATAAAGGGCTGGATATTATTGCGCTCCGGATGCTCATCCCTCACCTCTTTATTCAGGCGACCCCGTATTCGATTCCCTCTGCCCTGTTGACTGCAACGTCTATGGCCTACGGCAGAATGAGTTCTGACCGCGAGGTGCTGGCTATCCAATCAAGCGGCATAAACATCTATAAAATAATCATGCCGATTTTGATAATCGGGGGCGCCTTTTGTTTTATCACCGTGGTGTTGTCGTCGGAAATACTGCCCATGTCCTGTTATAGAATAATGCTGCTCCAGGAACGCGCAATCAACAGTATTCTCGCCGGACGCATGGCAAGTTTCCAGAAGAAGATAGACCTGCATCCCTATCAGATTTATATCGGTAAGGTGGAGGATAACGTAAATAAAGACATTGTCGTAATCGAGTATGCGAATGATTACGTAATGAACATTATTATCGCCGAGGAAGGCGCTATCGAAACGGAGCCGGAACAAAGTAAGATACGGCTTATCCTGTATCGCGGGGAATTCATCAAGCCCAACTATAAAAAAATCGGCGAGGCTGCACCACGTATCGGGGCATTTTATAAGACTACTTTTGAGATACAACTGAAGGAAAAGAAACGCGAGTCTTCCACGAAATACATGACGGTACTCCAGTTGTTTCAACAAAACAGGGAAATTCGCGAATCGTTGGCGGACTGTGCGAAGGCCGATACGCCTTCAGTAAAAGACAAGGATTCGTTGTCAAAAAAACTGTTTGCGTATCAAACGGAAACAATCGCCTTGTCGGAAAGGCATAATAAACTTACCGCGGATTTAAAACGGTCAAACGAAAATCTGGAGCGACAAATGTCCAGGATCGAGGGACTGGGAAACGAGATTAAAGTGGCTAAAAATTATATCCTCGTTGCCAGTGAAAACATCATACACGTGAAGAGGGAGAGCCGGATTGGCAGATTCAGGGACGAGGATAAGGATAAAAAGGTAGAGGAAATCAGAGAAACCATAGATAAGGAAACGCAAAGAATATACGGCCTGGAACAAAAAATTGCAGAGGCCAAGGAATTGCAGAATGCTGAAATCAAGAACATTGCCACCCTTACCCAGTCCGCTGCTGAAGCGACAGGAGAACGAGACGATTTACTGAAAAAAACGAAATCCGTCGAGTATGATTTGAGTATTATTAACAAGGATATAACCATCCGCAAAAATGATATCTCGGCTCACAAACGTTTATCACAGGCATTTTCTTGCCTAACCTTTATTATTATAGGTATCCCGCTTGGCATAAGGCTGCGGAGCGGAAACCTCATGATTGCATTTGGCGCCAGCTTTATGGTCATCTTGTTTCTCTATTACCCCTTAGTCGTTGCAGGGATTGTGCTTGCCGAGGATAGCCAATTGCCTGCGGTACCCGTTTTGTGGGGCGCGAACATACTCCTCATCGGAGCGGGTCTCTTTGCCTTTAAGAAACTTATACCAAAGTAAGAGCCTTAAGGCCTGCTATAATCTTGACTTTTAATGAAAAAGAATTAGTATATCCTTTAAATCCTATTGTTTGGTGCATGTTTTCCCACAATGGTTTAGAATTTTCGTTTATCGAAGACTGATATCGAGAAATGCGCAATAATAAGCTAGTTTTTGGTGTAAACGTCGGAAGCAAATGGACACGGGTGATCATGATTCTGATCATTGCCAACGTCGGCGTGTTCATGCTTCAATTGCTATTTTCCACCGTAAGCATGCAGTGGTCGCCGCAGTTAACCAAAACGATCATAGACGGACAACCGGGACATGCCTACGCACTTCCGTGGTGGTATCCCGCCTCAGATAAATTTACCAAATTGTTCTGGCTTTATCCGCCGGACGCCGTGGGGCATGTATGGCTGTGGCAATTTGTGTCCTACATGTTCCTGCATAGCACCACCGACCTGTGGCACTTGATTTTTAACATGCTTGCACTCTGGATGTTCGGCAGTGAGGTTGAGCGGGCATTTGGTTCCAGGCGCTTTTTGACGTTCTATTTTACGGCAGGTGTTTTTTCCGGAATATGTTGTTGCATATTTACGCCGCAACTCCCTATTATAGGGGCTTCCGGCGCCATTCTCGCCGTCGAAATGGCCTTTGCCCTGTTTTTCCCCAATAGTACGGTTATCTTTTACTTTTTCCCTATGAAGGCAAAGTATCTCGTTATGATCTTTGCCGGAATCACCATTTTTAACTGCCTCGTTCCTCAACCCGGCAACGTTGCGCACTTCGCTCATCTGGGGGGGCTTGTCTACGGATTTTTATTTGTCAGATATTCTTACCGGGTAACGGAGTATTTCAGGAAAAGGCAGATATCTCATCACGAAAAAGAAATACTAAAAGAGCGGGAAATCCGCTCACGGGTAGACGAAATTCTCGAAAAGGTGAATCAGAAAGGTATGCGAAACCTTACGCGGCGTGAACGCAACTTTCTTAAGAACGCCAGCAAACTGTATAAAAAGGGTATGAATTCAGGCGAGGAAGATCATGGTTAAAATTGCCGTAAATGGGGCATGTGGAAGGATGGGGGCAAGGATCGTCGCCCTTGTTTGTGAAGATCAGGGACTGAGGTTGGTGGCGGCGTTAGAGAGGGAAGGGCATCCGTTGCTTGGCAAGGATGCCGGTATTATTGCAGGCTGTGGCGAAATAGACCTTAAGGTCACTGCGGCTTTGCACGTGGATGCAGACGTATTGATCGAATTTTCTTCTCCCGAATCGGCCATCGGGATTGCCGAGGTTTGCGCAAGGAAAAAAACCGCCCTTGTTGTCGGCACAACGGGGTTGAATCCCCAGCAACATGAAAAGATACGGGGTTTTTCCCGGCAAATTCCCTGTATTGTTTCCCCGAACATGAGTGTAGGGGTGAACGTTCTGTTTGACGTGGTGTCGCACATGGCCAGGATGCTTGGAAATGACTTTGACATAGAAATCGTCGAAACCCACCATAGATTCAAGAAGGATTCTCCCAGTGGCACTGCCTTGCGGCTTGCCGAAAAAATCTGTGATGCAACGCAGAAAAAGATGGATAAGGACGTTATTTATGGTCGCCAGGGACTTACCGGAGAGCGACCGGCTGGACAGATTGGAGTCCATGCCGTTCGAAGCGGTGACGTTGTGGGCGACCACACGGTTGTGTTTGGAAGTATGGGTGAGCGCATAGAGATTACCCACAAGGCGCATACGCGTGACACCTTTGTGCGCGGCGCTATTCGCGCGGCAAAGTTTTTGGCGAAAAAACCGCCGGGGATGTACTCAATGTCTGACGTCTTAAAGGCGCAGCCGTAACGTATCCCTCCAGCGGGGGACATGTAGGATGCAACATTAACAAGGATTTAATGGTG
>CAYJPZ010000156.1:0-9147 GCA_964372185.1 uncultured candidatus Brocadiaceae bacterium
GTATTCCCCTCCTGGGAGGGGTGCAGGGGTGGGTTGCCCTATCGTGTCACCGTTGCACACCTTATAATCACATCAACCCGCAAGCCCGCATAAATAAAATGAAAATTCCTATACAATTTAAACAGCCGAAAGACGATGGTGGTATTGCTTTTGGTAATATTCCATAAACTCGCCGCTCTTTATTGGCTTCCACCATGCCTCATTATCCTTATACCATTGTATCGTATCTCTCAGCCCATTTTCAAATGTAATTTGTGGCTTCCAGCCAAGTGTCTGTACTTTTGAACAATCAAGTGAGTATCGGCGGTCGTGGCCTTCTCTATCCTTTACATGCTCGATCAGGGATGTGTCTCTGCCAAGTCCTTTAAGGATAAGGTGTGCCGTATCAATATTATATTTCTCATTCCCACCCCCAATATTGTATACCTCACCGGCATTCCCATGTGTTATGAGAAAATCGATGCAGGCGCAATGGTCGTCCACGTGAATCCAGTCCCTCACCTGCCTTCCGTCACCGTATAAGGGGAGCTTCTTACGCTCTATCGCATTCGTAATAAAAAGGGGAATGAACTTTTCCGGGTATTGGTAGGGGCCGTAATTGTTGGACGCCCTTGTTACAATAACCGGCAGGCTATAGGTCACCCAATACGAATACGCCAGCCTGTCCCCACCGGCCTTGCTTGCCGAGTAGGGATTGCTTGGATTTAAGGCGTCCGTTTCCTTGAATGCGCCCTGATGGGCCGTTCCATAAACCTCGTCGGTGGATATCTGGATAAACTTTTTAACCTGGTAGCGTCTCGACGCTTCCAGCAGGACAAAGACGCCCTTCATGTCCGTATCAATAAATGCGCCCGCGCTCAGGATGCTTCTATCGACGTGGGTTTCCGCCGCAAAGTTAACAATGGTATCGAGCCCTTCAACCGACAAGATATGCTCAACCAGTTCGTGGTTACCAATATCACCCTTGTAAAACTTGAATTGTTTAGACTTTTTTGAATCTCCTGTAATGTCCTTCAGATTTTCAAGGTTTCCCGCGTAGGTTAACTTATCAAGCACAACAACCTTGTGGCCTTGATTAACCATGCGACGGGCAAAGTGGCTTCCAATAAAGCCGGCGCCGCCTGTAACGAGTATCGTCATACAATATTCCCTAATTCTCTATTCAAAAATTTCTTTTATATCAATATCAAACCCTTGTATTACAGACGAGGACAAACGAGACGTTTGCCCTGCTGCACCAGTATTGCAACTTCTGCCCAAAAACTCCCCCTTTTTTAAATTCAGTACCTCGATGGTCTCTTGCTCAGGGTCAACAATCCAGTACTCACGCACCCCGTTTTTTGCATACAGCTTCTTTTTTATACCTAAATCTCTTTTGGATGTTCCCGGTGATAATATCTCGATAAGTAAATCAGGCACGCCTTGAATATTATCTTTTGTGATAATTTTTTTATTTTTATTGGATACAAAAATAATATCCGGCTGCACAACATCCTCTTCTGAAAAGAGTACATCAAAAGGCGCGCAATAAATAGAACCCAGTTTATTCTTTTTTACATGATTCGCCAAGATTATTGTCAATGTCACCAAAAATCGCTGATGAGATTCATTGGGGGAAGGTACCATAAACAGTTCTCCATCAATAATTTCGTATCGTTTATCATCCGAAAGCTGGAGATAATCTTGATAATTGAATTTAATGGCTGTTTGCATAATAGACGTCCTTTAAACGATAGACCTGAAAGGTCAACAAAATTAAACGTTTTATTCTTTAAGTAGATATCTAGGCGGCTTTTTCATGTAGAGCGAAGAGACTCTTCGCTCTACAGCAGGCCTAAATTTGAATTTCCTGTACACTGTACGCTTGAATTATATATCCCGCACACAACGGTATCAATACCATTTTTTATCTTGACGTATCTGGATTTTATTATTTAAACGTAAACCCCTTTTCCTTAAAAAGCCTTACGCAGGCGTCAACTACCACCGGGTCGTACAGAATGCCCCTTTTTTGTGTAACTTCTTCAATGGCGACATCTATTCCCAGCGCTGCCCTATAAGGCCTGTGCGATGCCATCGCCTCAACCACGTCCGCTACGCATAACATCCTTGCCTCCTTGAGAATTTTATCGCCAGATAAGCCGGAAGGATAGCCTGAACCATCCAAAGTTTCGTGGTGTTGAAGCACGATCTGCGCAATCGGCCAGGGAAATTCTATATCTTTCAATATCTCGTAACCGGCATTTGCATGGGATTTAATCAACTCATATTCCAACTTGCTTAACTTGCCCGGCTTACTGAGAATCTCGGCAGGTATGGATATCTTTCCGATATCGTGGAGAATTCCGGCTATACGGATTCCCTCGGTTTGTTCCGCAGAAATTCCCATTTCCCTGGCGATAGCACAGGAAAGCATGGTTACACGCCGCCCATGTCCCGCTGTATATGCGTCTCTCATCTCGAGGGCCGACGACAGAGCGGATGCGATTCCCTCCAAGGTTCTCCGTAATTTTTCATAACTTTGGCAAAGTTTCTTCTCCGCCTCTTTGCGTTCGGTAACATCCCTTGCCAACCCTATCGCACACCACTTGCCTTTTATCTTCACGGCAGAAATAGAATGTTCGGTATAAAACTCCGTCCCGTCTTTCCTCTTAGCCTCGAGTTCCAGAACCTTGCCAATAACTGCGCCTTTTCCCGTCTCTACGAATGTTTTAAAGCCTTTTGCAAAATCATGGTAGTACTTTTCGGGAGCAATCAATCTATGGATATTTTTCCCCAACGCTTCGCCCGCCGTGTAGCCGAATATCTTTTCGGACGCCTTGTTCCAGAAGGTGACGATCCCGTTGTCATCTATCATCATCACCGCATCACCGGCAGAGGCAGTTATGATACTGAGTATTTCTTCGCTTTTCTTGATTTCTACCTCTGCCTGCTTGCGCACGAGAATTTCGGCTTCAAGTTTTTTAACCGTGTCGTCAAGCTGTGCGGTGCGTTCAATAACCCGGCGTTCCAGCGCTTCGTTCAGTTTCTTTATTTCCATTTCCCACCGCTTACGCTCGGTAACGTCCTGAACTATCATGATAAAGCCAAACATCGTGCCGTCTTTACTTTTGACCAGCGCCAATACAATTTGAGCGGGGAATACACTGCCATCTCTTCTGACATTTTCTTCTTCAAATACATATGTTCCATTTGCTATTGCATTTTTAATGGCCTGTTGCAGTTTTTCCGTCTCAATAAAATCCTTTGGGAAAAATACATCTATATTCATTTCCCTGCCAATAATCTCTTCGTGCATATACCCATAATATTTAATGACTTCTTCATTACAGGTTAAGATGTTACCGTCAAAGTCTGAGGCAATGATGGCGTACCCACCCATGCTTTTGAATAACGTGTCAAAAAAGTCCGTCCTTTTCCGTAGATGGGATAGCCTTTCACGAAGGAATTCTAATGCCTCTTCCGCAGTAATATTTGTGGTATTGTTTTTTCCCATAGTATTCCTTTCTGTTGTGTCAATACATGCCTCCGCCGGTAGGCGCCAACTCCCGTTGGCGACTGAAACTTGCATATCGTTAAGCATCGCCCACCGCCGTAAAACACCGACGGGCATTCCAATCGCCGTCGGGAGACGGCTCCTACCTATATGGCTCAAACTGTTTAAAACTCCTTGTCGTCTTTTCCCAGCACTTTTACGACCATACGGCCGGAGTCAAGGTAAAATTCCACGCTTCGCCCATGGCTGCCGCCAACGTCCTCACCTGCCACGGGTATAAACATTTTTTTCAGGATACGCCTGATGACTGTTATGTTTTGTTCTCCAATGCCTACGGACATGCCATTATAAACGGGAAACATACGCGCCCCGCCAACCATCTTGGCGACGACATTTGGCAAGGCGGTTCCCATTTGACAGCGCAATTCTTCTAATAGTACGTTAATGGCAGTATCTGCATACAAATAGGGAGAAAATGCCGCGTTTTTTCTGCTTTTATATTCTGAAGCACTCGGGAGCAGGATATGCGCCAGGCCTCCGACGCCGCATTCTGCATTGTAAAGCGCCAACGCCACGCACGAACCAAGCCCTTCGGCTATGATAATACCCGGCGGACGCGCTACCACCCCATCCCCAATACCAATCTTTATTATTTGTATAGACGATTTCATTTTAAATACCGATTGGTAGGACCGTCTCCTGACGGCGACCAGCAATGCTCAACGCCAACCCTGACAGGGTTTCGTCTCCTGACGGCGATTGGCAATGCACGACGGCGTGTAAATCCAGGTCGCCAACAGGGGTTGGCTCCTACCAATAACTTTTAATTCCTATACATCTGCTTTCTGGCATCTTCAATTGAAGCCGTGAGTGTTTGTATAGATTCCTTGTCAGGTATTATCAGGAAATACGCGCTGATATTTTCTCCGGTAATAACAAATTCGCTTTCTATCATAATAATCGGCGACGACGCGCTTATTGTGCCTGCAATTGACTCATCAATAAGCGCCTGGATCATGTCAATTCTCAGATCAGGAACCGAATGATAGATATTCAACTTGCAAAAATCGTGAATGGACACCAGGAAAACCCCTGCCAGGATATTGCCAACCTCTTCAAGCGCCGAGAAGTCTGAAGCAACGCCACCTTTACTTCGTCCCCCCGGTGCCGCTCTTTCCACCAATTCCATGAGCCGTTCTTTCTGTTCATTCAATACGAGCAAAAACAAGCGGCCTTTTATATCACCAACCATATACATAGACACGGCTGAGAAAGGTTTGGCAGGGTCTCTCAGGAGTGACGGAATATCCGATGACGGGAAAACGTATATCTCCGGAACCTTTATGTCCACCACACATTGCAGCATCTGTGAAAACGCTACGGCTGCATTACCCGCCCCGATGTTTATCATTTCAAGAAGAAAATCCACGTGTTCCTTGTTCAATAATGCTTTTTTTTTCATAGTGAGAACCTTCCCCTTTTGTAACAATTTAGTGTTGGGAAAAACCCCGGTAGGAGCCGCCTCCCGACGGCGACCGGCAATGTGCAACGGCGTGCAAGTTCCATGCCTCCAAGTAGAGACGCATTGCAATGCGTCTCTACAAAAACATTGAAATTCCTACACAGGAGTAGGCGTCTACCAGCAATTTTGAAATCCCTCTCTGTTCAAGCGCTACCCCTCTTTTAATTCCTCGAAGTTCAGTAACGCAGGGATATCCAGCAGGAGCGCAACCCGTCCATCACCCAGAATCATGCCGCCTGAAAATCCTTTCCATTGCTGCGCAATGGGGTCGAACGGCTTGACGATATTCTCCATCTGGTCCATCACGGCGTCCACCCCAACCGCCAAGAACTTGCTCCCCCTGGTAATGATAATTGCAACAAAATTTTCCTGGTCATGAGGGACTGAAATACCCATCGTCTCATGCAGCAGAACGAAGGGAATTACTTCATTCCGCAAGACCAGCGCCTTATCCGTGTGAATCTCCCTGATATCCTTCTGTTTTACATCCAGGGTTTCAATGACAAAGTCAGAAGGAACACCAAAGACCTGCCCGCCAACGCTAATCATGAGCATCTGCATAATTGCCGTGGACAATGGCAGTTTCATGGTAAAGCGCGTCCCCTGGCCGGTTTGGGTGGTCATCTCAACCGTTCCGCCCAATTCCCTTGCCGAGCTTTTTACTATATACAGGCCTACCCCTCTGCCTGAAATCCCCGTTACCTCATCCGCCGTACTGAACGAAGGGTGGAAAAGCAGGCTCAGGATATTTTTATCCTGGGACATCTCGGCTTCTTCCTGTTGTAGAAAGCCTCTCTTGACCGCCACCCTCCTGATATGCGCAGAGTCAATGCCGCGGCCGTCATCTTCCACTTCAATCAGGATATGGGTTTCCGTCCGCTTTGCGGCCAGCCTCACCTTGCCTTGTATATTTTTATTCAAACGTTTACGTTCATCAGGCGGCTCAATACCGTGATCAATTGAGTTTCTCAGGAGATGGAGCACCGGTTCTCCTATGGCGTCGATGATGGCCTTGTCCAGTTCTATCTCGCTCCCTTCAAGGATAAAATCTATTTCCTTATGCCGTTCTTTGGCAAGGTCACGCACCATCCGGGGAAATTTTTCGAAGACCTCTGCCACCGGCACCATACGGGCGACCGATACGTTGTCCTGCAGTTCGCTGATCAGCCGGTTCATTTCCGACAGGGTGGATTTAAGCTCTTTATTCGGCATTTCCGAGACAATGGTTTCAATACGGTTTCTCAAGATGATAATCTCACCCACGATATTGAAAAGTGAGTCCAAAAGGTCAACGTGCACCCGTACGGTATGCACTTTTTCGATGGCGGGTGCATTGGTTTTTTGTCTCTCTTCTTTTCTGCCTTCCTCAGGGTCTTCCTTATTACCGGGCTGAGTTGGCGCTGACGTGTTATTGTCCTTCAACCCGGCAATTCGATTCCGAAAATCCAGAATTCCGGAACTCCAGTCCGTGCCTGATGCACCCTTCTTTTCAGACCGCGCAGTAACCATCGTTCCCAGGGTATCGGCAATCTCAAAGAGAATATCTATGCCTTCCTGAGTTACCTGCACCTCGTTCTTGCGCATAAGGTCGAGGAGGTCCTCCGCGATGTGGGCAAGCTCCGCGATATCAGTAAACTCCAGCATGATTGACGAACTCTTCATGGTATGAAAGACCCTGAAGACCTCGTCAAGCAGGTCCGTCCTGCCAAAGTCCTTCTCCAATATAAGGAGGGCGTTATTAACGGACTGGAAACCTTCCCTGACATCGGTCAGATAGTCACCCAGAAACCTCAAGAAATCAAGTTTATCGCTTTCAGACATGGTTGTATTATTTCATAATCAAAAATATTTAAATAAACCAATTTATATCATTTCTATAATTGCCTGCGCTATGCCCGGCAACGGAACAACCCTGTCAACACATCCCGTTTCAATAGCAGCCCTGGGCATTCCAAAGACAACGCAGGTAGACGGGTCTTCTGCAATGGTGCCGCCTCCGGCATCCTTTATTGCTTTCATCCCCTGCGCCCCATCGTTTCCCATACCGGTAAGAAGCACCCCCAGGGCGCCTTTACCGTAAGCGCCGGCCGCCGATTCCATTGCACAATTGACTGCACATGAACTAAATTCATGAGATGATTCCCTGACGAGGCTTATTCTTTTTTGGTCTCCATCTTGTACAATCTTTGTGTGAAGTCCCGGGGCTACCAGCACCCGGCCGCTTGCTACTATTTCCCCCTCCTCTGCAACGGCAACTTCCAGAGAACATCCCCACCGGAATCTGTCCGCCAGGTATGGTATAAATTCCCGCGTTATGTGCTGAACGACCAGTATTGCCGTTGGGCTGCCGCGCGGCAGCCCTGAAAGCACGGTAAGCACCGCCCGCGGGCCGCCGGTTGACGCCCCAATAACAACGATTCCTTTGCGGGTGCGCTGAGACCATTGTTTTTGAAAAGTCTCTCCCGGACGTTTTAGCTCGAGTTTCCGCACGTCAACGCCGGCAGCCATCTTTACTTTGGCAATAATCTCGCCTCTTATTTGGTCAATGTTGTATGAAATCACGCCGGAAGGCTTGGCGATAAAGTCTATGGCGCCATGTTCAAGAGACTTGATTGCGATTGACGTATCTTTTTTGTCAAGGCCGCTAATGACTAACACAGGGATAGGGCATTCACTCATAATATGCCTGAGTGCCGTAAACCCGTCCATCCCCGGCATCTCAATGTCCAGAAGCACCGCGTCAGGGTGAAGTTCTCTTACTTTTTTAATGGCTTCTATTCCATCTTCCGCGATACCGACAACCTTTATAGAATCATCCGATTCGAGGATATAGGTAAGGGATTTTCTCATAAAACTGGAGTCGTCAACAACAAGGACGCGGATCAATCATAACCTCCCAATTTTGGATGCAACGAAAAACGGAGGTAGGAGCCGTCTCCCGACGGCGACGGCAATGCACAACACCTACCCTGTCAGGGTTTTGTCTCCTGACGGCGATGACAATGCTCAACGCTGAGCAAGCGCCACGGTCACCCACAGGAGTTGGCTCCTACCCAAAAACCCTTACGCCTTCAGATTTGTCTGCGCCAGGACGTTATCGATTACGCCAATAATATCGTCACGTTTAAATGGCTTTCTTATGAATCCGCTTGCGCCATAGTTCAGCGCCTCCTTTTGCTTCTCCTCGTGGCCAAGCGCCGTTACCATGACAACCTTTGCTTTGGGGTCTCTTTTTATAACTTCCTTGAGTGCGGTAATCCCATCCATCTCCTTCATCAGGATATCAAGCGTTACCAGATCAGGCTTAAACTTTGCGTACATTTCCAGCGCTTCTTTGCCGTTTTTCGCCATACCAACGACCTCATGACCTCCGCTTTCCATAATGAACTTCAACGATCCCCTCATAAACGATGCATCATCTACAATAAGAATCTTTGCCATTATTACCTCCTGATATTTTCAAAATTATGCCTTCTGCGCGTCTCTTATTTCCCCGTTTCGCCCCGCTGCTTTGTTTCCTTTGCTTTCGCCTGCCTGGTTTCGGTATCCTTGCCCCCAGCCTCGATTTTTTGAGAGGCATGCAGATACTCCATCGTTTGCCGTGACTTCTCCAGTTCAGACATATCTGACTTGGTCAATACCCTGTCGATGTCCAGCAGGATAATCAGCCTGTTATCCAACATGCCCATGCCTGTTATATACTCCTGTGATATTGACGTGGCAACGTCTTCCGGCAATTTTTGCACCTTTTCATCGGGGATTTTAATGACTTCTTCCACGCTGTCCACAATAATACCGGTAGGATAGCCGCCGCATTCCACAAGGACAATACGGGTATCCTCGTCATGTCCTTTAAACTCAAACCTGAATTTCTTGCGGAAATCAACGACCGACACCAAACGTCCGCGAAGGTTCATAATGCCTTCAAAGTGAGGCGGCGTGTTGGGGATCTTTGTAATCCCCATGGGTGTTGAAATTTCATGAACCCGCATCGCCTGGATGCCAAATTCCTGTGCCTGGCTGGTAAAGACAAGATATTGGTCTTTTTCTATTTCTTCAGCTTCAATTTCATCTTTTGTCAGGGTAATTTCGTTTGCCATAAAATAATCTCCGTGTATTTGGATTTTAG
>CAYJPZ010000157.1:0-8961 GCA_964372185.1 uncultured candidatus Brocadiaceae bacterium
CCCCCCCCCCCCCCCCCCCCCCCCCCCCCCC
Organism: uncultured candidatus Brocadiaceae bacterium; assembly: GCA_964372185.1. Lineage (GTDB taxonomy): Bacteria > Planctomycetota > Brocadiia > Brocadiales > Brocadiaceae > JACVXV01. The sequence goes on from CAYJPZ010000157.1 coordinate 32, forward strand.
CCCCCGCCCCCCCCCCCCCCCCCAACCAGGTACAACTTTATTTATGATAGGGTACTGAGTTGTTTCTTCTAATCCGGGCATATCGATGATTCTGAACCATATTCACCGATCGTTTCGGCAGCCCGTTTATTTCGCATGGATACATGCGTGGCTTTGCATTGCAGAATCCCTCTTCTGCACTGCCTTTCTCGTCCGATCTTTGTTAGTATAAAACGTAGCGCCTCCCCTTGTCGTCGGCCAACGGCGGGGGATAAGCCCCCGCGCTACGTGGATTATTAAGCCAGGCACGGATAAATCCGTGCCTGCAATTTATCTGCTTTGTAGGCACGGTTTCAACCGTGCCAGCCTAAAAACCGTTTAAACAAAATAAAAATTCTTAATACGATTAAGTCGTCATTATAGTACAATTATGGCAATTGTCAACGATAATAGATTGCTCCTAACGGAGCCTTTCATGGCATCTTCCAAAACCCTGTTACGAAAAATTTAAAGTGGAATGTCCATAAGAAGTCGTTATAATAAATAAATTTTATTTTCTAGATTCGTTATTGTGACGTTGTGAAAACGTTGTATTACGTAAAGGTTTTTTATGGAAATCAGCATGAGGAAAATCAAAAGGCTTCTCGTTGCCAACCGCAGTGAAATAGCGATACGGGTCTGCCGGGCAGCGCACGAACTTGGCATTCAAACCGTGGCAATTTATTCCCATGAGGACCGCTTCGCCCTTCATCGGTTTAAAGCCGAGGAGTCGTATCAAATCGGCAAGAGCGGCGAGCCGGTAAAGGCCTATCTTGACATAGAAGGCATTGTTCAACTGGCAAAAGAGAAGGGGATTGACGCTATACATCCCGGCTACGGGTTCCTCTCGGAAAACACCAAATTTGCCCGCGCCTGTGAAGAGGCGGGCATTATCTTTGTCGGCCCCCGTCCGGAAATACTTAAGCTGCTTGGCGATAAAACCTCCGCCAGGAAGATAGCAGCGGCGGCTCAGGTACCCATACTCTCCGGCTCTGATCTCCCCGTAAAAAACCTGGATGAGGCACGGGAAATGTGCGCTAAACTGGGATACCCGGTTATTATCAAGGCTGCCCATGGCGGCGGCGGACGTGGTATGCGTGTGGTTCGCAGCGAACTGGAATTGGGACATCGCTTAGCTGAAGCGCAGCGTGAATCCCTGACGGCCTTTGGCTCCGATGAGTGCTTTATTGAAAAATACGTCGAAAAGGCGCGCCACATCGAGGTGCAGATACTTGGCGATAAACACCAGAATATTGTTCACCTGTACGAACGAGACTGCTCCCTGCAAAGGCGTCATCAGAAGGTCGTCGAAATCGCCCCGGCGCAGAATCTTGAAAAAAGCATCAGACAGCGCATCTGTGACGCAGCCGTAAAAATATGTAACTCCGTAAGCTACGATAACGCCGGCACGGTAGAGTTTCTGCTTGACGCGGAGACGAGTAAATATTATTTCATCGAGATTAATCCCCGAATACAGGTCGAACACACCGTTACTGAAATCATTACCGGGATAGATCTTGTGAAGCGGCAGATATTGATCAGTGAGGGATATCCCCTTAACTCGCCGGAAATCAACATACCGGACCAGGATTCTATCCGCATCAACTGCATCGCTTTCCAGTGCCGGATTACCACCGAGGACCCTTCCAACAAGTTTATTCCCGACTACGGGCGTATACAGAACTACCGTTCCGCGGGCGGCATGGGCATCCGCCTGGACGCGGGCACCGCCTTCTCCGGCGCACTCGTTACCCCGTACTACGATTCCCTGCTCGTAAAGGTCACGGCCTTTGGAACCTGCTTTGAAGAAACGGCGCGCCGTATGGAGAGGGCATTACATGAGTTCCGGATTAGCGGCGTGAAAACCAACATCCTGTTTCTCATTAATCTGGTCAACCATATAGATTTTCTGAAGGGCAAGTGCACCACGCGTTTTATTGACGAGAATCACAGTCTCTGCCAATTTCCCCACCGCAGGGATCGTGCCACCGGCACGATACGCTTCATAGGTGACGTTATGGTTAACGGACACCCTCTGATAAAGGAAGCTCCAAAGTCCGTGTGTCGCCGCAAAGCGCCGGTTCCGCCCGTGGACCGCAAGATTCCAAGACACAAAGGCACCCGTGATCTGCTCCTGGAAATGGGGCCTGAAAATTTCGCTCAACACGTTCTCGGTGAGAAAAAATTACTGTTGACGGACACGACCTTCCGTGACGCGCACCAGTCGCTGCTGGCCACCCGCATGAGAACCGCGGACATGCTGAATATAGCCGCGGCCTACTCCAGAAACCACGCCGATTTCTTCTCGCTTGAGATGTGGGGTGGCGCCACCTTTGACACCGCCATGAGATTTCTCCATGAATGTCCCTGGGAACGTCTGCGTTCTCTGCGCAAGCAAGCGCCCAACATACTTTTTCAAATGCTGCTCAGGTCATCCAACGGCGTAGGCTATACCAACTACCCCGACAACGTCGTTAAGGCATTCATAAAACAGGCGGCAGAGAGCGGCATTGACGTATTCCGCGTCTTTGACTCTCTGAACTGGGTTACGAACATGAAGGTGGCAATGGACGCCGTCCTGGAGACCAACGCGCTCTGCGAGGCCGCCATCTGCTATACCGGGGATATCCTGAATCCGAAGCAAAAAAAGTATACCCTCGACTATTACGTAAAAATGGCGAAAGAACTGGAACGGCACGGCGCGCATATCCTGGCGATTAAAGACATGGCCGGTCTTTTGAAGCCATACGCCGCTTATAATCTGGTAAGCGCCTTGAAATCGGAGCTGAAGATACCCATTCACCTCCACACCCACGACACGTCGGGCGGCCAGATTGCCACCCTCATTAAGGCTGCAGAGGCGGGCGTAGACATTGCAGACGCCGCACTTGGACCGCTTTCCGGTCTAACCTCCCAGCCCAATCTCAATACCCTGGTGGAAATGCTGCGTTTTCACGAACGCGACACGGGCATGGACTTCAGGGCGTTGGGGTTGCTTTCGGACTACTGGGAAGTGGTCAGGGAGTATTATGCGCCGTTTGAATCCATTCAAAAATCGAGCACTGCCGAGGTGTATCATCACGAGATACCCGGCGGCCAGTTTACCAACCTTTTCCAGCAGGCGCATTCGATGGGATTGGCGCACCGGTGGCATGAAATTACCGACGTTTATGCGGACGTCAACCAGCTTTTCGGTGACATTGTGAAGGTTACCCCGTCTTCGAAGGTCGTTGGCGACATGACCCTTTTCCTGGTGACAAACGACCTCAATGCCCAGGATATTCTATCCGGCAACAGGGACGTTTCGTTGCCCAACTCCGTTGTCGAATTCTTTGAAGGCCGTATCGGGCAGCCGACCGGGGGATTCCCCAAAGACGTGCAGGCCAAAATATTGCGTGGGGAGCCTGCCTCTACGGAAAGGCCCGGGGCGAATCTACCGCCGGTAGACCTTGAAAAGACCAGGTTACAGGTTGAGGAACGGTTGTCCAGACCCATTTCCAACGAAGAACTCATGTCCTACCTGATGTACCCGGACGTCTTTATTCAGTATGCCGAACACAGGAGTAAATACGACGACGTGTCCGTCATTCCAACAGACGTGTTCTTTTACGGCCTGCCCACGAACGAAGAGGTAGCCATACACATTGAAGAAGGAAAGACCCTGATCGTCAAGGTGTTCGCGATAAGCCCGCCGAACGAGGATGGGAATTGCGCCGTCTTCTTTGAAATAAACGGCCAGCCGCGTGAGGTAATGATTCCCAACCGGAAGGTTGCAGCATCCGTGATCAAACGCCCCCGGGCGGAAGAAGGGAACGTCAAGCACGTCGGCGCACCCATGCCGGGTATGGTAATCAGCGTAAAGGTTGCCACCGGCGATAAGGTCGCCAAGAACGCCCCGCTGTTGGTCATGGAGGCCATGAAAATGGAATCAACCGTTTATGCCGAGCACGACGGCGAGATCGCCGAGGTGCTGGTCAAGGCAAAGGAATGCGTCGAGACGAGAGATCTGTTGATGGTCTACAAGTAGCTCAGGGCTTCAGCCCTGATGAACGCCGGCATTGTACGTCGCGCTGAAACCATTTACCCAAAGTGAATTACATACAAGCGCTTAAGTTTCAGGTCTGAAAGGGCGCTTCACATCGCTCCGTACTTTTGACCTACATCCTATACGATAAATTCACCCCTTCAACGAAGAGGCGCTTTTCCTTTTTGCCAAAAAATTAACTAATACCTGATCAAGCGGTGTTGAAGTGTTGACCAGTTGATACTCAATCTGATTTTCGTAGCACAACTGTTTAAGCTGTTCCAGGAAACGATTGACGCCTGCAAGATAATGCTCCTTGATGGACTTGGGATCGGCCAGTACACGCCTGTCATCTTCCAGCGACTCAAAATACGTAATAGACTCGAAGGGAAAGGTCAGTTCGTACGGATCGAGCATCTGAAATAAGATAATCTCGTTTTTCTTGGATTGGAAGCGCCTGAGCTGACGGATTACCTTCTCAACGTCGTCAAAAAAATCAGATACGATAATAATGAGGGAACGCCGTCCGATTTTTCCTTCAAATTCGCCCAACGCAGCGGCAACGTCAGACTTGCCTGCGATCTTAAATCCCACCAGGGCATTCAGGAGAACGTGCAGATGAACGATACGGGACCGTGGCGGGACGTATTGCAGTACCTTATCGCGAAAGTTAATTAAACCAACGAGATCAGACTGCTTTAGCAGCAGATAGGCCAATGAGGCAACAAGGTTGCTTGCGTATTCATATTTGCTGACGCCAGTGGATTGGTAACCCATTGAGCCGCTGGTATCGAGGAAGAGATAACACTTGAGGTTCGTTTCTTCTTCAAACTGCTTGACGTAATACTTATCAGACCGGGCGTGAACCTTCCAATCAATGTGCTTTATTTCACTTCCCGGTGAATACTCTTTGTGTTCAAGGAATTCAATGCTGGAACCCTGGTAAGGGCTTTTGTGAATACCCGACAATATGCCGTCAACAACCTGCCTGGCTCGTAATTCCATACCGGCAATCTTTGACAGCGTTACGGGGTCAAACGGACTTTTGTCCATTATTTTCATTCCTGCGGCATTTCAAAAAGATCCACCGAATAGGAGAACGTCGTGCCGGCCCTATCGACTGCCACGTTACAGGTATCTCCAAAATGTTTCGTCTGGAGATAATGAACCAGTTCCATAACACTCTTCAGGTTTTTTCCATCTATCGACAGGATAACGTCACCGGGTAAAATGCCCGCCTTTTCCGCAGGACTTCCGGGGGTGATAGTCTGAATAGCAAGTTTATTATCACCCGTCTTAGGAAGTTGAACGCCCAGGTATATCCTCTTTTGTTCTATCACGGGGGGAATAACCCAGATAAAATCGGAAGGCTCTAAGGGAATTTCCGCTAAAAAGATGTCCTGATTGTTTAATGTGGGTTTGCCTTCCTGAAATTCGGCCGGATAAATGGTGTAGTAAGGAAGCGCATTGCGGCGGAACACCCTTTTCGGTATGCCAAAGTCGTAAATAATGTGTCCATTACCCGCAAAGACCAGCATTTTCTTGCCTTTGCCCTCCCAGGAAGTCAAATAATCCGTGATCGTCTGCGCCATATATTCTTCCCACAAGGACTGCACCTCATTATACCGGTCGAGATTTGCGCCCTGTTCCAGATGCTTGCCGACGATCTTTTCCATGTAAACACGGTGAAAGAAGTCTGACGTGTCCATTTCCGGCAATAGCTTCTTCTCTTCTTCGCTCAAGTCCTTTAAGCCCTTTTTGCTTACCATTTTTACCACCGTCCTGGGTGCATTGAGCGCAACTATCGGAATCTTTTTTTCACGGGCGAAGTCGAGGATGTCCTTGTACAAAGTGTAGTCGTATCCCCATTCCTCGTCCCATTTGGTATCCTCAAGGAACTTATTCTCGTCAATTTCACCGGCAATCCAATGGTCAAGGAATGGCTGGTAAGGCCTTGTAAACATCTCCATGCCAATGGCAACATTTCCCTGGAATTTCTCATAACACGCCTTGAGCACCTTTAATTGCACCTGGTGCGAGGCCTTGTTGGCATGGGTTTCTCCGACATAGAGAATGCCCGGACAATCAAAAAAAGAGGAAAGGTTGGGCAAGGAAACCTTCGTGCCGGTGGGAACGTGGATAATATCATCGACGGCAATCTGCGCCGGAAAATTTTTCAGTCTGTCCGATTCGGAGAAGGCGCACAGAGGAAATGAAAAAAAGAAGGCCAGGAGCAGCATAGACGCCTTTCCAAAGCTCTTCAGCCACAGATGTTTTATCAGGCTTTTGACAACCTGCCTGGCGCTAAAACCAATGGGCGACAGATTGGGAAGCACAAAATCAGGCATCTTTACGGACGATACGGGATTACCAACGATTTCTATCCTGGCAATATCCTGTTCGCCAATACCATGCGCCTTTGCCGTTCGCAGGATAGGCACGTGGGATGGATGGACGTTGATGATCTCGGCTACAATTCGGTCAATAGCAATGCAATCAACTCCTCCCAGAATAAGTGCCGTCCGCTTCGGTACGCCTCCGGTTGGCCCGCGTTTCTCCATGGACATAACGGCATCCACCAGGGTAAAGACGGGTTTAACGGCCTGGTAATTCGCCAGAAGCATTTCCGTGTACCAATCAAGATTGTTGTTCGATTTGAAGTGCCTCCAGGCCTTTATCTTGCCCGAAACGCACCCGTACATGTTCTTCACCGCCGCGGTATATAATATCTGGGCGTGAACCTTGAGTTTTGGAAGGTTGATGATGGCGTCTACGTCAAGCGCCTTGCCGGAAACGGTTAGTCTAAAGTGTTTTGTCCCGCAATGTGCCTTTATCTTACGCGGCGCGTCGAGTTCGACGATCTCAATACCATGCTTTTTTGCAAACTGGTCAAGTTTTACACGTTTAACAATATCCGCTACCGCGCCAAAGGCAGGGCTATCGCCGATAATAACCTTTGCGCCTGCTTCCATGACCTTTTCGGCAACAACTTCTATAACCGTCGGATGGGTGATAATGCACTCTTCCGGACGGCTCTTCTTTAGCCAGTTCGGCTTTAATAATACCGTTGTCCCTTTTTTGATAATGGCCTGGATGCCGCCAAAATGATTAAAGGTTTGCTCCACGGCTGCAACAATCTTTTCTCTATCGTAACTCTCACAGGAAACGACCGAGACACGGGTAGTAGCACTATTATTATTCATAAGAATGACGCACGGCGCCTCATTAAAACATTATGGAGAACTGTTACGTTTTTTATCCGTAAAATCAGTGTAATCTGTGGTTCCGGTAGTTCTTTTCAAAACCCGAGTCACGGTAAAGATAAACTGCGGGTAAAATATTTAATACCACCAATTTTACCCGTAATTTAAAGGCTTGCAAGGAAATTTAATCTTTTCCTGTTTTTGATTTCCGGCGTATAGCAGGTGTTTGATATGCCGCCATACAGGTACAGCAAGTTATGCCTTTCGGCGGTTTTTTTCATGGAGAGCGAAGAACCTCTTCACTCTACAACCGTATATTTTCAATATCTCCCTATTGACAGAAACCATCTTTTCAGTATAATCAGCATTCATGAAGGAAGAACTGAAACGCCCGACCATGAAGCAATTGCCGACCCATGAGCGTCCCCGGGAGCGGTTGATTCAATGTGGTGATGAGCAATTAACGGACGCCGAACTCCTGGGAATTATTATCAGGGACGGCACCAGGGACAACAACGCCGTTGACCTTGCCAGAAAACTCCTCTCAGAGTACGGTGATTTCCGGAGGTTGGGTTCCGCCTCCATCAGTGAATTGTGTAAAACGAAAGGGATAGGACCCGCCCGCGCCGCGCAGATCAAGGCCGCCCTGGCAATTGCTAAACGATTTTCCACCACCCTTATCAAACCCCGGCAGCAATTCAAATGCAGCAACGAGATATTCAACCACTTCCATGAACAATTACGCGAGAAAAAACAGGAACTATTCATGGCCGTTTTGCTGGATAACAAAAACCGCATCATTAAGGTGGAATCGGAGGTAACGAAGGGCAGCTTGACTTCCAGCATCGTCCATCCCAGAGAGGCATTTAAAGCGGCAATCAAAGAATCCGCGGCATCAGTGGTCTTTGTCCATAACCATCCGTCAGGCGATCCGGAACCCAGCAAGGAAGACGTCCAGATCACCAACCGGCTGGCAGAGGCCGGAAACATCGTTGGCATAAAAATCCTGGACCATATCATCATCGGTAATGAGCGATACGTGAGCTTTAAAGACAGGGGGATAATGCCTTAATTCGATTTGTCGTTGCCCGTGAAGTAGTTGACCGTTGTAGCGGCAGGCTGTTCGAAGGTCTTGGCATAGAACCTCACCTGTTCATCCATCTGCCCGTTATTGGCGATGAAAGGCATTTGGAGTGTCCGGGTTTTTTGGATTAATTCTTTCTTGGTAGGACAAGCCTCCACGCCTGTCATCATACTGCCGGACGCGCTAATGTCAGGCGAGGACGCCTGGCCTGCGTGACCTGCCGGCAGGGATGACGCAAAACATGCCGACATCAAAAGAAATAAAAACTGCGCCTTTTCATACCCCAAATACACCAAAGAGCCAAACCGGTTTCTGTTCATGATTAAAAATGTGTTTCTCATAACCCTTTTGTCTCCTTATGTTCTGTTGCTATTGATTGTAACATTCAATATTATAAATAGTTAACAAACGCAATGTTTCTATATAGTGTCTGGACGTAAACACTCCAAAGCCGCGTAAAACAAGGCAAAGCAGGTGGAAATAGTGGGGTAAAGAGATTGAATATTTTCGTTGAAAATGGTAAAATAAGCGAAAATAAAGGGAATCCCGGTGGAAAGAGTCCTGAAATTCGATTCATTAACCCCAAAGCCAAAGGACATTC
>CAYJPZ010000158.1:0-8855 GCA_964372185.1 uncultured candidatus Brocadiaceae bacterium
CCCCTGGCTATATCCTTTCTGCCCTTCGGGCCTGTTGTAGAGCAAAGAAACGCTTCGCTTTACATGAAAAAGCTATCGCCTTAGGCGGCATAATTTACAGCCTTACACCTGCCACATTATACCTTCAAAATCCTTTGACGGCACGGAAAAACAAAATACCGTCCTCAGCGGAACTCTTTGAATTATCTCTTCATCCCTCACCAACTCAACGAAAAATTCGATATCGACGTTAGGAAGCAGTCCCAAATCAGCAAAAGCGCACGACAATTCCAGTATTTTATCTAAAGAGACACTATCAAAATATTTTTCGCTAAGCCCCTGATTATTGTTTATAATCTTAAATCTGAGTGACTTATCGGAAAAGTTTGACGTTAGGATTTGCATCTCGGTAGGCTGAACGAAGGTAATCACACATTTCCCATTTTTTCTATACTGAGAAAATGCCTCCTTGTCAAAACCTAATCTGATGAATAAATTATCAGCATCGAATCCGAAATACATTTCCTTAATCGGCTGCCCGGAGGTTCTATGCATTACATCCATATCCTTGCCCACGGTGTAAACGCCAGCGCTCAACCATTCAAAATAATTGCTTACAATCCCGTCAAGTTTAACTTCCAGAAACCTCGTGGGAAGGGTATAGGGTTTTCTTCTATCAGCCTTTGCCGCAACGGGAACATCCAATACTTTTGGGTACTCTGCATTCAGCAATTTATATACATTTTTTAAATGTATCCGGAATAAACTGTCAAACTCGTTCTTATAGCTGGTAAAATGGTCGTCACCAAACCACCAAAACCAGTCACTTCCTTCTGCAATAAAAACTTCATCCCATGCATCGGCAACAATTTTATTTCCAACGGGATGCGTTGAGCCTTCCGTGTGTTTTACTAAAAAAGACCGCGTATTTTCTAATAAATCCCACGCCATGTTTTTTTCCTCATGCCCGATCCACGTCGCCAGATTATGCCCTATCCACGAACCGGGACTAATGTGATGGAGTGTGTGTTCCGGAGGATGGGCGTCTATATAATCGCCAATCCGAACGCACTCCACGTCATGACAGGTGCTTATCGTTGCATACAGTTTGCGCAAAAAATCCAAACCGCTGTTAGGATAATACTCCCAGGCGTTTTCCCCATCCAAAATAATCGTCACGAGAAACGGCCTTCCGTTGCTATCGTACTTCTTTAAGCTGTCAAGCCTGCTCATGAAATTGGATACCGCAGCATCCACGGAATACTTTGAGTATTGAAACCCAATTAAATCGGAAAGATTATGGTCACGAAACACCATATTCACATAGTGATCCCCGATACAAACCCGATAAGGCTTGTACAAGATTTCCGGAGTTACAACGTCGCCATATTCATTTCTCCGTATTTTACTATCGAGAGAATAATCCAGGATTTCTTCGTCAGATGCCAACCAGTTGAACCCAGCCCCGGCCACAATGGGAATAACGTTGTCACTTACAGCGCCTTCGGAAGGCCACATGCCCCGCGGTTTTTGCCCAAAGTGTCTTTCGCAGGTCTGTACCGCCCTTTCCACGTGAATTTTTGCGTCTTCACCGGCAAGCATTCTTTTCCTGGGCAACGACAACCTCGGTAAAACAACCTGCGCCGATTCCTGGTTACATAACAAGGGTAAAATGGGATGATAGTAGGGAGACGTTGTCACCTCGATTTGCTTCATATATTGTAATCGTTTGTGAAGCGGAATAACCTGTCTGATTACTTCTACCTGTCGTGACAGAACGTATTCTTTATCCTCCTGCGTAAATCCTTCACCTTTCTTAAACAGCTCAAGCAACGCCGGATCCTGTCGAACGACTAATGGATGATACCAGGTAAGGTTTGCCCACACTTGCAGGTCTTGAAAATCACTATCAGAAAAATCTTTAAGGACGTCCTTAGCCCGTTTTCTCCTGAAATTTCTTTTTTTTAACAATTCTTTATATCTCGGATATGCCTCAATCATATTTTGATGATTTGCGGAGAAGAAATTATCTAATATCCAGAGTTTATCGCCTTCCGTTAAATCATAGGGAAATAATTTTGTTAACCTCCAGAATAAATCAGTGGCGTGGTTTTCTCCGTAATCCGTAATCTGATCTAATAAACATCCCACGTAATTGAAGGTTTGGCGGATTTTGGGGAATTCTTCTAAAAGCAATGCCATGCCAATATAATCCTTTATTGCGTGCAGCCTTACCCAGGGCATAGAGTATTCGCCGGTTAGATTGTTTTTGTAATACGGTTGATGTTGATGCCAGTAAAATGCAACGTTAATCATTTTAAAGCCAATAGCCCTCGTAGTTAATTCAGTTTTTTTAAGACTTCTTCAGGGTGTTTGATCTTTTCCCAATAATCATCAAATTTGAATTTTACACTATGCTCACTGTCGTGGCACGTAACACACCGGCCTTCACCCGCGGAGCGGTGTTTATATGACTTATCGTCGACGTTTGCTATATGCAAGCTTCCCGCACCGTGACAACTTTCACATCCGACGTCAATTAAATTTTTATTCTCTTTCTCGGACAGAAACCCGGAAACGTAACCATGGCCGGTTGTATGGCATGTAATACATTCGGGGTCAAATTGATGTCCAATAGCCACAAGGGTATTATAAGCCGCGCCATGCCTTGTTTTAAGCCAATGACGATATACTACTTTGTGGCATATACCGCAGGCCGCACTCCCCACGTATGACACACCGTCTGGAAGGGGCGCCTGCACTGTTTTTCCCAGCAAATCTTCGTCAATCAACATCTGCTGATATTCTTTCAACAATGAAGCCATTCCCGGTGAATCCTTTTGCGAATGACCCAACAGCATAAGGGAGACGGATTTCCTCGTTAAGCCGGTTTTATCCATGGAGTACGTGACAACCCCAAGACGCTTGCCCATGGTGCCTGCGGTAACGATTAACGTGTTGTTAATATACGTTACGACTTCCTCCGGATCATCAATTCCGTGTCCGGTAATAATCAAGCCGATTTCCGGTAATAATTTTGCAATTTCAATAGATTCCTCAAGCGGCGCATGAGAAAGCAAAACAATGAGGTCAACACTGCCACGTAAATCTTTTACAAGAGGCCTTAATGCCTCTACCGGGTCATGAACGTTTATACGGTCGGAGAAATGCTCGCTTATCAGGGATTTTGAAACAACCCCTATAAAAGCAATTTTACAAGGTCGTGCAGCATCGGAACACTCTTTTATAAGGCACTGATTGCGTTCCAAAGGAAGCGGGGCGGCAAACTCAACGTTACTGGAAAGAAACTTCACCTTATACGCTTGTGACAAATAACTGATCAATGGCAGCCCGATTTCAATATCTTTTTCACCAAGATTATGCGCCACGTAACCCATTTCATCCATTGCACGATACAGGATTTCCGTTTTGATCTCTTGTTGCCTCCCGAAGCCTCTTGGCAAATCCCCCAAACTCACGGGTATCACCGTCTTTTTCTGCTTTCTCAACGAATCAATCAGAGAACTCCTTCTGGAAATCCCGCCAATTTGCCCTTCAAAGCAACCGCAGGGTTCAAGGCTGCCCAGCTCTTCCCCGGAAAACACGATCAATACTTCACCGGAAGAGGCGTAAATGCTTACCGGCATGGGAAAAATCAGAAATAACAAAAGATACTTGAACATCATACCCATAGAAATTTTTAGATTATTACAGCAACGAATTAACTCTGTACGGCAACCGTAAGTTGCGATTAACACAAAATCGAATATCGAACAAGTCATCATGTCGCATTAACGACACCCTGAAACCATGAAAAACGTTTAATTTTTAGACAGTTGACTGTATTTTCGAGTCAGGAATAACGAATGTCGAATGATATCCGTCCGTATCCATACTTCATGATTCGAAATTCCCTGTTCGATATTCGTAATTCAATACACGGTTAAATATCGTGAAAACCCTGTATTATCAATATACTCACTACCACACTCTTGGTTTAAACCCTTTATCGTTTACTATTTTTACACACTCTTCACCACTTTGCGCAATCACAAACATCCCCTTTTTGTACGCGTATCTTTCCGCCCCTTCTTCTATCAAAATCCCTCCCACGGCGCCTACCACATTTCTGTCCGTATATTCCGGGAAAAAATATTTGAATTTATCCAGCCGTTCCTCATGTTCCTGCACGTCCTCTATTTTTAAAGTGCTTTTTGCCTCCACGAGCACCGCATATTTTCCATCAACTGCCAAAATATCTATTTCCATGTCGCTTCCATTCCTGTGAGTCTTTATCCTTTGATATACTTTATCTACTACAATACCTCGCGCCTTAAATAGCTTTTCTACCGCGGGCGCAATCAGTCCCTCAACAAATTTACTCCACTTGCCGGTAAGGTCGCCAACGACCTTTAAGGTGTTTTCAATTTTTTTATCCGTTTCTTTAAATCTTTTATCCGTCTCCTTAAATCTTTTATCCGTTTCTCTATAAAGGGCCCATATCTCTTTGAACCCTTTTTCCATTTCTTTCTTTGTCATAGTAATTTCCCCTTCACAACCGCCGGAGGCACATACCATGTTTGCTCCGGATTTCTGAATTGAAAATATATTTTACTTCAATTAAAAAACGAGAATGGTATCCCTTATTCTCTAACCTCTCCATTAATCGGAATACTGATAACCGGTTGAACGTTACTCGTGGTATAGATCTTTATTCCACCGGTAATTTTCCCGATGGGACGATTGTCACCCAGGATAACCTCCAGCCGTTTACTCTTTTTATTTAAATCGGACAGCGCGTGCTTTATGAAATCGGGATATACTTCAACCTTTTCTATTTTCACGTCACTAATTAACAGATTAATAATTACAGTCCTTTTCGCCTCCAGATATTGTTTAAGACTGCCAAAGGACACCGCTTCAGGATAAAAAGTTATGTCTCCAACAGCATCGCCGGAAAATGGGACGTCTATCCTTTCCTGCCTGGAGCCGGACGTGTACACAAAGATCATTCCGTTATAATTTCCGATATAGTCATATTTGTTGAACGTTATCTGATAAACACAGGAACCATCCTCGCCGTCCTTATCCTTAGAAATAGTTATGTACGGGCTGGGGGACTCTACCTTCGTTACTTGGATATTCAGACCCGGCAGCGTTTTAATTTCTAATGTCTTTGTAACCGAATCCCCTTTTCGGCTGGTTCCAAAGTTAATCCGCCGTGGATTAACAACAACCTCCTCAATTATATCACCTGAAATCGTCAGCTTATACGTGGGCGTTTCGGGGTCGTTTGAATTTACCGTGACCGTCTTTGAAACCTTGCCCACGAATTTTCCCGGATTAAACTTTACATCTATCTCACCGCACTCATTGCTGAGTAGTTTATCCTTCGATACCAATGCGGCAGTGCATCCGCAGGAAGTCTTGACACTGTTTATTATCAACTCCCCTTTCCCTGCGTTTTGAAATTTAAACTTATACGTAACTACCTCTCCTACGTAAATCTTACCAAAAGCATATACTTGTTTTTCAAAGGATATTTTCGGTTTTTCAGCGGGTTTCTCAACCTTATCAACATCGTTCGCATTGGCGCCTTCATCCGCTATTGTATAATCCAGAAACCCGAAACTAACCGCCAATACAATTAAAATTAAGTATATTTTCAATTTTTTCATTGCAAATAATCCCCGATTCTAGCAACAGAAAAGATAGAATACAATGTAATACCAGACCTTGCACTGAATAACAACCCTTAAATGGTAGAGGTGCTCATATTTCAGGCATCTTTGGTACCGGTGGGGCTGTTACGGTTTTTATTTGTAACAACCTGTGAAAACGGTGGTGACTGTTGTTCTTTTCATTTTTAATTCTATCATAAATATGCGCAAATAATAAACAGAAATTAGTCCTGCGGCCAGGATAACGTCAAAGTCTACCAGAGCAATCCGCCATGTAGGGCAGACATTGCCTGCCTTCATAAAACACGGAAAAAAGCATGACGGTAGCGGTAAACTATTATCGATATGCTATTTTAACGTTCTTCGCAAAAATTTATTTTTACCGTTCATTTTTTTAGAAATTATGGTTTAATATTGGTAATGTGCCTCAGAAACCATATAACGTAAATTTAAACTTGGCAAGGTGGGTTGAAGCTCGAAACCCGACAGATTTTTAATGCCATGAATGGTTGGTATTGAGCTTCACTTACGTTCAACCCAACCTACCCGGCTAAACCTCTTTATAGCAGATTTAATACGGATTTGGATGGGAAACACCGCTTTGTTAAAAATAGGAATTATCGGCGCCACGGCTTATACCAGCCTTGAACTCATAAAAATCCTTCTACGGCACCCAAAGGTAAAAATCACCTATCTTGGCGTCCGGAAAACGGATAATCCCAAAATCTCAGACATATTTCCTTCTCTAAAGCATATCCTGGATTTACCCTGTACAACGATAGATCCAAAAGATATCCCCAACAATATTGACCTTGCCTTTATTACCCTGCCACCAACCGTCTCCATGCAGTATGTTCCATTGTTTACGAAAAACGGGATTAAGGTCATTGATTTCAGCGCCGATTACCGTTTTCGTGATAAATCGCTTTACGAAAAATGGTACAAGGCGCAGCATACGGATAGCAACGGCATAGAAACGGCCGTTTACGGCCTGCCGGAGCTTTTTCGGGATGAAATTAAAAAGACCTCACTGGTGGGCAATCCCGGCTGCTACACTACGGCAACAATCCTCGCATTAGCTCCATTGCTTACAAAAGGACTCATTTACCCGGAGGATATTATTGTAGACGCCAAATCGGGGGTATCAGGGCGCGGACGCGAACCGAAGGAAGACACCCACTATTGTGAATGCAATGAGAACATCGAGGCGTATAGCGTTGGAGGGCATCGCCACAGCCCGGAAATAGAACATATCCTGTCCCTTAAGACGCATCAAAAGGTGTCCATACAATTTGTCCCCCACCTTATCCCGATGACTCGCGGCATTCTTTGCACCATCTACGCCAAACCGAGAAAAGCAGTAACCGGCGGAGCCTTATCCTTGCGCAACGAAGAGGTATTTGAACTTTACACGGAATGGTATGGTAAAGAGCCTTTTATTCGCCTAAAAGAGGGGCAAGAGGTTCCCAGGACAAAAGACGTGGCATATACCAACTTTTGCGATATTGCCGTGAAGGCCACCGAAAATCGCATCGTTATCCTTTCCGCCATCGACAATCTCATCAAAGGCGCTTCAGGCCAGGCAGTGCAAAATATGAATATAATGTGTGGATTTGACGAAAAAATAGGGCTGCTGTAGAAAACAGTCCCGGACTTATTCAGAAGAATACGCTACGAAAGAGAGAGCCATGACGTACCTTGCGGCATTAATCCTCGCGGTAATCGAGGGCATTACGGAGTTTTTACCGGTGTCATCCACGGGACACATGATAATTGCATCCTCATTCATGGGTATCAGTGAAAACCCCCTTACGAAGAATTTTGAAATCGTCATTCAACTGGGCGCTATTTTGTCGGTAGTGGTGATTTACTGGCGTAAATTTCTGACCTCTTTCCGGTTTTATCTGAAACTGGCCGTTGCATTTCTCCCGGCGGCAATTGCAGGTTTTATTCTGAACGACTACATTGACTGCTTGTTATCCAATATATGGGTCGTAATTATTTCTCTCTTCGCCGGAGGAATTATCCTGATCTTTGTTGACAAATGGTTTAAAAATGCGGAAGGCACGGAAGAACAAGAGATGACATGGTTCCAGGCATTTAAAATCGGTTGCTTTCAATGTATTGCAATGGTACCCGGTATATCGAGGTCTGCGGCCACTATCATTGGGGGAATGGTTGTCGGCCTCAACAGGAAAAACGCCGCTGAATTTTCCTTTTTCCTTGCGGTGCCGACCATGCTGGGCGCCAGCGCAAAAAAGCTCATGGATTCTCATAAGACGATTCACGTCGATGACGCGTTATTATTGTTGTTGGGAACCTTTGTGGCATTCGTTGTGGCGCTGTTTGCCATCAAGTCCTTTATCTCATTCCTACAGCGGTATGGCTTTAAATGGTTTGGCTATTACCGCATTGTACTTGGCATGGTATTGGCCGTTGTGGTACTTGTGTTGAAGGTAAAATTATAATAATACCGGTTCAGCAGCAACGGTAAAAACTTTGGCTTTCTCTTGGTCAGGCAGCATTTCAGGAAAAACGATGGTTTCCACAGCCTATCCACCCCTACTTCATCAGTAACGAAGGCCCTGCCTTAACCAGGTATTTAATCCCGGAAACCAGGGTAATAATCACGGTCATCCACAACATAACAACGATCGCCAGTTTGATTACCTCAAAACACTGAAGATAAGCATAGAAGAGGAGGATCAGGCTGATGGTGAGGGATTGAATAAACATCTTTGCCTTTCCCCATATCGTGGCACCAAACTCAATCCCCTTCGATTCAGAGTAGCTTCTGATACTGTTTACCAGAAATTCCCTGGCAACGATCACCACCACCATCCACGACGGAATAATGCCATTTGCGTGCTGTATGAGTAAGATAAACCCGCCACAGACGATGATCTTATCGACAAAGGGGTCCGCAATACGTCCAAAATCCGTCAAAAGGCCCTTTTTCCTGGCTAGATAGCCGTCCAGCCAATCCGTAATCCACGCCAGTAAATAGGAATAAAAGGCGATGTCATACCAACGGTACGATAAGAAAGCAAAGAAAATGATGGATAGCACAAACCGCATCATGGTTAACCGGTTTGGTAGGTTAAACGCCGCACATTTTGAAAGTTCGAACGAATTCATTCACCCCTCTTTTGTATTTTCCGGCCTGAATTATGTAACAAGACAAGACTTCAGACC
>CAYJPZ010000159.1:0-5955 GCA_964372185.1 uncultured candidatus Brocadiaceae bacterium
GCCCAATATCACATTGACAAGGTTATGCTAAATGGTTTAAAATCCGGCAATAACAAATCGTGTCGTCCGTGAGGGTTTTGAGAAGCCGTTTTGAATACGGTAATCCCGGAACACCATTTACTTTTTCTCCGAAAATCCCGCTTTGGCAGGATATACCGGTTTGTATACTATTTTTCAGGCATGAAAGAAAACGATGAGCAACGAATACTCCGTCATACAACTTCAACAAGGAACTGCCGAGTGGCATGAGTGGCGCAGCAATGGTATCGGGGCTTCAGACGCCCCGGCGATAATGGCGGAGAACCCGTGGAAAAGCGCCGAACTCCTCATGTCGGAAAAACTCGGCATTGCAAAGAAATTCGCCGGTAATGCAGCTACGGCGCGCGGAACGGCATTAGAGCCGGAAGCGAGAAAAAGGTACGAACTTATTAGCAAGGTTCGCGTTGAACCTGCGTGCTTACAAAGCGCCAGGTATACATGGCAGCGCGCCAGCGTGGATGGCTTGGCGCTAAACGGAAGCGCAGTCGTAGAAATTAAATGTGGAGAGAGTGTTTACAGGAAAACGGCCGCTACCCGGCAGGTACCCATTTATTACGCCGGGCAGTTGCAGCACATACTGGCCGTAACCGGCTTGTCCTGCATAGACTTCTTCTGCTATCTACCCCTGCACCCCGAAGTCCATCTCCTAATCAAGCGGGATGACGCCTACATTGCCAGGCTCATTTCAGCAGAAGAGTTATTTTGGCAGCGATTGATCAAGCAAAGAATGTGACGGGCCATACACAACCTATCGCTCAAACGGAGCGGGCAGGTATGATTATAAGATATACAATGGTAATGCAATAGGACAAACCACCCCTCCCAGGAGGGGAATACTGGAGGATGTGTTAATCTAATGATTCAGGTCTTCCTCAGGGCTGCGATGTCTTTCAGGAAGCGCTCGTTTGAATACGTCCCCTTTTTTACGACAAGGGACACATAGTGGTTAAGCTTTTCCTTATCTTCCCGGGTCAAATCCATGGAGGTAATCACAATAATGGGAATGGCGCTGGTTTCCGGCGATGATTTTAACGTGTCGATTACGTCAAACCCGTTTACTTCCGGCATGATCAGGTCCAGGAGGATCAAGTTGGGCTTGTGTTGAATAACGCCTTCAATGCCCGCCTTACCGCCATACGCCTTGAAAACCTGGTACCCTTCCGATGTCAGGATGGCGCTAAACAGTTCCACCGAGTTCGGTTCGTCATCGATGACAAGCACACGGGTCTCCGGCTTGCTGGCGGGCAGTGTCAATCCGCAGGCGTTTAGTTTTGAAAGCAGGTCGTTTCGGCTTACGGGTTTCGTCAGATAGTCGGTAGCCCCCAGCCCAAAACCGATATCTTTGTCATCCACGATAGAGATTACCAGGACGGGAATGTTTTTGATATCCTTGTCCTCCTTGATTTCTTTCAGCACCTCCCAGCCGTCTTTCTTGGGGAGCATCACGTCCAGGGTAATGGCGAACGGTTTACCTGTTTTGGCCTTCCGCACCGCCTCTTCACCATCAAAGGCCGTAATGGTGTGATAGCCTGCATTATGTAAAAAAGCACAGAGCAATTTGCTCGTCTTCTGGTCGTCTTCCACCACCAGTATCGTTTTCCTGTCGGCAGTCTCTTCAGATGAACGCGCCGCATCCTTCTGCGCAGGCAGATTAACCGGCAGGGTAAAATAAAAGGCGCTGCCGGCCCCGGCCTTACTCTCAAACCCAATCGCGCCGCCGTGCATCTCAACCAATTTTTTGGTAAGGGCGAGACCCAACCCTGTGCCTTCATACTTGCGGGAGTAGGAACTATCCAGTTGTTTAAACTCCACGAATATTTTTGAGTAATCTTCCGGCGCAATGCCGATTCCCGTATCGGTGACCCGCACCTCAATAAAATCCCGGTCTTTCCTGAGCGATTTGGTGGAAACGGTAATAACGCCTTTTTCCGGCGTAAATTTGATTGCATTAGAAAGCAGATTATACAACATCTGCTTGAACTTGACGGGGTCCGCGTAGAGGAGATCGACTGGGTGTTGAAGTACCGTTTCAATTTTCAACGACTTCTTATCGGCAAGTCCCTTCAAGGTAATCAAGACGTCTTCTACCGTCTTGCGCACCTCGAATTCTTCGCATTTTAACTCCAGTTTGCCGGATTCTATCTTTGAAAGGTCTAAAATATCGTTGATCATCTGCAGGAGGTGTTTGCCGCTGCTGTGTATGTCTGTAACAAATTCCACCTGCTCGTCATTCAAATCGCCACATATCTTGTCCCGAAGCACCTCGGAGAAACCGATAATTGCATTGAGCGGGGTGCGCAGTTCATGGGACATGTTGGCCAGAAATTCGCTCTTGGCCTTATTCGCGGCCTCAATCCTCCTGTTTTGTATCTCGGTCAGCCGCACCTTTTCCTGCAACGCGGCGTTATAGCTGTGCATGTAGGTGTCCATAGCCAGTTGCATGTCCAGGTTCATGATCTTATCAAGGACGAGGATGTACGACAGTATCTTGTCGGGCTGGTCCTTGTACGTCTCAACAACGAGGGTATAGAGAAGCCGGTGGTATAAGCAATAGGCGCCGAGGTACCAGTTGGGGTGCAGGTCTATACGGTCGTGTACCTTTCCGACATTTAAGCGGTGTTTGAAGTAGTCTTCATCATACTGCCCGCCGGTCAGCATAAGGAGATATTCCTTTTGTGTGAGCTTGACCTTTTTGAGGGTTTCTTCGTCCGGTATAAAGGCTCTGGTTTCTTTGAACAGGAGGAGATGGCGGTAAAACTTGTCTATAATGGCATCGGCGTGCCGGTGAATAAGCCCATTTAACTCTTTCAGGAGAGACACGTCTTGCCCGGTAAATTGCAGGTAGTCCTTGCGGAGTTGTCGTTCCTCTTGGCTGAGGCACAGGTCCTCGATAGGCATAATATGTTCTTCCATAAGCGTCATCCTCTCGAAATAATATTCAGGTTGGCCTTCAAAAAAAAGTTGCTGACATTTTCAAATACGCGCATTAAGGAATACTGTTTCCATTGGTAAGTCACTTTCCGATGGTGGCACACGAACGTTTGTGGGATAATCATGGGAAATGTTTTCACCTTTTGTCCCGACAACTACAGTTACCACAAGGGGTAGTTTGTTAATAGCCTCTATGGATAAGACCAAAAGCTTAAACAAGAGAACGAAAATTTAAAAAGCTGCCACAGCTAGTATATGGTAGTATACTATAGAAACGCTAGAACTTATTAAAAAACACCACTAGAAAAAAGATAAAATATGCTTATTAACCATAACAGAGAAAAATTATTAAACGCTATAATTTATTTCTTAAAAAATACTAACTATTATGGTAGAGGCGTCGCACTTACCTAATCACCCTTGGGATAAAACAATAAAAGAAAAAGGGTTGAAAAAAAGAATTGATTATTTACTTGCCATTGATGATACTGAAAAATCTTTAAACATCGAAGAGGCAAAGGCCAGGATGAAAGAAAGAGAGGAAATTATAAAG
This sequence comes from uncultured candidatus Brocadiaceae bacterium, assembly GCA_964372185.1. Lineage (GTDB taxonomy): Bacteria > Planctomycetota > Brocadiia > Brocadiales > Brocadiaceae > JACVXV01. The sequence goes on from CAYJPZ010000159.1 coordinate 3,524, forward strand.
GCTTTTAATGGATAAAGGCACGATTATCTTTCATAAAAAATTCCAATTCAGCGATGGGGAGAGTGGAGAAAAATTATTGATTATTTTAAACACCTTTAAAGTCATATAAATACCAGATAACCAAACGGTTTGTTGCTGATAGTTGCCCCGTTGGACAGAGCAGAAATATATTCTCCGATTTCATCATGAGGGACATAGTTGTGCTTGAATTCCAGCCAATGCTCTTCCTGTGGTTGGGCGCATAGCTCAAGTAATAATTTATGCAACTCTGTTTGAGTCATCTGCTACTTCTTCCCTTCAATGAGTTTTACCACTGGTATCTCCTGCATTTTCGCCATCGCCACGCTTACCGGATGTTTTGGGTCTGAGAGTTCTTTGTAAACTCAGGTTCTATGATTTTAAATTTACTAAATTTATAATCTTTTCAAATTCATTCTTTGATAATCTTATTATTGATAATCTCGGTTGTTTGATGAGTCCGATGCCTTGTAAAGTTGGTTCTGTCTTGATTTGCCCTAATGAGATCGGAGTCTCAAAGGTCTTTATAGGTTTAAAGTCTATTGCAAGCCAATGTGCATTGTTAGTTGTAGGGTCTTGATAGGATGGTGTTTTGAAACCTGCATGATTCCAAATACATATTGCCTGAACGACTATGATAAAATAAGGCACAATCGCCTCGCTGCCTCCTGTAATTGAAATATGAAGGTCTGACCATGGCCTCTGGACTTATTTCAACAAACCCCTTACTCACACCGAATTCCATCCTTGATTTGGAGTGGTGGCAGGCCGACGATCTCTAATGTGGCTGAAGCAATGCCGATACCGGCTTCATTCAGTGCATGGAGAATTTCACGGCTCATGGCATCCTTCTGTTCGCGAATCCCGTGATCTTTGACAATGAAACGCACGGTCAGTTCCAGCCAGTTGTCGGTCAGACGGTAATACACACGAGGCCGGATGTCGGCGGGCTTCAGGAGGTAGCGTCGCTGCATCTCCTGGATTGCCTCCTCGCTTAGCTCGTTGAGTGATACGGTGTGGCGTCCGGCGGCATCCAGCATGATGCGCTCGGTACGGGCGCGATCGGAGGCGTAGGAAATAGGGATGACCATCTCCTCCCACAAATAGGGAAATTCGCGCGTATAGTTGTATACCGGCTCATCGAAGATTCGGGCATTACTGAACGTGACTATACGACCCGTATACTGCCTGCTCTGCACCCACGTCGATGGGTCTGCGTTCTGTACCGAGGGTGGCTGCCCCATCTCCATAACGGTTGTTTGGGTAAAGCCCAGGGCAATAACGTCGCCGCGCACATTGCCCATCACTATCCGGTCGCCAACGTTAAAAATCTTGCCCCGCAGGATAACAAAGTAGCCTGCTGCCGATGTCAGGAGCTTCTGAAAGGCAAATGCCAGGCCGGCGGTCACCAGTCCCAGGGCTGTAGCCAGACGGGTAGGGTCATCGAACCAGAAGGAGATTATGCCGATAACCACCAGCGCCGCTGTGGCTAGCCGGATCGCCTGGCGCGCCCAGAACTTGATTCGCTCAAAGCGATGGCTGCGGAGTATGAAACTCGACAAAAACTGGAGCAATCGCCCCAGCAGAAGAGCGGCAACGACAAACACGAGGGAGAACAAGAACTTTTTTCCATTCTCTGCATTAACCCCCACAAAGTGGGTACCGAATATCTCTACAGCCTGATTAGTACTGCTAAATTTGACAAAATCCTGCATACCAAAACCCTCCTTTTTTCATGGCTCATATTACCGATAGCAACCCAATATGAATTATACCGCCTATATGCGTTCTTAATGTTACGGCTGTCGTGAAAATTTGTATTGTGAATGTATATTAAAACAGGTTGTTCTGTCAACAAGCATCTAACATGAGTAGTTTTTATCTTACTTCAAATGACTCATACCCTGCCTCGCTCATGGTAAACTCAGGAGATATGATTTTTACTTCTTCATAGGTAAGACCGTAAAGTTTGTAAACCATCTCGTCAATCTGCTTTTCAAGGGTGGCGGTGTCGGCGTCTTTTTGTTTGGCACAATAGATGTTATTGTTAATTTTTATAGTTTTCGTCCGCCTTCCAGTTCAAAGGATTATTGATAATGTATTCACGTATTTTATTCAATTCAGGTTCGTTGCGGATGATGTGTTCATGAAACCTTGATTGCCATTGAAAAGACGTATTGTTCATCGTTGCCCATTTTTTAACACCGATTTTGTACCCACGTACAATGGAGGCCAAATTTTTTGATTGTGGACCAAATTGATTTTTCGGTGATTCCACAATATTTTGTTGTAGAGACGCAAGATTTTGCGTCTGTTCAGCGAATTGTGCCGATTCGTTTTGTTGTAGAGACGCAAGATTTTGCGTCTGTTCAGCGAATTGTGCCGATTCGTTTTGTTGTAGAGACGCAAGATTT
>CAYJPZ010000159.1:6055-8778 GCA_964372185.1 uncultured candidatus Brocadiaceae bacterium
TTGCGTCTGTTCAGCGAATTGTGCCGATTCGTTTTGTTGTAGAGACGCAAGATTTTGCGTCTCTACGGTGAATGGTTTGTCAATTACAATTATGCCATGAATATGGTTAGGCATAACAACAAATTCATCAATGCGTGTAAATGGGAAATGTGCCGGGATTTCCTGCCAACATTGATGTGTCATCCTGCCAATATCCGATAAGATCATTTCGCCGTTTTCGATGGAACCCAAAACGTATCCATGGTTTTTGACACAAATCGTAACAAAATAATAACCGTTTGCTCCATAATCCCAACATTTTAATCTGGTTGTTTCAATACGGTATTTGTTTTTATATTTTATTGTGTTCATTCTGGTGTTCTGTTGATGCCGTGTAGAGACGCAAAACCTTGCGTCTGTTCGGAAAATTGGGAAATTGTGCCGATTCGCTTTGTAGCGACGTGTTTTGTTGTTGTAGAGACGCAAAATCTTGCGTCTCTACTTGCGTCTCTACGGGATTATTATTTGTTTGTTTATTAGAGATATTTTGCAAGAACTTATCTTTATAAATGAAAATCGCTGGCTGATAATGAATGACTTGTCTATTACATGTTTGCGTCTTAAATGCACAGTTTCTGTTTTTGCATTAGATTTTTAAGTTTTTTTAACGACTCTCTCGCCAGAATAGTGCCAAGCGTGTTAGGGTCGCGAATCTCAAGCAATTCTTTCTTATACGATTCCGGATAGAACCTTTTAAAATACTCTTCTATTGAATGGTATTCTTGTACTTTTGTCCTAAGCTTTTTCATTGTTTATCTCCTTTCTATTTTCCTGAAAGTGGCAACAATTATAGCATCGTGAATATCAAGCACCGTTGGTATTCTGGAAACAACCTCTTCATCAAGCGGATATACAATTAATTTAAACTCAACTGCTTTAATCTCATCCTCAGAGGTTTCTCCAAATCCTGCAAAAATCCCATAAAAATCTGCTAATTTTTTAGGTTTAGCGACCTTATGGATATCCTTCATCTTTGCCTCTAACACGCTAACCTGCGCTTTTAAACTGTTAATAAGTATACTTAATTCCATGTTCTTCATATTAACCCCCTCTTTTTACGATATCGAGAAACAGGAAACGAGCGGTGAACTATTACTTTCATTGTTTTTGTTCTGACATACTTCTTCTGCATCCTGTAATTCAAAATATGAATGTCTGACCCTGTACTCCCTTTCAAGGGTTCTTAACATATAGCCAAACAAGTCGGGTTTTCGATGCTTAAACCAGGAAATACAGGGGGTTCGCCCTGTATTTTTCTAAAAACAGAAGCTTTTGGTTATAGACTGTTTTGGAGAAGAAGGAAATTGTTTTATCTTATCAGCGGTTATAATGATTTAAATAACGCTAAAAATTCATTGCTTACTTTGCAAGACCACATGGCACATGAGGCACTTAGACAACGATAAGGAAAAAACAAACTACCCTGAGCATAAAAAGGATTTAAAGTGAAACGATTTTTTCTGTCTTTTTCTAAATCTACATGCTTTAAAAGAGCATCACTCCATTCAGGGGTAAAATGCGTTAAAGCATTGCGTAGTTCTGTTAAATATCTAATGTCTTGTGTGAGTGTATTTTCAGGTAAAAGGTCGTTTTTTTTAATAAACCAAACAATGTCATATTTGAAAATAAGATCCGTGTTTTTTAATAGCACTTTTGAAAGTTCCTTGTTATTGAGGACATATTTTTGGAGAACTTTATCATATTTCATGAAATATCTATTATATTTCTTGAGAATTTCAGATTCAGAAATTACAGGAGCTTTGTCAATATGCTCTTTATGGTCAATAATATATTCATTAATATTTGATTCTAAGGCCGCGACAGAACAAATGATAGCGGTTGAAATCTGGGAAAAGTATAAATCGAGATCGTTTTGTGGAGGGACTGCTGATTTATACTTGTTTTCTATTACGTTTGCTGTGCACGCAGCATCCTGAGCAGCTAGTAAATGGTATTTTGCGAAGCCTGCACGGGTTTTCATCCCACCAAATGATTGACAGGAAAGATGAGTTACACCAGGTATTTCATTCATAATATTTTATGCACAACATGAATTATTCAGCCTATATGCATTCTTATATTAATGCTGTCATGAAAATCTATATTGTAAATGTATTAAAAAACAGGTTAACCTGTTAACAAGTATCTAATATTGAAAATAAAATACTGGACTAAGCAATGTTAAACTTAATCACAACTCATTGATTAGTAGTTGTTTATACTTTTTGTTCTAATAAAAGTCTAATAAAAAGTCTAATAATCTCCGCCAAGTTAAAGGATTTATTAGACATTCCTGACCCAACAAGGAGGATTAGCCTTGCCCTTATTTGAAATATATCCTTCTCTTTTCATTTCAGAAAGCAAATTTGCGACTTTATTCTTCTTTCTTGTTGTTGTCCAATCTTCTGGTAATAAATTCCACAGTAATTCGTCAATTTGCTTGCGGTTTGCCTGCTGATGTTCGTCAAGAAATTTCAATACCCAGTCTTTGAGCTTTTGTTTTTCAAATGGTTTCCGTTTTGTATACAAGACTTGTTTGCCTGTTAATTTAGCTACATTTGCAGATATAAAAATATTTGGTTTTCTACCTTCTATCAGTTTTTCTCTGCGTAATAAAGAAATCGCATCATCTGTAAGTTCATGCTTCTTTTGCACTTTATCCAACAAAATTACTTTCATTAATG
>CAYJPZ010000160.1:0-8756 GCA_964372185.1 uncultured candidatus Brocadiaceae bacterium
TTCTGAAAAAAATAAACAAACATTTAAATGTTATTATTTTACAGCCCCATAGTTATAAATCACTCAATTGCCTGCAAACAGCCTTGTATCATACGCTTGGTAATTTGCCGGAACCTGTACTTACCCACAGATTCTGCGGATGAGGCCAAGTACAATCTTCCCTTTCTTAAGGCTGGTTTGAGTGAGGCTTGGTTTCGACGTCAGGCGTCTTCGCGCAACGGAAGCCTATTTGCGGGCTTTGCGCAAACGGAGGCACCCGATAACGTGCGGCACATCGGGCATAGTGGCCGAAGTAAAGAAACGCACCACCCCGAATAACCCGCTGTTGTCCGGTTTCCGGCCCTGTGGGATTCTTTGAAGAGGAAGCCATGTAGTAATTCTGATCATAATAGTCGGCACACCACTCCCACGCATTTCCGGCCATATCGTAACACCCATAAGGACTTTTGCCGCCTTCGAATGACCCTACCGGTTTTGTATCCCGCAGTCCGGCTTCACCGGATTCCCACACGTTGCACTTGGTCTTATCAAATTTATTACCCCACGGCCACAACCGCCTGTCCGTGCCACGTGCCGCCTTCTCCCATTCCGCCTCCGTCGGCAACCGCTTCCCTGCCCATTTTGCATAAGCGTCCGCATCATCCCACTCGACGCCCACAACTGGCTGATTTGGCCGGTTGAACCGGGAATCATTCCAGCATCTCGGTATCCGGTAACCCGTTTGATCGACAAATTTTTTGTACTGCTCGTTGGTCACTTCATATTTGTCGATATAATAGTTATCCAGATAGACCATGTGCTCCGGTCCGTCGTAAATGTTATACGCCAGCATAAAGGTCCAATTATAGCGTGTATTCTCACCCATAGAAAACTCCCCTGCCGGTATTAATACCATATCAGGATACTTTTCTTCCGCCGCAAATAATCCCGTGGCCATCTGAATACAAAAAAGGCACGCTATAAAACAGATTTTAAAACTATTTTTGATAACCAAGCTTTAATATCTCCTTTTCGTTATTACCTCATATTTTGCAATATCCAGCGGTGTGTAACCGGATATGATTTCGCTGAAATTTCTTACCTCACCGCTTTTAAATGTTTTAATCGAAAAATCCTGAGAAAACAAGACGACGTCGGAGGCATTAAATACCCTGATTACAAACGTCGCAATACTTCGGTCTTTTTCTGCTACGTTTTTAATCTCGCCCTTAATCTGCGAAGAAGAGCCGAATTGGGAGACGTTTGCGTTTCGCAAATAAAAGCCGTCGCCTATATCCTTGAACCCCTCTTCCTCCGGTGTGACGACGCGTTGCTCCTTTACGACCTCAACAGTCTCTGTGCCGGTTGCCGTCGCTGCCACGGCCGCTGCGGTTTCCGTCCCCGCCGACGTCTGTGGGGCTGGGGTGGGCGCTGGAGTTGCCGTAGCAGCAACGGTAAAGCCGCCTTTCTCCAATTTTTTTGTCCGTGCCTCCAAATCAGCAAGCACCTTCATCTGTCCCTCAAAGTTTTTTGTTGCGGCTTCCAGGGAAGCCACGCGGGTTTTAAAAATGTCTTCCGCGGCAACAATTCTTTTCTCCTGCTCATTTACTTTCTCGGTAACCACTTTACTCAAGTCCTCAAGAGCCTTTTTGATGGGTTCTATCGGTTTTTGCGTTTCCATGACCCTTTTTTCCAGAACGGCATTTTTTACTTCCTGGTCTTCAATGCGTTTGGTTAGGTCAGACATGTTCTTTTTAAACACATCAAAGGTCTTGCCAAATGCCTCAATCAGTTGCTTAATCTCGGCAACAGAGGAAGATTTTTCCACGATATCGATTTTGGCAAGCACGGTGTTCATTTTTTCTTCTGTTCCCTTTATTGTTTTGTCAAACTCCTTCAAAGGCGCGAGGCTTTGCTCCACCTCTTTTTGAAATGTCGAAAACTGGTTTTTTATGGAATCAAAACCCTTCATCCAGTTTAAAAGGGCATTTTGGAAATCACTCAATTCCCGCACAACGTCTTGCGCGCCCCCCTTATCATCGGGGTTATTAGCGCCCAACGTAAAGAACAACAAAAGCATACTCAATAATACAAAAAGTTTCTTTTTCATGAATAGTGATACTCCCTATCAAGATGTTTCGTTTTCAAGCTTCAAGTTCAGCAATCTTGCGTACGCATGGAACGCTGCCACTCGTTAATTCCTGATAAATATCTTTTAAATTTTCTTTTAATTCTTCAAGTGATTCCCCCTGTGTCTGGTAGTCTGGATATTCTTCAAAATACCCTAGCCACATATTTTTTTTCTTTGCATTTCCAATATCTCCTTGCTATTCCACAAACTTGCCACATTCTCTCGTCCCCAAGCTCCGGCTTGGGAACGAGAAGACGACACCCTGAATACGCACCAGTGGTTGCAACCCTAAAGGGTCGCCCTACTGCTGCATTGAAATTCCTATACGTTAAATGACATCACAAAATAACAACGCTTTAGTTTAACAAAAACAAATATATATCGCAAACAATTATCTATGCGTTTTCGCGGAAGACTAACATTCAACGAAAAAAGGCCTTTGATAAAAATCTCTGTTGTTGACATAAGCGGTATTTGATGATATTTTTTGTTTATGATTTACCACGATGCTATTGTTGTTGGCGGAGGCTTAGCAGGCCTAAGGGCCGCCATTGAGCTGAACCGTAATAACGTCAAGGTTGCCATTATTTCCAAGGTGCATCCGATACGGTCTCATTCCGTCGCCGCTCAGGGGGGAATTAATGCGTCGTTGGGTAATCATCCGCGGGGCGGCAGTGATAATTGGGAGAAGCACGCCCTTGACACGGTCAAAGGGGGCGACTACCTGGCAGACCAGGACGCCGTTATCCGTATGACAAAAGACGCCGCCCGGCGTGTCGTCGAAATGGAACACTGGGGCTGCCCTTTCAGCCGCACAACCGAAGGAAAAATCGCCCAAAGGCCATTTGGCGGCGCCGGATTTCCACGCGCCTGTTACGCGGCGGACAAGACGGGCCATGCCCTTTTACACACCTTATATCAGCAAACCATAAAACTAAAACACGCCTCAGAACGCAACGAGATGGTCGTTTACGAAGAATGGCTGGTGACCGACCTGGTGGTCGAGGATGGCGCCTGCGTGGGCGTAATAGCGATGGATATGGTTACCGGACGCCTGGAGGCTTTTCAGGCAGGTGGGGTAATTTTTGCCACGGGAGGCGCAGGGCGTATGTATGGAAACAGCACAAATGCCCTCATCAATACCGGTATGGGAATAGCCATACCTTATTGGACGGGCATACCCTTAAAAGACATGGAATTCATCCAGTTTCACCCAACAACCCTCCTGGGAAAGAATATTTTAATCACCGAGGGGTGCCGTGGCGAAGGCGGTTATTTATTAAACAACAAAGGTGAGCGCTTTTTGGCAAATTACGATGATTCGAAGAAGGATATGGAAATAGCACCCCGTGACATTCTTTCAAGAAATATTGTGCGTGAAATCATGGCCGGTGGAGGATTTGACAATGCTTGCGTACACCTGGACCTAAGGCACCTGGGAGAAAAGAAAATCGTTGAAAGACTGCCGGGAATACGGGATATTTGTATTGAATTCGCCGGTGTAGACCCTGTCACCACCCCCATTCCCATCCAGCCGGGACAGCACTATACGATGGGCGGGGTCGATTGCAATACAGAGGGAGAAACTACCGTGAAAGGATTTTATGTGGCAGGCGAGGCGGCCTGTGTAAGCGTGCATGGGGCAAACCGGCTCGGCGGCAACTCTCTCCTGGATACCATCGTTTTTGGCGCAATCGCCGGCGGCAACGCCGCCCGGTACGCGCAGGGTTTGACCGGGAAAAAAGGCGGCAACGCGCTCAATGATGCGGCAAAACGCGCAGAGCAGCGGATAGACTCGCTGCTCAAATCAGAGGGAAACGAGTCGCCGGTGGATGTCAAAACGTCCCTCAATAAAATCATGGACAGCAACGTGGGCATCTTCCGCGACGCTTCAAAACTAAAAGACGCCCTGAACACGATAAAAACCCTACAGGAAAAATATACGCGCATCAAGCTAAACTACACCGGCAAGAGGGTCAACCTCAGCCTGGGATGGGCATTGGAACTCAAAGGTAGCCTCGACGTGGCAGAGGCGGTGGTGGCGGGCGCGATCACCCGCGAAGAGAGCCGCGGCTCCCACTTCCGTACGGATTTCCCCAAAAGAAATGACGCTAACTGGCTGAAACATACCCTGGCCCATTTTACGGACGGTGGGGTAAAGCTCGACTATAAACCCGTGAACATAGGCCCGTTTGAGCCGAAGGAAAGGAAATATTGAGCGACGTGAAGAAAAGCCCGGCAGGTTTGCAACTCCGGTGGACGGAACAGAAAAGATGTTTTTACATGGCAATACTATAAGGCGGTCAACTTGATCAGAGTAAGATTTCATGGAAGGGGCGGTCAGGGGGCGAAGGTAGCGAGCCGGGTGTTGGGTACCGCAGCCTTCTTTGAAGGGTATTATGCCCAGGATTTTCCGCTCTACGGCGCGGAGAGGAGGGGCGCCCCAATTGCCGCATTTACACGCATATCAGGCGAACCCATCCTTGAACGGGGCGTTATAACGGAGCCGGATATTGTGATAATAATGGATGAAACGCTGTTGAATGACACACAGGCCCATGCGCTATCCGGGTTGAGGGAAGATTGTGCCGTTTTTATAAATACCACCCATAACCCCCAGGAAGTAAAAAGCAAATACAAGATTCCCGCTCAGATAATCACCCTTGATTTGACGAAAATTGCCCTCGCTATCCTGGATAAGCCCATCCTGAGCACCCTTGCCGGAGGCGTGGCGGCCAAAATAGCCCATCTCAAGGAGGACTCACTGCGGAAGGCAGTAGAAAAAGAAACGTCGGAGATTATAACGGACAGCGCCTTCACTTTAAAAAATATCGGGGCCGCCATTCATTGTTTTCACGCAATCCAGCCCCAAAAAATAAAAACCAGGGTTGTAGCCGGCAGGGGTTCTCCTGTTTTGGCGACGGTACCTTTTGAGCCGGCCCTCATTTCCAGCCCCGCCATAAACGTTATTCAAAATTCACCGTTAAGAAAGACGGGTAACTGGAGGGTGTTTAAGCCTGTCTGGAATTATGATATCTGCACGAAATGTATGATTTGCGTTGCCCGGTGTCCCGACGGCTGCATTGCCGTTAACGAAGACGGCTATCCCGTCACCGATTATGACAACTGCAAGGGATGCATGATATGCGTTGAAGAATGCCCCGCGAAGGCGATAGAAAGGGTGCGGGAATCGCATGAATAGGCGGCAAAAGGAAAAGCGGCACAACGCCAAAAGGCAACCGATTGGCTTCGCAGAATCCTGAATCAATCTGCCTGGGCTGCCAGCCATACCAAAAACACATATCTTTCTGCCCAGTATCGAAGGCTTGCATCTCGACGCGGGAAGAAGCGGGCAATTGTTGCCGTTGGTATTTCCAGCGGGATATTTATACGACGTGTACGCAAACGGTATTTCAGACGAAGTGGCTACGATGGTTTTTTTTGCAATGGTATCCGTTTGGCGTATGCCCACAGGGATTAAAGCCATAACGCCGAAGATACCAATAGCAAGTATAAAAATTGCAATAAGTACCTCTATCAAGGTAAACCCCTGTGTGTTTTTATTGGTTTGTTTGTATAACATTAATGGCGTATTATACCTTTTTTTAAACGGTTTGTAGAGCGAAGAGGTTCTTCGCTTTACATAAAAAAGCCGCGGTTATAGAACGAAGTACCACTTCGTTCTACAAGTGAAAGCCGCCGTAGTTTTTCCTTTTCCATTTCCTGCTTTGTTACCATTCCGTCATCCATCTGAAATACCGTATTTTAACGGGGGTGACGGAGCGGTCAACAATTGCCGCCAGTTTTCTTGTGGCGAAGGTCTGCGTTGCGTCGCTATTGACAATCCGGGCGGTTACGTACACGGCGAATACGTTGCTGTGGGTGGTAATGAGGTTTGAGATGGCGGTGTAGATGAGGTCTTTTTCGTCCTTTTCATCGATCAGCCCGTCACCGTCATTATCAATAGTATCCGTGCCGAAATAGTCCATACCCGTTATCGTCGTTATCGTTCCAACGTTACTGATTGGACGCGCGGCGATGATTTTGCTTATCAGTGAGTACCCTTTGGCCGCTTGTACCGCAGCGCTCCACGACCCAAAAGATACGCTGGCGCTGGTGCCGGGCAATGCCGCTAATACGCTTGAAGCAGCGGTGTTGATGTTGATGCGCCCCGGCACTTGAATTTCTGGCCCATCGATATCGTCGGCCTGGAGGCCGGTGTCCGTGCCTATTGCCCCATCGGCGTCGTCGTCGATGGCGTCATTTTTCGGGTCAAGGATGGTGAAATAGTTTGGAATAAGTGTGGCAGGGCTATTTTTGAGGTCTAATTTTGCAGTATCTACCGTGCCGGTTCCCATAGTGGCGTAGAGCGTGTTACCGGTGTAAGATGACTGTGTGCCGTATCCTACGGTCAGGAGATGTCCAAGTTCTCCCAAAGAAATCATGCTTTTGTTTGCCACCACCAGTTGTTTCCGTTGACTGGCGGTAACAGAGCCATAAGAGGTATTTGTCCCTCCGAGGGTATGGGTTGTTGCCGTTCCCCAATTATCCGACCTTTCTATCAGAGGATTCTTTCTTTCACCGATGGACGCCCTTACGTTGAGAGTACCGGCACACAACATATCGTTAAGCAGGTCTATAAGTTCCTGTGCTTGGGCAATAATTATTGCTTCCGTATCGGCATTGATTTGTGAGTTGCCACTCGTGGCGCTAATGAGTGACGTCAGTTCGGAAATCGCATCGGAAATTCCATCACTTCCCGGATTCCATACAACAATGTAAACATTCGGTCCTATCATTGTTTCATTAGAAGTGAGGGCGGTAAGGGCGTTGAGGCCTGATTGTTCTGATGTGTGTTCAAGTGCTATTGTTCCCAAAGCCTCGTCCCATTGCCCTTCTCCCGTTCTGTTTAACAACGATTCGAATGCGCTATCGTCCTCGCCGACACCTGGTGAGAATGTCTTGTAGTAGAGATACTCTATCAATTGATACAAAAGCCACAGGCAATCTTCTCCGCGTATGCTATTGGTATAGGCATTGGGCTGCACCTCATCCAAAATCAGATAATTCCCGCCGCTTAATGCCGAAGAACTGCCCATAAGGGTAACGGTGACCGCCATAGGCACGTCGTCTGAATCATAGTCATAGATATCAAACCCTGTAACCGCCTGCGTGCCGCTCAGGGATACGGCGGTGTTTTGGGTGCCATAACCTAAAATGGTGTACCCCTTGGGCTGTATACTAAAACTGGCCGTGCCGATCGGACATAGTGTTGTCGTGACGGCGCCGGCTGTCCAGGTGCATCCTGTAAGGCGCTGGTATTGCGTCTTGGTTGTCTTCAACAGCAATTCCATCGTTGAGCCATTGATACTCATGGTACTGCTCCCAATCGCCACATCAAAAGGATTGTAGAGTTCGACTAGACTTTGGCGGGACTGGGAAGAGTGTGTGCCGGTATGGTATAACTCATTGATAAACGGATGCGGCTCCAGGCCATACTTCGTTGGGGTACCGTAGGCGGTAATATCAACGTCCGTATCCATGTAATCCTTTATATGAACGGCAAGCTGCGTGGCCGTCCCCTGACTGAAACCGGCTATCTGCATCTGCGCGGTTACGCTGCCGGCTCCTACAGAATTGTCCAGTTTTAACCGGTAGTAATTTTTATTATCGGAGAGCAGGAGATTAGCGACGCCGTTATCGGCAATAAGGGCATCAAACGAATACATCGTGAGGTTCTTCCTGACATTCAGAAAGTTGGTCTCGTTATTGATAATATTGCGCAACCGTGATTTATACGTTCCGGGCTGGGTATACGTGCCAAAGCAGAGGTCTGCGGCGTCAAGGACGTTATAGGGGCTATCGGTGCCTGTTGGATTTCGCGGCTGGTAGTGTGATGCATCAGTACCCGGCGTGCCATGCATACAACGCGCGGTGGTTGTTCCCAGTATGATGTTTGTTGCCGCCGTGGCGCCCAGGATGTCTTGCAACCGTATGTCATAAGTGGTCGCGCCGGTGCCGTACACAAAACTCCCCGATGCGGTGCCTATGTTTCCCGTTGCATTTATATTAATGCGGGATTCTCCGACGTCCTCAATGAGGATTGCGTACTGCGCCCTTAGTCCCCTGTCCAAAGCATAAGGCGCATCCAGCCAGTTGGATTCATTGACTCCATCACCATTATTATCGACGGTATTGGTAAGGGCGGTAGAGCTGCCGAATATCTTCCCCGTCCCGGTGCCCAGCCACTCCTCCGTATATGCGTCATACCCTTCATCATACCCCAGGGTGGTGGTGCCGGTATAGCAATATGCGGTGTTGTTGTAAACGACCGTATCGGAACCGTATTTATCCATATTCAGCACGTAGATGGCGTAGTCGAGTCCGGCGCGTGCGGCCATTTCCGCCTGGAGACTATTGCGGTAATTACTGGTGGCCGAGAAATCGATGCTGGTAAGATTGAGGAACACCATTCCCAGGAGAGTAAGGGCTACCAGGATGATAGTGACTACGATAATAATATAGCCTGCATTTTTTTTGTCGTTCATGATTTTTTCCTTGAAAGGTGACAAGGTATCGATTCACCAGTACATTTAGCCACGAATGAACCTGGCGCGGCCTCTGGCCGCAACCAAAAGGTGAAATT
>CAYJPZ010000161.1:0-8728 GCA_964372185.1 uncultured candidatus Brocadiaceae bacterium
GGAGGCAGGATGTTTTGTTTTCGTGATCAAAACAATAATAAATTTTAGAAAAAATCGGTGTCTCAGCCATGTTGTGCGTCCTTTTCTGTCGCCCCTTCGGGGCTGGTTATCTTTTGTTTCTTTACCAGGGGCTTCACCCCTGGCTATATACTTTCTGCCCTTCGGGCCTGTTGTAGAGCCGTTGTAGGGGCGAAGCGTTTGCCAACTTTGGTATGACCCATTACCGTATATGCAGGCAAATGCTTCGCTCCTACATGCTAATGTGTTAACGGTTAGTAAATAAAAAACTGCAAAAAACCCCTAAACTCCTTTTTCTCAGGAAGCGTTAGGGGGGATTAGGGTATCTTCAGATGAAAAAAACATTTCTGCTTTTATTGCCTTTCCTATTCATAGCCTGTGGCATTGTCTCCTTCAATAAGGCTTTCGCCGCCGAAAATAAAATGAGCTCAAACCGCAGAACCCCGGTGGTTATAGCGATAGAGAAGGTAGAGCCTGCTGTCGCCAATATCAGCACGGAGCGGCTTATTACCCAGCGGCATGTGGACCCGTTCTTCGGTTCGAGGAGTGATCGTTTTGACCAGTACTTTGATGAATTTTTTGGCCAGAGCCAAAAGCAAACGGTTGAAAGGCCATTAGGTTCCGGCGTCATTATCGACGAAGACGGTTACATTGTAACCAACGAACACGTTGTGAGCCGCGCATCCAAGATCAAAGTGAGGCTGTCTGACGGCAGGGATTTTGAAGCTGTCATGATCAGTTCCGATCCGATGAGTGACCTTGCGGTACTAAAAATAAACTCACCCACCCCGCTCCCATACGTAAAGATGGGCACATCCAAAGACCTTATGATTGGTGAACCCGTGATAGCCCTGGGGAACCCGTTTGGCCTGGAAAACTCCGTAACAACAGGGGTGTTGAGCGCAAAGAATCGAACCATTACCTTCAATACCCAATATGGGGAGGTTAAATATGATGGTATGATTCAGACGGACGCGCTGATAAATCCTGGCAACAGCGGCGGGCCGCTCGTTAACATGGATGGCGAGCTTATTGGTATTAATGCCGCAATTGTAAACCAGGCGCAAGGTATTGGATTTGCCATCCCCGTGGATAAAGTCAGACAAACACTTGTCAAGCTTTTCAATTTTAGAGAGATTAACAAGATTTGGTTTGGCGTTCAGGTGGAAGAGCAAGGGGACGCTTCAAAGGGGATCGTTGTCTCATCCGTTGAGGAAGGGAGTCCCGCCGATAAGGCACAAATTAAAACAGGGGATTACATCACGAAGATAGACTCAAAAGAAATCCTGGATATCCTGGATTTTGAAAAATATATATTGAAGAAAAATGCCGGGGATAAGCTTCAGATTAACGTTAAACGCGGTGGCCGTGAATTCAGGATTGATGTTGCCCTTGAACGTGCGCCGCTTCCTTCCGTAGAGAATCTTGCATTGGAGAAATTGGGCTTATATGTGCAGGACTTGACCCCGCAGCTTGCGAAAAAACTGAACTTGTGGTGGGTTAAGAGCGGGGTGTTGATCTCCGGCGTGCAGAAAAATAGCCCGGCGGCCACGGCCGGCTTTGAGGCCGGGCACGTGTTGGTGTACGTTGGACAATACCGAATTAATACTATTGAAGAACTGGGTGTCGTGCTTAAATCTATGAAAAAGGGAGCTATCTGCGACGTGGGCATTGTCTGGTCTGATAAATATGGTGAGCATCAAGGGTATGCCAGGGTAACGATCCGGTAAAAAGATGCACGATGCACGATGCAGGTTGCAGGTTGCGGGATGCGGGATGCGGAATACTTAAAGTGTATAGGGGGGTTTTTGGTTGCGCAAGCTTCACCCCGCGAGTAGCGCAGGCTGCCAGCCTGCATGTTATTTTTATTAAAAAAACCCAGGCTGTATGCCTGCGCCACCTGGTGTATAATCTCGTAGCGCGGGGGTTCATCCCCGCCATTGGACGACCACGAGGGCTGGCGTTACACGAAAAGCCGTCGCCGTAGGCGACCAAATTTAACTATTTTGTGAAGGTAAAATGCGTATAAAATATGTAATATTGTTTTGTTTACTCAGTGCCACACTTATGGTTTCCTGCGCGCAGACGCCTCCTTATGGGGAAGGGATCAACCTTGTGGTAAGCCCCCATAAGCTGAACGTCCATTCCGGTTCCGAGCACACGCTATTTGTCAAGGTATTGGATAAGCAGGGGGGACCGATTTTCGGTATGAAGGTGGACGCAAAAAGCACTTCACCAACGGTTGCAACCGTTACGCCGGAGGTGGTGACCGACGTGGCTGGCAGTGCAACGTTCACGGTCAAAGGCATTTCACCCGGCACTACTCATATCATCATTTCCGCTATGGAATATAAAGCGATAGTAGAAGTTGTTTTCCTGGAACACTGAGCAATTATGACTGAAAAAATAGTAAAGCTGTTTCTGTCCATCGTCGGTATTGGTATCCTAACTACGGGATATGCCTTTGCCGAAGATGGCTTTTGTATTGATAAAGAATTGGTAAAGGCTGGTGAGCTTTACCAGCACAGAGAGAACCGTGAAAGCCTTACATCGGCGGTAGATGCTTACGAAAATATTTTGGAGCAAATTCCTCAAGGGGAAGCCTCCTGTGTCAGTAACCGGGCGCACGTACTGGTTGCACTTGCCAGGTGTTGCTTCAAGCTGGCCTCGTATCACACCCGGAGCAATAAGGAAAAAGCCGCGTTGTACGAAAAGGGTGAGGATTATGGCCGAAAGGCAGTGCAAACGGACTCATCCAACGTCGGTGGCTATTATTGGATGGCACAGAATATCGGTGAACATGGAAGTATTAGCAAGCTGTACTTTTTGAGCAAAAAGTCGGAATTTGAAGAGGCGCTGAAAAAGGCCGAATTGCTTGATAATCCACAAGAACCCTATGATTATGCGGGTATCTATAGAACGCTTACGGCATATCACACGCCGCGTTTCCTCTGGGGTAATCTTGAAAAGGCGCTTGAGTATGCAAAAAAGATGGAAGACAGCCCCAGATACCTGTGTAACTTATCCGTGCTGGCAGACCTCTTTTGGAAGGCAGACAGGAAGAAGGCGGAAGGATATGCAAAGCGAATTGTGAATGCCGATATATCCCAATACCCCGAAACCCGGTTTGAAAATTCGGTAGAGCAAAAAGAAATTGCGGGTAAGTGGGGACTTCAGTAATAAAACATTCCTTAGCCTGAGTATCGACCTCTCAAAACTTGCAGGTCATTCAATGGTTAATTTTTTTACGGGCCTTCTTAATTCCCGTGGGTCGATACCCTCTTTCATTGCGGCAAGAATCCCGCCAACCTCCCAGTAATTCTCTGCCACAATAACGTTCTTCATCCTTAACGCCTCCGGCGTTGCCTTCATCACGGTTGTGTTCTCCTTCACGGCAATAATGGGTATATTCCACTTTTGCGCGGACAGCGCGGGAACACCGCCCATGCAGGTATAGGGAAGGATAACCGCATCGACGTCCTCAACGCGCACGTCGCCGCCGTTGGCAACCAGCCGCGGTGCCCTGTCCAGCCCCTGTAAGACGCATCCGAGATAAGCCGGGCCAATGGCCTCCGCTGCGGCCCTGGGGTCAACCGTCCCGCTGTGTGTCTCTTTGTAAATCTCGTATTTACTCAAAAGCGGTGCATGTGCCGCCGGTATGCCAAAGGTAGCGGTGACAAGATGCGAAATAATAGCCTCAGCCCCTCCGTAGGGGTTTGCGCCCTTTCCTGCAAAATACGCCTTCAAGTCCTTCAGGTGTATCTGTATTGCGAGAGAAATTGCAAGTGCCTGCGCCCCCTTTTTAATTGCACCCCTGCAGGCGTCAATAAGCGCATCTTCATTGGCAATCTCACCGACGAAGGAATTGCTCCTTGTTTTAACCGCACGTGCCAGCACCTCTTTTTTTGTCTTGAGCATGCAAACGACCTCTACCCCCCCAACTGTGCGCAATGCGTTTACGGTATTGACGGCCAGGTTGTAGCCATCTTCCTCAATGCCCTTGTCCAGGACAACCCCGATCCGGTTTCTCTCCACCTCCTTTAGCTCGACCTCGCCCTTAAAAAACATATCCAGGGCGTATCCCTCCACGTAGAGGACGTTTTTTCTTGCGAGGTTAAGCACCACCCCATTTACCACGTTCGGATGGGAAATCACCTTGTCGGCAATTGCCGCAATCATATTGGTTGCGGGCGTTGCATCCCCAACGTATCCGCCGATATCCGCCTTTACGCCCGTTGGAATAATATGGGCAACAACAAATTGATTAGCCATGTGCGCGCTTACCCCCGTCTTTTTTGGTTTTTTGCGCTACGTCTTCCACCCTGATCGAGACGTCTGCAACCAAAGTCGCGCCACTCGCCCCTATAATTGCAAACCGCAACACGTCCCCATTCAGAGTATCTTTGAAATATTTCAGGATATGTTCAAGCAGTTGTTCGCTGCCAACCTTGCCTCTACGAATTTTAATCCTTTTCGAAACTATCATAAAACACGTTGTCCTTAAAAAAACGAGAAATATCCGTGAATCGTGACCGTAATCCACGTGACCGTTGTTTTGAACCGCAGTTAATAATTCATGCAACACAGACACGCTAAAAGGAAATATCATTTTGAACTATTGCAAAAAGTGCAACAGTTGTTCTGTTATCTAACGCCTTTGTTTCTCTGCGTCCTTCGCGCCCTCTGCTGTGAACTGTTTTGCTTAACGTAATAACCCGAAATCTGTGGTTCCAAGCTTTTTTGGCTGTTCCGCAGCCATATCTCGTTAGCTATTATGATAAACCCTTAACAAGTTCGTGGAGCCGGGTTCCCCGATGGGGACGCCGCCCGTTATGACGAGTGTTTCTCCTTTGCTGATATAGCCGGCCTTTCGCGCAGTTCCGATGCTTTTTTGCATCATGTCATCCGTGCTTTCTATGGAATCGACAAGGATGGGGATTACCCCCCATACGAGGGCAAGCATCCTGCACGTATTGAGTGACGGGGTAACGGCAAGGATGTGTTGCCTGGGGCGATATTTTGAAATATACCGCGCGGTACTTCCCGTTTGGGTGCAGGTAATGATGGTTTTTGTGCCAAGGTCGTTTGCAACCTGACAAGTCGCCATGCTTATTGCGTCTGGCGTTGTTATAGGGTCGGCCTGTGTTCGCCGCAACTTAACATGGCTCTTCTTTGCCAAAAGAGGTTCAACCTCGCCGGCAATTTTGGTTAGCATACGCACGGATTCGATGGGATAGCTACCCTTTGCCGTTTCTTCGGAAAGCATAACGGCGTCGGTGCCGTCAAAAATGGCGTTGGCTACGTCGGTTACTTCTGCACGGGTTGGCCGGTAGTGGTTGACCATGGAGCCTAACATTTGTGTGGCTGTGATAACGGGTTTGCTGTGACGATTGGCCGTGTGAATGATATTTTTTTGCGCGAGGGGCACCTCTTCCAGAGGTATCTCTATTCCTAAATCTCCCCGGGCCACCATTATGGCGGCTGCGGCCTTGGTGATATCTTCAAGATGGTTGAGCGCTTCGTGTTTTTCAATCTTGGCGATGATGGGAATATCTTTGTCTTTTTTGCGGATAAGTTCCTTCAGTTCCAGGACGTCGTCCACGTTTTTCACAAACGACAAGGCAATATAGTCCACGTTTTGTTCCATGCCAAACTCAAGGTCTCTTCTGTCTTTTTCCGTAAGCGAGGGTATCGGCAGGCTCCTGCCCGGTATATTGATTCCCTTGCTGGTCGATAATGAGCCTCCGATAACCACCTTGCAATGGACGTTTTCACGGTCTTTGCTGACAACCTTTAATTCGATTTCCCCGTCGCAGAGGAAAATGGTGTCTCCGGCAAAGACCTTGTCCGGCAGGTCGGTATAGGTAATCGATGCAATGCTTTCGTTTCCTTCAACAACCGCCGTCGTAAGGGTGAACGGGTCATTGGCTTTTAGGGTAACAGTGCCTTTTGAGAGCGAGCCTACCCTGATTTTTGGTCCTGATAGATCCTGAATAATAGCAATTGTCTTTTTCAGGCGCACAGAGATTTCACGGATGTTTTTTATATTATTTTCGTGGTCTGCTAACGAACCGTGAGAAAAATTGAGCCGAGCCACGTTCATTCCCGCATGGATGAGTTCTTCTATCATGGGCGGTGTATTGCAGGCCGGTCCGATGGTGCATACAATTTTTGTTTTGGGAGGAAAATTCATGTTAGAGTAGTTTTTTTAAGCGTGTAAATATAAAATAGTCGTGAATATTTAATTTAACGTTGGATGCGAAAGTCCCGTTGGCGATTCGGGGCTGTATGCGCTTACAAAGCGCAAAATGTACCACCAGAGTACTTCCGGTTTTTGATAAAAAACGATGTTTGCATTTGCATCGCCGACCGTCCAGAAATTCATCTTTAATTCATCTTCGAGTTGTCCCGGAGACCAGCTAGCGCATCCCATATAAAGGCGGAAAGGCACATTGGAGTTGTTGTTGATCATCAGGTCGTCCATGCAACCCTGATTCGACACGAGATAGACGCCGTCGCATACCATTTCGCACGAATGCGCCTTCTTTTTGTGTTCGGCATGGAGGCAAAACAGCTTGCCCGTCTCAACCGGGCCTCCGAAAAATACTTTTTTTGCAGAATCCACCGTATTGGGGTATACGGGAAGCGCCTCCGATACGGTAATGTCTAACTCCCGATTTACAATGAGTCCAAACGTTCCCCGGTCTCTATGATGATCGCAAATTAGTACGACTGTTTTTGTGAAATTTTGATCCAGCCCGTCCGGATTTGCGATAAGGTATGTCCCTTTGCCAAGATTAATACCCATGGGAAGAACTCCGTTTAATGCCCATTCAGTTGCTTAATAAAAGCTTTTTGTATTCATACCATTTTTAGTGTGTGAATACAAGGCCATTGTTCCGTTTCCTTGTGTTTCAAGGGCTTTAAGGGCTTTAAGAAAATGCCCCACCCTTTTGATTAATTCTTTATGATTGTTGTCCTGTATCCGATGAAGTGCCGGATTTCGTGCGCCTTTTCTTCAGCACATATCCAACAGCGATCATGACCGTGAAAACTACAAATACCCCGATAATACCTGCATATCGTTTCGCATCGAACGAGCTTTTTACGCCAGGGACGGCATACTTCGGCATGGGGGCGGTTACCACGGGCATGAAATCATCCTTCTTCAGGAAGGCAATCGTGTCGTCTGTTACCTTTTCGAGGCCGTCTGGCTTTTGGGATACAAACGGCAAAACAATGAATACCAGTCCTATAATGAAAGACAAACCAAGTGCAATAAACAACGGCGTTTTTTTAATGTCGGGTAAGCTCATGACAAATTACCGATCCTTTCTTGTCTTGTGCCGGTATTCCCGGCACGGTTTATTACTTTTAATGTCCCGCTTGATAAAGGGGTAAAATAGGGGGTTGACATCCTCTATCACATAATGCCGCGGAGCCAGAACCAAACTGCTGCCTACCATCAATTGCCCTGACGGGATCCCAATACCAATAACTTAAACCAGTACAGCAAGGCGGTCAAGTATACCCGTACTCTCAGGTAATAGTAAAACCTTTTATCTTCTTCATGAATGGTGGACAACAGTATTCTACCGTATTTGACTATGCCGTGTAAATAATTAGATGCATGTTGATACGTTACGGCATTATTGCACAGAGAACGGTCGATAAGCGCCATCGTAATGCCTTCCCCTTTTGCATGGTCAAGAAAATATCTTCTGGTAATCCTATTGGGGGAGATCAGGTGGTGTACGGTGGCATGAGGGGTATACAATATCTTCCATCCCATGCGACGTATCTTTAGGCACATTTCGGTTTCTCCCCCGGCGATAAGGTTTCCGCCGCACCGGTCCAGTTTCGGATTAAAGAAACCCGCTGAAATGATCGCCTCCTTTTTAAACGAGATGTTTGCCCCGTAAGGGAAATAATCGTTTTCCGTGAGTTCTTTGTTTTGGTTGCCCCCCGGATCAAATCCGCTAAAATAACCGTTAAAAATCGGGCTGAGCCAGCGGGGCAACCTGGTTCCTTTGGGAAAACCAGGCGTAATTTTGCCGCCGACGCATCCAATCTTTGGGTCTTCACAGGCGCTCAAAAGCGCCTGGAGCCAGCCGGTTTCGGGGATGGCGTCGTCGTCAAGGAATACCAGGACGTCCGCCTGTGCCTGTTGTACTCCGAGGTTTCTGGCAAAGTTAAGGCCTTGTTTCTCTTCAAAGAGGTACCGAAGGTTTAGTCCGGGAAACCTTTGGATGCACCGTTGTACGGTTTCTTTTGTGTTATCCTGTGAATTGTTATCGATCACGAGCGCCTCATATTTGTCTGGCGGGAGGCTTTGTTTGTTTAGCGCCTCCAGCACGAGGACTAGTTTTTCAGACCGATTATATGTGGGAATAATAACGCTGGCCAGTTTAGGCGTCATAAAAATTACACATCATAATTTACAGACCTTTTTTCCCTGTTTTTATCTTATTCGTATTATTTTGATATGCCTTGATTCTATCAGTCTTTTCAAGGCATTCAAGGGAATTTAATTCCTGTGTGTTTGTAACTATTCAGCGTGTTTTCGCTCACAATCGCTATGAGCAAACAAAATCAGGCAATTCGCCATGAAACAGCATCTTTAATGCCTGGTTCAAATTTACCCCTTGTTTCTACAGGTTGAGAGGTAACTGCGAATGCGGCAGAAAATCCTGGCTCCGTCCAAAGAACG
>CAYJPZ010000162.1:0-8625 GCA_964372185.1 uncultured candidatus Brocadiaceae bacterium
CATTTACACGCTTTATATGCCGCTCCTCACGGAGCTTTTCAGGGTTTTTTCAAAAAACTAAATGGCTACCAAAATTCTTTTGGTAAAACGCTATCATAATTGAAAATCCCAACATTCATCAACTGCGTTTTATGCAAGCGCCTCTTTTACCAGCGATTCGCACATCCTGACCATCGCGTCAATTTCGTCCGGCGTTCTGGACTCAACATAAAACCGCACCTTCGGCTCCGTGCCGGAAGGCCTTATTAAAAACCATGAATTGTCTTCAAGAATAAACTTCATCCCGTCCACGGTAATAACGTTCTTAATGATTTTTGTTTTTTTGCCGATGGTTACCTTGCTTCCGACGGAAAGTTTTGCCTTGAGCATTGAAAGTTTTTTGGTAAGCGGATCGCCTGCAAGGCTGCGTTCCACCTGTATTGAAGCCCTTTCGGGGAAATACGCCCCGAATTCCGATTCCAGTTCGCGGAGGTATTCGCCAAGGTTCTTCCCTGTTACTGCAACCATTTCAATCGCAAGCAAAAATCCGAACATGGCGTCCTTTTCCGGGGTGTTGCGGTAGCCCGTTATCCCGTCGCTTTCTTCGTAAGCGACGATGGCCTGCTCCTTTGCCGTGGGCAGCATGTATGTCCGGAAATTTTTAAAGCCTACGGCTGGTTCTTTGATGGGGATGCCAAGCTTTTCCGCAACGGCATTTCCAAAGTTACTCGTAGCGACCGATTTAACCAAAACACCCTGAATTTTCTTGTAATGATGCAGGAAATGCAGCGCCATCGCGCCGAAGTGGTTCATGGTGATATCCAACTCGCCGTCGGTAAACCGTACTCTGTCGCCATCCGGATCGATAAATACCCCAACCTTAAACTTGCTTTTGCTCTCTTTTAGCGCATCCATTACCAATTTCATATTTTTGGCCGATGGTTCAGGCGCTATACCGCCAAACAGGAAATTGCCTTCGGTTCTGAGACATTTTATTTTAGGACTTTTACCGATAAGCGCGTCCGGTCTTCCCCTCGAAGCGCCGTGAACGTGGTCTATGCAGATAAAACAATCCTTTTCCTTAATAAAACTCCTAATCCTCTCAACGTTTAAGGTACCCTGTTTCTCAATAAAATCCTTATACAGTTGCAGGGTATTTATCGCTTGGAACCCCTGTGGGTTGGTCTCGTGAATTATTACCTTTTCCGCCATCATCTTATTGGCGATTTTTTCAATAATATCCGTAATCTCAGGGCCAGCGGGACCGCCATCTGATGGATTGAATTTGAGACCTGCATAATTGGCCGGGTTATGCGACGGGGTGACGTTTATAGAGCAGGCGGCAGGCAGCACACAAACGGCGGCAGACAGCTCAGGCGTGGTGGTTTCGCCCGCATAGTAAACCATTATGCCCTCTTTATGAAGCAGCCCCATCACGGACGCGGCGAATTCCGGGCCTAAGAACCGGTTATCATGCCCCACAATGACGCCACGCCTCTTGACTTCATCAAAGCCTTTAACCCCCAGGTGCGCAGCCAGGCTTGCCCCACCCGTCCTGAGCGTTTCGATAATTGCGGTGGTGACGATGCGGAGGTTATTGAAGGTAAAATCCGTGCCTACTTCACCCCTCCAGCCTGAAGTGCCAAAGACTATCCTGGCGGGCGATGTGTTTTCCCTGGCAAACCGTTCGATATCTTTCAGTAAACAGACGTTCTTCTTCGCGTCCGCAAGAATCTGTTTCCAGCATTCCCCGGCAGACGTAAACTGTTTCCCTTCCATGCAATCCTCCCACAGTTTTTATTTTTATTCGTTATTACTTTAGCCCTACATTTCATCAGTCTTTTTGAATTAGGCCTTCGACGACTTTTTCGTTCATACGCAGGGACACGGGCACCGTGTCCCTACATTGAAATTCCTATACATTAAACATGAACGCGAATTGTCCCCAGCCTTTCCTTCCATGCCGTCGGTAAAACCATGTACGCTGCACCCGTATTAACAAGGGCGTCGCAATTGATGATATTTTCCGGTTCAAACAAATTCTTAATTCTTACATTTGCAACAATTCTACCCATAAGTTACCCCCTGACTTGTCTAAAGCTTTTAAATGGTATTTGCAATAAATGGGTGTATTTTAAATATTGTAGAGTATTAAACGTATTTCTCAATAGTATTTTTGTGTTTGTCATTATATGCTTTCCTTTTTTTTCGTGAGGTGGCCTGCAAAGATAATGAACCTGGTAAAAAATCTACCAAGCTAAAACCAATAGAAACCCTGATAAAAAAGAGAAATAATGCTTTATCACAAACTGCATTTATTTCTGGTCTTCGTTCTGGAACTGTATACTAATTACCCTTATATAAATATTGACAAAGGGTATCGTTCTCGTTAGCATAATCGCGTAATGAGAAACAATTATTATTTTTTCAATAGTAACACAAGAACATGAAACTATATCTAGATCTATGCGTTTTTAACAGACCATTTGACTACCAAGGACAAAATAGAATTTATCGGGCTGGAGGTGAAATAATATGGGAACTACATTTGCTGAAATAAGGACCATGGGATGGCGGGCATTGGTAAAAGAACTTGGCTACTCCGGGGCTACAAAGTTCACCCTTCTTTATGAAAAAGGAGAAGGCGACTATACAAAAGAACGCAGGGAATTATTCAAAGACGTATCCTTGGAGGATATTATCAGGGAAATACAAGAAAAGGAAACACCCGTTTGACAGGTTGGGTTTCGAAAAAAAAATTTATCTCTTAAGAAACCGGCATATAACGGAAAAAAACAGATACCTATTATGAGCATTTCCAACGTAACCAAAAAGATTGCCACAATATTTGACCTGATTAAATTTACCCATACGATATTCTCGCTGCCCTTTGCCGTGATGAGCGCCTTTCTTGCGGCGGGCGGCATGCCGGGCATAAAGCAATTGCTGCTGATCCTTGCCGCGCTGGTGGCCGCGCGCAGCGCAGCGATGTCGTTTAACCGACTGGTTGATACCGGCTACGATATCCACAACCCCCGCACGGCCTACCGCATTACGTTGCAAAAGAAGATCGGCAGGGTGAACTTGTGGATATTTACCATCCTGTGCGTTGCCCTCTTTATCACTTTTTCCTGGTTGTTGAACCGGCTGACGTTTGCCATGTCACCGCTGGCTATCTTGATCATCTTTGGATATTCGTTTACAAAACGGTTTACTCACCTTTCACATTTTGTGCTTGGTCTTGCGTTGGCGCTTTCGCCGATTGGGGCATGGATAGGGATTCAGGGAACGTTGGCAACCCCGCCGTTTTTATTGGCGCTTTCGGTTATCTTATGGACGGCAGGATTCGATATTATTTATGCCTGTCAGGACCTCAACCATGACAAACAAACCGGATTACATTCCCTTCCTAAAAGGTTTGGCATCAAGTGGGCGCTCATAATCTCCAGCCTGCTGCACCTCTTTATGGTGCTGGTACTGCTCTCGTTATCGTGGTGTACGCACCTGGGGATATTTTATATAATTGGGGTTGGCATTACGGCCGCGCTCTTGTGCTATGAGCATCTGTTGGTAAAACCGAAAGACTTGTCCAAAATCAATACCGCCTTTTTTACCCTGAACGGCATTATCAGTTTGGGTATGATGGGGATGACCTTGATAGATATTTTTGTGGGTCGCTTGTAGAACGAAGTGGTACTTCGTTCTATAACAGCTTATTTATCATAGAGAGCGAAGAACCTCTTCGCACTACAACAGGCCTGAAGGGCAGAAAGGATATAGCCAGGGGTGAAGCCCCTGGTAAAGAATTAAAATGATAACCAGCCCCAAAGGGGCGACAGAAAAGGATGCGCTACATGGCTAGGATGCCTATTTTTCAAAACTTACAACTGTTTTGATCACAAAAACAAAACATCCTGCCGCCCCTTCGGGGCTTGTATTATTTTATTATTTTTACAGGGGGCTTCACCCCCCGCTATATCCTGTCGGCCTTTCAGGCCTAACTGCTTCAAAAGGGCGGGAAAATATTCCCTTACCTCTGCTTTACGCGCTTCTTCAAATCGGCAACAGCGTCGTTCAAGCCATCATAGAGACGCTTCTTTTTCCTCGGTTTTTTTTCTGATATGACGTATCCGGCCAGAATGGGTATGGCGATTGTCGCATCACTATAGACTACAACGTGGTTCTTGATCTGGTCCTTCTTGATTTTTCCCCAGGATATTGCCTCAGTAGGCGTTGCGCCGGAGAGTCCGCCCCATTGAGGCGCATCCGTGGTAATTTGAATAAAGTAGTCATGTCCACCCTTACTAATGTCCAATATCTGCGCCAAAGTTGGCTGCGTTTGCATGTAGAAATTCTTGGGAGAACCGCCACCAATGCTTACTACACCATTCTGCTTGCTCTGATAAACAATTGCCGTCGATTGAAGGACATCCAAATCGGTGTCGATGACAATGCCTTCGCCCAGCAACTTAAGGTAAGACAAATTCATCCCGATTGAAGAATCCCCCGGTGATGAAACAAAGATGGGTACGCCATGTTTTGCCGCCTGGGCAACGAAGCTTAATTGTGGCGATGGTGTATCCTTTAATACAGCCTTGCCAAGATGATAGTGGAAATCTGCCGTAGATATAGGTTCCGTTATCGAAAGTCCGCGGGTCACGTCCTGAATAAACTTATCTGTTTTCAGCAGCAAATCGTCGGTAATAAAGACGTCATAAATACGTTCAATTCCGGCCTCGTACAGCTCCGTGTCATCCACCCTGAAATCTCCCTGGTGGACGGGCAGATTGAGCGCAAAGTGGAGGTCATGATAAAGATTGGCGCCCGTGGAAATGATAAAATCAACAAAACCCTGCTCTATCAGGGTGATGAGTATGCCGCCCATCCCGGTGGGCGTCATAGCACCTGAAAGAGTCAAACCAACGGTGGCATCCTCATCAATCATGTGGCAGTACAACTTGCATGCCTCGGCAAGCCGCCCGGCGTTAAACGCCCCTGCCCGGCTGTATTCATTAACAAGGTCTTTAACCTTCATACCTTTCTTCAAGACCTGCGGGGATATTTGAGGTTTGCACAGATACTTATGCTGCAACTGACATTGCTTGGATTTTTTATGCATAGACGTTCATTCTTTCTTTTAGTAAAGAGTTCAATTGTTGCACCCCGAATTACGGGTCGTGCTATCACAGGACATTCAGCATGTAAGTAAAGATGTTTTTGCCGAAAATGTCAAAGTTATTTTGCAGGGAATTCTTATTTTTTATTTTGCTTTTTGAAACGAGGTGAGAGTATATAAAACTACATGGGTCTAGTCAATTGAAAAAGGTAAACACGGCGGAGGATGATAAGGATATTGCAATAAGAAGAATATTACGACGCACCTACTTTACCCTTGACAATTATCGTTAAACAAGTTATTTAGGATAAAAGCGAAATTGCAAAGGCAGATAAGAAATCCCGAAGGGATGACATGTTTATAGATAATCACCGTAAAACAAACCGTACCCTGAAGGGGTGAAACAACAGCTAAAATTATTATGAGGTGACGCATGATGAGGGTCAATGTTAACAAAGCAATCCTGGAACTTGTTGTGGGCGATATTACCACGCAGGATACGGAAGCAATCGTTAACGCGGCGAACTCCAGCCTGCTTGGCGGCGGTGGGGTAGACGGGGCAATTCACCGGGTGGGAGGCCCCAAAATACTGGCGGAATGCAAAAAGCTGGGCGGATGTCCCACAGGAGAGGCTCGTATTACAACGGGTGGAAATTTGAAGGCGAAATACGTAATTCACACCGTGGGACCTGTTTATACCAATGGAACAAGGGGGGAGCAAGTCCTCCTCAATAACGCATACCAAAACAGCCTCAAGCTTGCCTCTCAACACAAGCTCAGGAGCGTGGCATTTCCTTCTGTAAGCACCGGCGCATATAGCTACCCCTTGAACGAGGCGGCGGCTATCGCATTACAAGCCGTAATAAACTATTTAACAACACATCCGGATATTGAGCTGGTACGTTTCGTCCTCTTCGGCCATAAAGCGTATCAGGTTTATGAAGATGTTTTAAGGAAGATACAGAGCTAATTATACGGGTTTACGGGTGGGTATGACTATAATTTGTGCGATGGCAATGTTTTGGTGTTTGTGTCGCCCCTCCGGGGCTTGAAAACGTCTTACAATAGCTTTCCCACCGCTTACGCAGTGGGCTACTATTGTGTTGCCCCTAACGGGGCATGACAAAGACACCCCTACGGGGTGTAACAACCGTAGCCCACTGCGTGAGCGGTGGGTAAAGAGAATTACCTGTTGTTTTAGCCCAGTAGGGGCGGCACAATTCGGATAAGCAGTATAGCCGTGTATGCAGACACAGTGTCACCAGCAAAACCGCTAACTTAACACGTATGCCCTGCACCCCTCCCCAGGAGGGGAATACGGGTGGATGTATTTATTTAATTTCCATTGCACATCCAGGCTTCACCGATTCTATGTTCATCAATAAAAAAGAGATAATCCTTAAAATCAACAACATCATCTTCTCCAGCCTTGACATCAGGGACGTTTATGAGACGATGAGCAGAGAACTGTTAAAAGTAATTGATTTTGACCGGTTGACCGTCACCCTCATCACCGAAAACAACAATCTATACGAAACCTTTGTATTGTCCAAAGATTACGAACACACCGCCCTTCAGGAAGGCGTCTTGTATCCTATGGAAGGCAGCTTGATGAAACGGGTGGTGCAATTTCGCGAACCGGTGATTGTAGAAGATACCTCGCTTGGCAGGTTTCAGACCGACAGGGTATTGTATGCGGAAGGTATTCGCTCAAGATTGGGATATCCCCTTTCATATAAAGGGCGCGTTACCGGCAGCGTGAACTTCGGCAGTAAGCGAAAAGACTACTATACCAAAAAGCACATCATGTTTTTTTCATTAATTGCCCCACAGTTGTCCATGGCAATTGAAAACACGCGGCTTTTTAACAAGACCAGGGAAGCGGAAAAAAAATACCGGTCTATCATTGAAAATTCACCCGACATCATCTTCGAATATACCACGGACGGGACGTTTTCCCTTATCAGTCCTTCCGTAGAAAGGATTACGGGTTATTTGGTAGAATATTTTTACAACCACAAAGATTGTGGTCATTCTTTATGCCATCCTGACGACCGGGAGCGGATGCAAAACGATATACTTTGCGTGCTGGATGGACACGTAGACAGCCTCATGGACCTGGAGTGCAGGGTCATCCACAAACAGGGTCACGTTAAGTGGTTGTCTATCGAGGTGCTTCCACTAAAGGAGGAGGGGAAGATCATTGGCATTGAGGGGTTTTGCCGCGACATCACGGAAAGAAAGAGGCTCGATGAATTAAAGAACAACCTCATCCGCGACGTCACACACGAGCTAAAAACACCCACCGCAAAAATAGAGATGGCTATCGACATGTTTGAGCGGGCGTTGTCATCGGGCAACAAAAGCCTGCTCGAAAAGGGTTCACAGATACCTGAAATTCTGAGAAACAACCTATACCGGTTAAAAAATGCCACGAAGAATATACTGGACATATCCAGGCTGGAATCCGGTATGGAACCGCTAAAACTCGTAGACATTTCAATAAACGATATAATAAAACACATTGTCGATGAAAAGAGGGATAGCGCTGGTAAAAAAAAGGTCGCACTCATCGAACGATTGCCGCCGGACGTCCCTCCCATCAAGGCCGATAGCGATAAGATAAAACACCTGGTGAATCACCTTGTCGATAACGCAATAAAATTTACCGACGAGGGGAAAATCACCCTCGCGGTAAAGACACTTCCCCAGGCCATTGAGATAACCGTGGAGGACACCGGCAGGGGATTGGATAAGGATGCCCAGGAATGTGTTTTTGAGAAATTTTACAAAGAAAACCCTTCTGCAGAAGGCACAGGTATAGGCCTTGCAATCTGTAAGCACATCGTACTCATGCATAAGGGGAAGATTTGGGTAGAATCGGAGGGGCGCAGAAAGGGCTCCCGGTTCAAGTTTACTTTACCTATCGCGGAGGAACGCAAGGAACAGGGTACTAATCAGGTGATTAGGCTGAAGGCTGAAGGCTGAAGATGGTAAATTATCTCACAGGGCGCACATCAAGCCCTTCAGCCTTCAGCCTATTTTCTAAAACAATTCTTTGAGGATTTTAATATGATGAAAGAACTGTTAATCATAGAAGATGATCTTGAGATGCAGGAATTTTATAAAGACATGCTGCGCGACGAGCCATTCGCCGTCACTGTTACCTCAAACGCGGAAGAAGGGATCAAAAAGGTAAAAGAGAAAAAATACGACCTGGTAATACTGGACATTCTGATGGAAGGGATGACGGGAGACCGGATTTTTGCCCTATTGAGAAAGGACGCCCGGTACAAAACCGTACCCGTTATCATGGCCTCCGCATTAGACGAAAAGTCTTACCGCTGCTTTCAAGCCCTGGGCAACGTCTCTTTTCTGGAAAAACCCTTTAACAAGGAAAGGCTCTTGGGTGAGATAGCAAAGAGATTTGAATGTACTAAATAACCGGAACGTCTGTCTGCGTGGGAATGCGATGATGGGACGCTCTACGTCCCTATTACAACAAAGCCCGTGCGCTAGTAGCGTAAATC
>CAYJPZ010000163.1:0-8418 GCA_964372185.1 uncultured candidatus Brocadiaceae bacterium
TAAGGAGCAGTTAAGCCATTTTGTGGAACCGTAACGGCTATTCCTTCCCTTTGTTTTCTGATCCCTCTGTGCCTTTGCGGTTTTGTTTGTACCATTCAAGCCGTTTCTTGATTTCTTTGTCATAACCATTTTCCGTCGGCTGGTAGTATTCCTTGCCTTGCAGCCCTTCCGGCAGGTAGCTTTGCGCTACGTGGCCGCCATAGCTGTGCGGGTATTTGTAGCCCGCGCCGTATCCGAGGTCTTTCATGAGCTGCGTGGGGGCGTTTCTGATGTGGAGGGGAACGGCAAGGGCGCCCTTTTCTTTGACGTCCTTCAGCGCCTCCCAATAGGCCATGTATGAGGCGTTGCTTTTGGGGGCGCAGGCAAGATAAGTAACCCCCTGGGCTAGGGGTATCCATCCTTCCGGCATTCCCACAAAATCAAAGGCATCCTTGACGGACACCGCCAGTTGCAGGGCGCGGGGGTCTGCGTTGCCGATATCTTCTGAGGCAAATATGACCATGCGGCGCGCGATGAAAAGAGGGTCTTCTCCCGCATCCAACATGCGCGCCAGCCAGTAGAGGGCTGCGTCCGGGTCGCTTCCCCGCATGGACTTAATGAAGGCCGAGATTACGTTGTAATGCTCCTCCCCTCCGTTGTCATACCGCAATGCCTTGCGCTGCATAGCCTCCTGGGCTATCTCGAGGGTTATCGTCCGTTTGCTTGTCTGATCCGGATTTGCCAGCATAGCGGCCGCCTCAAGGGCATTCAGGGTGCCCCGCGCGTCGCCGTGTGAAAGGCGCGCCAGAAAATCGAAGGCGTCGTCTTTCAGCTCAACGTTCATGCGGCCAAGCCCCCGCTCTTTATCCCTCAGGGCGTTTGACATAATGGTCTTGATATGGCCTTCGTTGAGTTGTTCCAGCGTTAACACCTTGCAGCGCGAGAGAAGCGGGGCATTCACCTCGAAGGAAGGGTTCTCCGTTGTAGCGCCAATCAGGGTAATCGTACCATCTTCCACGTGGTGCAGGAATGCGTCTTGCTGTGCCTTGTTGAACCGGTGTATCTCGTCAACAAAAAGCACCGTTTTTTTATGGTGGTATTTGAAATGTTCCCTGGCCTCGTCAATGACCGCCCGTATCTCCTTTACCCCGGACAGCACGGCCGAGAAGGAAATGAAGTGGGCGTCCATCGCGCGGGCTATGATAAAGGCCAGCGTCGTCTTTCCTACCCCCGGCGGCCCCCAAAAGATCATGGAAATCAATTCCTTGTTCTCGACCAGCCTTTGAAGTATCCTGTTTGCGCCAACGAGGTGTTCCTGTCCGACAAATTCACTCAAATTCTGCGGCCTCATACGGTCGGCCAGCGGAGGTGTCTTTTCTTTTGCGCCTTTTACGTCGAATAGACTTTTTTGTGTTGTCTTGTTTATCACCGGGGGTTTCCAGTAGCTTTGTTCTAAAAAATAACAAATTACGAAATTTTCATAAGTGCCCATTCTTGAGCACGCCTTGAAAATTCCTCAACATAATCATCCCAATCGTGGAGGATTGCCGGATCAAAGTCTGCCCCATTAGGCCAGGTTATCGTGCCAACCTCAGTATCCAATACTACCTGATTAAATAGCGTCAGGTCGTTTAATGGAGTGTAAATCTCTCCGTACAAAACAGGCAAAAAATCGATTACCTTTACGCTCTTATCGTCAAACCGAAGCTCCAGCGTATAATGCCCAACGATTTTTAGTGCTATAACCTTGTAAATAGGATGCAACACCTTTTTTCCCTCCTCTTTATTTTAATCATTGTAATGGTTCTATGGGTTTCGGCAAAATACCATGCTGTAACCGTTGCCAATCTTCCATTAACTCAATTTGATGCAATTCAGCCCAGGCCTCTACTAATCTTTGTTGACGACGCGAGAGCGACCCTGCGATTAATTCTACGGGATCTATGCAAAAAATAGCAACTTCGTTCTGATAGTAAGCATGGAAATGTGGTTTGTTATGGGGTGAGCCAACCTCCATGTACATTCGAATAATAATCCCAAAAAAGCGGCATAATTCAGGCATTTGTCCGGCATCCCTCCATAATAAAGAAACGACCTAGCCAATTTTACGAGGTTTCTTCCCGTGCCTTTTCCAGCTTTTCCGCCAGGGTATTAATCGCCCCGGCAAGCCTGCCGATGTCGTCGTCAGACCGGTAAGCAATCCTGGCGGCGTAAGCGCCGTCTGCTATTTTCCCGGCAATTTCGGTAACATGCTGAATGGGGGCCGAAATCTTTTTGCCGAGGAAAAAAGCGATCATGATTACCCCGACCGCTACCATCCCAAAGACGAACATGATGTAGTCGCGCAGTTGGTAAAGAGCCCCATAGCCTTCCTCCACGTCAATTTCAGCAATGATGCCCCACCCGTAATCGGGCATCCATCGCCAGAAACCGAGGACGTTTACACCGCGGTAGTCAAGGTACCCGTTGGCGTCAAAGCCGCTAGCGCCCTTGAGACATTCACGAACGCCCTTCGTTATGTCGCCCCTTCCTGCATCCGCCACCTTCAACTCAAGGGCAGAGCGATTCTTTACCCTCTGCTGCTTTTTCAAATCATCCGTGAATCTGGATTCCGTCAGCATATAGCCGTATCCGTTGACCAGATAGGTCTCGCCGGTTTTGCCTATATGAATATCCTGCATCATTGCGTTTATCCGGGAAACGTCTATCCGGTGCGTAACCACACCCGCAACCGCGCCGTCCCTGCCTCTTACCGGAGCAGAGACCAGCATGGTGGGAAGCCCTGCCTCGGCGATGCCCGATTCGTTTTCAAGGGGGACGTCTGAAGGAATGATGCCCGACGTGAACAGCGCCCCATTGACGGCTGAACGGAAAAAGTCCTTTGTTGAAACGTCCGTACCCACCAGCGCATGGTTTGAAGCCGCACGCACCACGCCGCTTCGGTCTGCGACAAGCACTTCCTGCGTCCCGCAATCCTTCCACAGGTAATCAAAATATTTCAAGGCGTCGAGGCGCCGTGTGAGTTCGGCATGGACGGCATTTTCAGGGACGGGCTGAAGCATAAGCAGCACGATGGGGTTGTTGGCCATGCGCTGCGCGCCGGCAACGCGTTCTTCAATCCATTTAGAGAGCAGCTCCGCCTGTTTATGCACTGCGCCTTCCAGGTTTTTTATAATCTCCCCTTGCAACGCCTGGAAGGTAATGGGGTAAACGACCAACCTCATGACAAGGAGGGGCAGAAACGTGAAGACCAGAAAAAATATGCTCAGTTTGCTTTTCGTAGGCTTGAACAATGGCGTGATTTCCTGTTATTCAAAAAAGTCACACAGGCAGTAAACCGCCTTACTTCTTCGGCACCTTTTCCCAGTCCGTGAGGAACTTCTTGACGCCGTCGTCCGTCAGGGGGTGCTGGACGAGCAGGTCAAATACGTTGAACGGTATGGTTGAGACGTCTGCCCCCATCAGCGCCGCATCGCGCACGTGGAGTGGATTCCGGATACTGGCTACGATAATTTCGGTCTGATAGCCGTAGTTGTCATATATTGTGCGGATTTCCTCGATCAGTTCCATGCCGTTGTGTCCCCGGTCATCCAGCCTTCCGACAAAGGGGCTTACGTACGTGCCGCCGGCCTTTGCGGCCAGGAGCGCCTGGTTTGAGGAAAAACACAGGGTTACGTTGGTCTTGATTCCTTCATCGGTCAGCCTTTTTACGGCCTTAAGGCCGTTTTTTATCAACGGTATCTTGACGACGATGTTTTCCGCGATCTTTGCCAGCTCCCT
This sequence comes from uncultured candidatus Brocadiaceae bacterium, assembly GCA_964372185.1. Classification (GTDB taxonomy): domain Bacteria; phylum Planctomycetota; class Brocadiia; order Brocadiales; family Brocadiaceae; genus JACVXV01. The sequence continues at coordinate 3,760 of CAYJPZ010000163.1, forward strand.
GGCCTCCCTGAGCATACCTTCCGTATCGAGGCTTACCACCTCGGCGCTGACCGGCCCTTTCACGATGGAGCAAATCTCCTCAATCGTCTCACGAAAAAGTCGCCCTGTCTTAGCAATTAATGAGGGGTTCGTTGTCACCCCGTCCAGAATGCCCAGGCTATGCGCCTCCCGTATTTCCTTTACATCTGCCGTATCAATAAAAAATTTCATTGCAGTTCCTTTCTTAATGCAACCCTTTGCCACGAATAAAAATGACACCCTTTTGCGTCTACTCTTAATTCCGCTGAATCGCTACTATGCCGATAGGGACACCCTTGTAAAGGCTTTGAATTTCCTGTACATCAAATTATCTTACAAAGCTACGATGATTTCAAGGATTTAGTGGAAAAGGAATGGAGAGGGAAGGCGTTGGAAAAATGGCGTTAAGTTCATGAAAGGTTGTTCAGGTAAATAATATATAAAATATTTTCACTGAATAGTTTCTATTGTTGTTATAATAAGTTTTATAAGAACTATTTTGATTGGTAACTACTTGGGGGTCAATAGACTGAAGGCTTCTGTTTACACCCCTGAGTAGCCACTTTGATTTTCGGACTAAACCCGCATATTATGATAAACGGCGTAAATCTTTTCAGTGGTATCGGCAGAAAGCTGCTCTGCTGGTTTTTATTATTATCCGTTTTGCCAATCATTACGGTTGCCATCTTCACCTATCGCTATGCGCGCGAAACCATCAAAAACGAGCTCCTCTATGAAGAAGCAATCCTTGCCGACGGGATAAAAAACCATATCCTGACCATCCTCAATGCCGGTGAATACGCGTCACAGTTTTTTGCGTCAGACGAATTCATTAGACGACATTTGGAAATTCTGAACCACAGCCCGGACAATAAACGCATAGTCAACAAATTTAATGACTACATGGTGTACAAAACGAATCTGAATAAGGATTTTTATGAAACGTTTATCTTAAATCCCGCGGGCGTCATTGTCGCATCAAGCAACGAAAACAGCATTGGCAGGATAGAGTCCGGCGAGGACTATTTCACCTACGGCAAAAAAGGCCCTTACGTCAAAGATGTTTACAGGAACGAAAATACGGGCGAATATTCTGTGGCCTTTGCCGCGCCCATTATGAAGAAACGCACCCAAAAGTTTCTCGGCGTCCTCGTGATCAGGTACAACGCAAACAAGTTAAACGAAATTACAACCGGGAAAAGGGCAGACATAAATGAGGATATCGATACATTTCTCAGAAGAGGCGAGACAAGCGAGGCTTATATCGTTAACAAAAACCACTGCTTTATTACAAACTCCCGGTTTGGCGATAACGCCATACTTAGCCAACAAGTAAACACGGAACCGGTGGCTGCTGCTTTAAACGCCGGTAAAGAGATCGTGGATGTTTACAAAAACTATCGTGGAAAAAACGTATTAGGCGCTGCGCGGTATTTAAAGAAGATGAAATGGATATTATTGGTTGAAACCGGCGAGTCGGAGGCGTATTCTCCCATTTACCAATTCAAATACCGGGCAATCACCATTGTGGTGGTATGTATTATGGGCGTCATATTCGCTTCGTTTTTTGTTTCACAAGGAATCATCAATCCCATACTCCTCCTCGTCAAGGGTATGAAGAGGGTAGCGGAAGGCGACCTGAATTTCCGGGTTCAAAATCATTTGAAAGACGAATTGGGCGTGCTTACCAGGTCGTTCAATTACATGACCGACGACATTAAGGATTCCCGCGAAAAACTGTTAAAATTGAAGGCCGACCTTGAAGAGAGAAAGGAATACTTGGAGGGTATCCTTAATTATGCAAATGAATTAATATTTACGTTGGACGTTCAGGGAAATTTCACCTTCATCAATCCCAAGATTAAAGAATGGGGATACACTGAGCGAGAATTAATCGGGCAGTCCCTGCTTTCAATCATACCTGCAAACGCGCAAAAAAGCGTTGAGGAAATTATCCAAGGCGGTCTCGTAAAGATATCAGAGGTGGACGTATTGGATAAGCAAAAAAACATTCGCAATGTGCTGCTCAGCACGTCGCTCGTAAAAAACGAAATGGGAATATTGTCAAGCATATTGGGAGTTGCCAGTGACGTCACGGAACTGAGAAAATTGGAGCAAAAGCTCTTCCAAGCCGACAGGCTTGCGTCTATAGGCCAACTGGTGGCAGGAATCGCCCACGAAATCAACAACCCCGTCGGTGTAATCTATCTTTACAGCACGGAAAGCCTGAAGCTTTTCGAAAGGATTACCCAGGCATTTCAACGTCTCAGCGCACTTCCCTTTTTGAAAGACATACAAATGCTGCATGAAACGGTTATTCGCCAGGGAGAGGACGTCCGGAACAGATCAGAAAATGACCGTACCTTGTTATCCATTGCCGGCAACTTGAACAAAAACTGCGCGGAATTAGAGGAAATTTATGCTATTATCAGTAAAACCAGGTCATATTTGCATGAGTATTTGGACGGCTCTGCAAAGGAATCTATACGATGTAAGGAATTAATCAGCGGCTTGCTTGATTTTTCAAGACAAAAAGAACCTGAAATGTCCCTCGCAAGTGTAAACAATCTGATCGACAACGTGCTCAATGTTGCAGAAAAACAGTACCGGAAAGAGAAGATTGAAATAATCCGGGAACTAGCCCCCGGCATTCCTCACACCATGATGGATGCCCGTCAAATAGAACAGGTTATTATAAACATTACCAATAATGCCGTCTTTGCCATGAAAGAATCGGCTGAAAGCGCTGATCACATTGGCATACCGAGAAGAGGGGCGTTAACCGTAGGTTCATATTTTCACCAGGATAAGGGTTGTATAGAAATATTTATAAAAGACACGGGAAAAGGTATACAACAAAATGATTTGGGAAAGATCTTCGACCCTTTTTTCACCCGCAGAAAGGATGGGAAGGGGACGGGTCTTGGATTAAGCATTAGTTACGGAATTGTTAAAATGCATGACGGCAATATAGAGGTAGACAGCACCGTTGGGAAAGGCACAACCTTTAGAATCTATCTGCCATTAAAAACGAAGAAAGAACCAGAATCGGATAGCGTTAAACTATGAAAACAAAGGGTACCAAAATATTGGTGGTAGATGATGAAATCGGTTACAGAAAGGTATTGTCCAATACCCTTTCAGAACGAGGTTTTACCGTCAAAACAGCCGCATCCGGAGAGGAGGCGCTGGAAGAACTAAAGAAGCAGGAATTCCCTATTATTATTGTCGATATGAAACTGCCGGGGGATATAGACGGCCTGGAAGTCCTCCAAAGGGCAAAGAAGATGTATAACACTTCCGTGCTCATCATGACTGCTTACGGAAAGATAGAAACGGCTGTGGAGGCCATGAGGCAGGGGGCATTTAACTACATAACAAAACCCTTTAACATCGATGAGATATTCCTCAATATTGACCGCATGATAACCCAGCAAAAGATCATCGATGAAAACAAATACCTCCACACGGAACTGGAAAAGGTGTATGGATTAAAAAAAATCATAGGGAACTCCAGGGCAATGCTAAAAGTTCTTGATATGGTTTCAAGGGTTGCCTTTAGTTCTGCCACCGTATTGATTACCGGGGAGAGCGGCACAGGAAAGGAACTCGTGGCCAGGGCAATTCATTTTGGCGGAAACAGGAAGGACGGGAAGTTCGTGGCAATCAACTGTGCCACGCTATCAGAAAACCTCCTGGAAAGTGAATTGTTTGGACACGTTAAAGGTGCGTTTACCGGGGCGGTAAAAGACAAGAAAGGCCTCTTCGAAGATGCGGACGGCGGCGCCTTGTTTATGGACGAGATTGGCGATATCCCAAAATCGGTGCAGGCCAAGATGTTGCGGGTGTTACAAGAGGGGGAATTTATCTCGCTCGGCGACACCGTTACCAAAAAAGTGGACGTGCGCATTATTGCCGCAACAAACCAGGACTTATTACAGCGGGTACAGGACAAGGAATTTCGAGAGGATTTATATTATCGTTTAAACGTAATCAACATCGCCATGCCGCCGCTGCGGGAAAGAAAAGAAGACATCCCTTTGCTGGTAAAACATTTTATCGAGAAGTATAACAAGAAAGAGAATAAGCAAATAAAAGGGGTTTCCCCTGAGATAGAAAAGGAGTTTTATAATTACAACTGGCCTGGAAACGTCCGCGAACTGGAAAACGTAATAGAAAGGGCGATTACCCTGACAAATGAAGATATCATCTCAGTCGATGTAATCCTGCCGTTGGTAAAAAAGGAGGGCGACACAGGCACCACGGAAACCGAATTATTTGCCCAGCCTTACAAAGAGGCGCGCAGAAAGTCGCTTGATGCGTTCAATATAAAATACATTACGAATGTGTTGAATAAAACGAGCGGAAACGTAACCAATGCGGCGAAAGAGAGCGAGATAGAGCGCCAGTATCTTCAGCGTATGCTGAAGAGGTATAACATTAAGTCGAAGGATGTTTTTTAAACAAGAAAGTTGGAGTAGAAACATGACACGTAGGCAGTTTGTGTATTCGACCTTGGCCGCAGGGACAGTGTTCACCGTTGCTGCCGCTACGCCCAAACTTTATCATGAATCAAGTCCTTCGACTAGCCCGACTTTCGCAATTCGCACCGAAAAACGGTCATTTTTAGGCATTCAACGC
>CAYJPZ010000164.1:0-2178 GCA_964372185.1 uncultured candidatus Brocadiaceae bacterium
GTCTACGCCTAACCCCACCGTCGCCCCACCATACTGCAATGTCTTTAAACAGCATGCCCGGTTTAAATACCCAAGCTGCAAACCCTTGTTTATCAAGCCCATTAAGCCGTATCAAGGATTCATGAAAACACGATTTCCGTAAAAGGACTTCAAGTCTCATATCTATCGATATCCCGTTACCGTTCATGGTGTTCACCGGTGCAGTACGGCTTGTGTCTTTTAAACGCAGGCCGTTACTTTTTAAACACCCTCAGCAAATCTGCAAGCATCTTTAGGTGCTTCTTCTCTTCATTCACGAGAAATTCAAATGCCTTTTGCCCTTCCTTGTTTTTCGTGTTTTTTGCCGCCTCGCTATAAAACAAGATGGCGTCTTTTTCCGCCTGAATGCCTATTCTCAGCGCATCAATGTCTGTTTTTATCTCTGTGGTCAACCTTTTTACCTCACCCTTTTGAGTAAATACCCCCGTCTCGACCAGATGTCTTATATACTCGTCTACCGTGTAGTCCTCACAACCTTGCTCAGAATCTCGTGAGGCGGTTATTTCGTTATAAACCTTTTGGAAATTATTGAGGTGGTTTTTTTCTTCATTAGCAAGTATCGAGAATATCTCCTTTACCTTTGCGTTTTTCACGTTTTTTGCGAGCGACGAATAAAACGCCAATCCCTCCTCCTCCATATTTACCGCAATTCTTAAGACTTCCGCATCATTAAAATTTTCATATTTCATACGTAACAGTTCTCCTTATATTTTACGGATACAATCCCCTCACCAACATTGCGTCAACAACCTTCTGTACCGCCAACATCATGGCTGCCGTGCGCAAGGTAACGCCCTTTTCCCGTGAAAGGCCGATAACCTGCTCACAGGATTGATTCAATATGTTTTGCAACCGGGCATTAACCTCGCTTTTACACCAAAAGTAACATTGCGCGTCCTGCACCCACTCAAAATAAGAAACAATCACCCCGCCGGCATTCGCCAAGATGTCCGGCACAACGGGTATCCCGCAGTCTGCCAGCATTTGGTCAGCTTCCGGGGTAGTAGGTCCATTAGCGCCCTCCACGATCAATTTTGCCCTAATTTTATTCGCATTTCCCCGTGTTATTTGATTTCCCAATGCCGCCTGCTCCAGGATTTCACAATGAATCTCGAGCAGTTACTCATTATCAATGCCCCCGGCTCGCGGATAGCGGTCGAAAGAGGCATTTTCAATATAATACTCCATGAGCGATTCATGTGTTAACCCTTTAGCATTATGAATACCCCCTTTCGAAGTGCTTACCGCAACAATCTTGCATCCCATTTCACCAAGCAATCTTCCAACGGCGGAACCCACGTTGCCGTATCCCTGGATTGCAACCTTGAGGCCTTTCAAATTCATTTTTTTATGGTGGATGAAGTTGTCAATGACAAAGGCAATACCAAGACCCGTTGCATCAGTTCGCCCCAATGACCCGCCAATATTCACCGGCTTGCCGGTGACGATACCCGGCAGACAGTACCCGTTGTTCATACTATAGGTATCCATCATCCAGGCCATGATCTGTTCATTGGTATTCACATCGGGCGCGGGAATGTCTTTCTCAACGCCAATTACCGGCATTATGGCGTGCGTATAACGGCGGGTAAGCCTTTCAAGCTCCTTTTTTGAAAGCGACTTGGGATCGCAAACGACGCCGCCTTTTGCGCCACCGAACGGCACGCCCACGAGCGAGCACTTCCACGTCATTTCCATCGCAAGCGCCTTTAAATCATCGAGGGTTAGTTCAGGATGGTACCGTACGCCGCCTTTATATGGTCCCCGCGCGGAATTGTGCTGTACCCGAAACCCGGTAAAAACGCGCAGAGAATCGTCATCCATCCGCAGAGGAACGGAAACCGTCAATATGCGTTCAAAATTATTGAGCAACAGGCGAACGTCCCCGGATAATTCCATTAACCCAATGACATTATCGAGCTGTGTCGTCGCCGTTTGCCATGCGTTATTTTTCTGTATGTTTATCGGCATGTAAATGTTTCTCGCTTGATTTGTATAATTTGTGTTTTAAAAAGAGTCCAATGTCTCATCGTCTTTAAGGTGAAAGGGTACAGGGAAAATTACGTTACTTTATTGCGTATGCTTTTGGGTGTAAAGATTTTTAAATTATTAGGCCTTTTTCGGCGGCTTTTTTGTATT
>CAYJPZ010000164.1:2188-8403 GCA_964372185.1 uncultured candidatus Brocadiaceae bacterium
CCCCCCCCCCTTTTACCACACTCCGGCCCCCTCCACGCCCTTTTATGGGGGTTTCGTTAAAAAACCAAAACCCCGCCGGGGTAGCAACTCAATGCCAACTGATGGCTCAACATTCAAAATGCCCCTTAAACGGTTCAAGCGGTTTAAACTGCTTGCCACCACAAATCTTACTTCTGACTGAAATTCTCCCATTTTTCAACCCGTGTATTTTCCAGGTTGTAAATGTTCATCAAGGTTAGCGGCGGAAAGTAGATATTGATGGTAACCAACCCCTCACTCTTCACATTCGAAACACGATGGATTGTGCTAACATCCACGGTGGTTATTTCATTCGTAGAGGCCTCACGAGTACCAATGGATACGATCATGCAATCGGGCATCCTAGTGAAGAGTTCCTCCGTCATGCGGCCGCTGCGGATAACCGTAACGCCAATTGATCCACCATGATCATGTATGGGGGTGACTTGTCCCTTTTTAAGACACAAGACCGTTATCTCACATCTATGACTAACATAGACGTTATGCCGTGCGTATCCCTGATCAGAAAACCTTATGTATTCATCTAAGGGAATTTCCAGCGCCTTTGTCTTTGATACGATGTGTCTCAGTCCTTCAATTGAGGGATGATCAGATAAGGACTCAAGGCTGTCAATCAGTGATGTTAAGAGGACATCCATTCTTCAAAAGTCCTTCGGTAAATTAGGGTACGCAAGCGGCGTCGCTTCATACTTTACCTGGACAAGCTCACCCTTCAATGCCTTCATAAACTCAGTAAGGTCTTCAACCTCTTGCGTGGATAAATGCAGCGCATGGACGTCCGCGCTTTTATTCTCACTCCGCCCACCGCCGCCATTGTAAAACTGCACTACCTCAAACAACGTCGGAAAGAAACCGTTGTGCATATAAGGAGCGGTATCCGTGATGTTCCGCAATGTTGGGGTTTTAAATGCGCCCTTGTCCGCGTCGTTTTTCGTAACGTTATAGCGTCCCAAATCCTCTTTTATCGGCCCATCGGCAGGCACGCCGATATTGTGAAATTTATTGTCGGTAAAATTCGGGCCATTGTGACATTTGATGCACTCGGCCTTCCCCATAAACAATTCCATACCGCGTTTCGCGGACTCGGTCATGGCACGCTCATCGCCTTGCATATACCTATCGAACGGTGAATTTGCAAACACAATCGTGCGTTCAAAGGCGGCTATTGCCTTGGCTATGCCGTCTGCAGTCACGGGCGTTCCAAAAACTTCCTTAAATGCCTTTGCATATCCCGGAATTGCGTTCAGCTTTCGAACTACATTATCCAATGTTTCATTCATTTCGTTTGGGTTTTGGATAGGGCCAAGCGCCTGTTCCTCTAATGAAGATGCCCGTCCGTCCCAGAATTGAAATTCATTGTATGCGCAATTGATAATGGTGGGAGAATGCCGCCCGCCTTCCTTGGACATTGGGCCACCCAGCATACGGGGCAATCCATCACCAAAACCTAAGACAGGATTATGGCAGGTAGCACAGCTAATCCAGTTGTTCCCGGAAAGACGGGGATCAAAATAAAGTTGCTTGCCCAGTTCAATCTTTGTGACTGTCTGTGGATTATTTGCGGGAACGACGAGTGGTGGTAGAGGAACAATTGGTGGAAACAAGGGTAAATCACCCCCGTTTGCACCCTGAATTACCAACAGCAAAAATACTGCACATCCCAAAACAGCTTTTTTCAAATATCCCGCGTTCATAGCTATTCTCCTTAAGAAAATTATCTATTGTACAGAAAAGCCGCCATCAACAAATATCACCTGTCCTGTAATGTAATCTGACGCGCTTGCCGCTAGAAAAACAACGACACCGGAGAGGTCCGATGGCTGACCGAGCCGTTTTAGCGGTATCTTTGAGAGTACGGCTTTTTTGACCTTTTCATCCTCCATCATGGCTTTAGTCGTCTCCGTTTCCATCGAATAAGGGGCAATGGAATTCACGTTAATATTATATTTTGCCCACTCAACGGCCAGTGCCCTCGTTAACTGTATCACTCCGCCCTTGCTTACGCAATACGCGGAAGAACCGCTGGCGCCTAATACCCCTAACGCGGAGCTGACGTTAATGATCTTGCCTTTTTGCTTTTCGATCATGCGCATTCCAATAATCTTAGAACAAAGGTACGTGCCGGTAAGGTTGATGTTCATCATCTTTTTCCAGTCCCCAACCGTAGATTCGATAAATGGTCCGCCCTTGTAAGCACCTACGTTGTTCACCAGGACGTCGATAGATTTATATTCGCTCAAGACCCGCTCAACCATCCTCACAACTTCCACTTCTTTGGTGACGTCCACGACCAGTGGCAGCGCATTTCCGCCATTGTCACGAATCTCTTTGGCAGTTCCCTCAATCTCTGACTGGGTGCGGCTAACAACGGCAACGCTGGCGCCCGATTCAGCAAGCGCTATTGCCATTGATTTGCCAAGTCCCTTTCCAGCGCCCGTAACCACTGCAACCTTGTCACGCAAGCTAAATAATTCAATGCACATATTCCTTCACTCCCAATAGTATCTCACAAACGAATCAGGGTTATTAAATATCTGCTACATACCCCATTTATTCAGTAAAACAAAGGATAGTACGGAATTTGTTATCGGTAGCATGAAATTCTTTCCAGACTATGTCTGCAGGCTTTTTATATCGAAATCTGATTCCAGTATCTTTTCCTTAACCTTGCTCACATCTACCTTTTTTTCCATAAGCCGTTCTATCTCTTTTGCATTTTTCGTATCGCCTATGAAAATCGCACCCACAAGCCTGCCATCCTTGATAAAGAGCTTTTTATACCTATTCAAGTCTGGGTTTTTGAAATCTACGCTTTTCACCGTGGAGTTAAGGTACAGGTGGATTTTATTCTTATCGACCGAAACAAATCCCTATCGATTCTGCTGTTTTTACCAACCCTTCCTCCGTTGGCACCACCCTTTGCCCTTTGGCTACCTCCCGGAGCGGAACAGACTCAATCTTATTGCCCTTCAAGCAGACCATCTCCCCAAACCGTTTATTTGCAATCAAATCAACCACTGCCACGCCAAACCGTGTGGAAAGGGTACGGTCAAAGGCGTTAGGAGAACCGCCTCTTTGTATATGCCCCAGAACGGTAACACGCACCTCCTTTTGAGTATTATCAGCTATAGAGTTTCCAACCTTTTGGCCAATTCCACCTAGCCGTACGGCCTCACCTCCGGCCTCACGAGAAGCAACAACTGATACGTCACCATCAAATGGTCTTGCGCCTTCTGCCACAACAACAATGGACGACCTGCAGCCATTTGCCCAACGATCATTAATCTTCCCGCATACCTTCTTCATGTTAAAGGGAATCTCAGGAATGAGGATCACGTCGGCGCCGCCGGCAATTCCACTTTCCAGGGCTATCCATCCCACATATCTCCCCATAACTTCCATCACCATCACCCGGTGATGGCTTTCCGCCGTCGTATGAAGCTTGTCCAACGCGTATGTAGCCGTTTCCACAGCGGTGCTGAATCCGAAGGTAACATCCGTTGCTACGATATCATTGTCTATAGTTTTGGGAACACCAACGACAGGGCATCCTAGTTTAAATAGTTCGTGGGCTACATTGAGAGTACCGTCTCCTCCAATTACAATAAGGGCATCCAGGCCCAGTGAACTGATTCTTTTGATAACGTCCTGGGTAACATCCTTTATCTCGGATTTGCCGTCTTTTGTCACCTTATATTCAAACGGATTCGCCCTGAGGCTTGTGCCCAGAATCGTCCCACCAAGAGGCAGTATTCCCCGGATACTCCTGGATGACAACTCACGCGTCTTATTTGGAAGGACAAGACCGTCAAACCCATCCTCAAACCCAACTACTTCGCACTTATTTTTTTCAGCAGCAGACTTTACCACCGCACGAATAACGGCATTCAATCCCGGACAATCACCGCCACCGGTCAACACGCCAATTCTTTTCATACACAAACTCCCTTTTGATGGTGTTCCTCTATTGCTCAAAACAGCACCCACAGTATTCTTCCTAAAACACACACAAGCAATTAGGATCTCTTTTTGGGCGCTAATTTTCGCACATACCTGGCCAGAGCCTGTATTTCCTCCGGCTTCAGCTTCTCGCTCCATCGTGGCATCTTGTTTTTACCATTGGTGATGGAATTAAGTATCTCATCATCCTTTTTTTTTGCCTGCCAACCTGCATCAGTAAGATTTGGGCTTTTCAGCTCATGGCCCCTTTTGGTACCCTTTCCGTCCTCGCCATGACACGTAGCACAGTGATAGACAAACAGTTTTTTTGCATTAATACCTTCCTCCTGAGCATAGCACATTGAAACACCCGTAAACAACCACGCCAATAAAAACGCCGGCACACCACAAAGCATTACCTTTATCGAACTACACATAATAAGCAATCCTCCTCTTTTCTAAAATAGGTAACAGTTCCTGCGAAGTATTCTGATTGCAAATAACAACCCCCTGTGCCATTCTTTATTAAAGATACTCTTCAGAAAAGACGGGCTAGGGGGTTGCATTTAAGGTTTTTTTGAATATCGGCAAAAATGTCACCAAAACAATAACCACTATCTAATTTTTTTAAACATCCACACGCTATTTCTTTCCTAAACTCCTGACAACCGGCACCAGTGAGTTAATTTCCTCTTTACTTAACTTGGCCTTAAACGGCATCATCTTCTCAGGCGTCCCATCTTCGATCTGTTTAATGATCTTTTCATCGGTCACCTTTGACTGCCAATCAGCATCGCTGAGATCACGCGCTTCCAGCCCGATGCCAAGTTCGGTGGGCTTCCCTTTTTCACCATGGCAAGCCTTACAGTGGGTCATATACAACTTAACAGCATCATCACCGCCCGCCTTAGTAACAGGAACGCCAGAGACACAAAACCACGCGCATAAAACGACCACAACCGACACCAACGAAAAAACCCCTCTCTTAGCCATAACTTTTCTCCTTAAATTAGCTGCTGGACAAGTATTCTCTGTAGAGCGAAGAGTCCCTTCGCTCTACTACCCGTACAAATAAAAGGTTTTGATTTTTATCATAAAGACCTTTCATCAAAAAAACATTACTTGGCGACAATCACCTCTTTTGTTCCTTCCCATATACCGTGAAGATTGCATCGGCTAAAAGCCCGAAGTGTCTTTTTCCCTTCATGATGCAATACTACCGTAACAGTTACCTCCGGTCGGGAAAGTTCCGCCGTTAAATCCACACGGGAAATATAAATGTGACCACAATACAGGTCAACAAATTGAATAAAATGCCCATTCTCCATTACATGGGGCGCTTCCCCAACTTTTACACTCACCGTAAAGGGCTGTCCGGCCTTAATGGCTGTGGGGACATTGATTACCGGCACATGCTTCTTTGCAGTATCGGCAGGGCCGGTAGCTACAGTATTAATCTGACAAAATAAACCTGGTTCTGACATGTCCTCTTCTCCTAAAAATGGTTATAAAAATTCCTACACCTATCACGTTACAAGAGTTCCCCTAACTTTTTTGACTTTATTGCAGCGGCTTCGACGGCGTTAATAATAGACGCCCTGATTTTCCCGTCTTCCAACTTGCTTATTCCCTCGATAGTCGTCCCGCCGGGTGAGGCCACTGCATCCTTTAACTGTGCCGGGTGTTGTCCTGTCTCCAATACCATCCTGGCAGCCCCAAGGACGGTCTGCGCTGCGAGAATAGTTGCCGTATCCCTTGACAAGCCCATCTTGACCCCTCCATCTGACATCGCTTCAATGAACATGTATACGTATGCAGGGCCGCTTCCGCTCAGTCCGGTAACGGCATCAAGGTGCTTCTCATCCAGGTGAAACACCTTGCCAACGGCACTGAAAATGGCTGATACTATCCGGGCGTCCGCATCATTAGCGTGCTTCCCCAAAGCGAAAGCCGTAGCAGAAGCGCCTATTAGACACGGAGTATTTGGCATCACACGGATGACCCGAACGCCTGCGGATAACCGGGATTCAATAAATCGTATCGGTATCCCCGCAGCAATAGAGACTACCAAGTGACGGGGAATAATATCATCTTTTAAAGCGCTAATGACCTCATTCATCATTTGTGGCTTAACCGCTAGTACGACAATATCTGCAAAAGAAACAATTTCTTTATTATCACCGGTGGTTCTTACGCCAATCTCCTGGGTTAACAGCTTGCAACGCTCAACACTCACG
>CAYJPZ010000165.1:0-2753 GCA_964372185.1 uncultured candidatus Brocadiaceae bacterium
GACAACTATAAATTGGCGGGCCTTTGTCAGGTCTCCACTTGACAACGCTACCAATGATTTATTGATAAATATCATAAAAGTGATAGAATAACTATGATTTCCATTTCTTGTTTAGCGGATCTTTAGCCCGGCACGGTTAAAACCGTGCCTACAAACCGATGCGAAAATGTCTATGTCCATTCAATGGAAAAAATCAACCTGTCCCTATTGCGGTATCGGCTGTGGCCTGATGGTTAGGGTTAAAGACGGACACATTGCAGAAGTGCAGGGAATGAAGGAACATCCCGCCAACAGAGGCGATATTTGTGCCTTGCCGCATAACCTACCCGCGCTTTTTACCGCTGAAGGAAGATTAACCCATCCCATGATTCGCCGTAACAACGGCTTAGTTACCGTTGACTGGAATGAAGCCATCCTCTTCGTTGCCAGCGAATTGAATCGAATCTCAAAAAAATACGGCCCCAATGCAATAGCGTTTTATGGTGGGGCAGCCAATTTGACCGAAGAATACTATCTGATAAACAAACTCATGAAGGCGTCTATCGGGTCGAACAACGTGGAATGCACTGCCCGCTTATGCATGGCTAGTTCGGCAATGGGATTTATATCCACCCTCGGCAGTGACGCGCCGCCTACCTGCTATGCCGATATTGATGAGGCAGACCTTTTTTTCATTGCCGGCAGCAATATGGCCGTGTCTTTGCCAATCTTATTCCGCCGTATGTGTGCTGCCAGGGTAACAAACAATGCAAAGGTTATTGTCGTCGACCCCCGTCAGTCGGAAACCGCCTCTATAGCAGACGTTCACCTCCAGATAAAGCCGGGCACGGACGTCGCCCTTAATAACGGCCTGGCACACATCCTCTTTAAAGAAGGATTCGTCCGGGAGACAGAGGTCGATTTATATACTACGGGGCTTAGCGATCTTAAAGAAATGTTGGAAGAATATACACCTTCACGGGTCGCGCAAATTACCGGCTGTGCGGAGACGCAGATTATCGAGACCGCGCGAACCATCGGACAAGCGAAGGCAATGCTGACCTTTTGGTTTCAGGGATACAATCAGTCCACCCAGGCAGTTTTCAAGAACAATACGTTACATAATTTGTCATTATTGACGGGCAACTTTTGCCGTAAGGGCGCCGGCCCGTTATCCATTACCGGAGAAGCTAATACGCTGGGGTGTCGTTGGGTTGGCGCCTTGTCACACCTTTTGCCGGGTGTGCGGATGGTTACCAACCCCAAACACCGGCGAGAGGTTGCCGAATTTTGGGGTGTCCCCTTCGAGAAGATACAACCAACGGCGGGTTACACCATTATTGACACCATCAAGGCGCTTCATTCCGGAGAAGTTCGGGCGCTTTGGGTAATTGGCTCCAACCCCGCTGCATCACTTCCTCATACCCGATGGGTAGAGGAAGGCCTTTCAAAGGCGGAACTTCTTGTGGTACAGGATATCTTTCATCCCACGGAAACGACCATGCTGGCAAACGTTATTCTTCCCAGTGCGATGTGGGGCGAAAAAACCGGCACGTTCATCTCCTCCGAGAGGCGCGTTGAATTGATAGAAAAGCTTGCCGAACCGCCGGGACAGGCAAAACCCGACACTGAGATCATTTGCCTGGTGGCAAGGGCTATGGGATTTACGAAAGAATTCCCTTATACTTCACCCGAAGAAATATTCGAAGAATGGAAGAAGATTACGGGCGGGCGTCTCTGTGACATGAGCGGCGTGAGTTATGAACGTTTACGGAACAAGGTGGGGCCACAACTACCCTGCCCGGACGTCAACCATCCCGGCACACCACGTTTGTTTACCGACATGCGTTTCCCCAGGCCGGATGGCCGCGCCGCATTGATTGCCCGCAGCTACAAAGAACCATCGGAAGTCGTCGATGATGAATATCCCTTCGTACTCAATACCGGCCGCGTCTCCTGTCACTTTAACACACGCACACGCACGGGCCGTATTCCACGTCTTAATAACATAGAACCGGATAATTTTGTAGAGATTCATCCCACAGACGCTGTCCGCCGTGGTATATCAGATGGAGATGAAGTCGAGGTTACATCACGCAGGGGGAGCGTCAGAGGCGCTGCCCGTATCAGGGACCGTGTGCTTGCAGGCACAATCTTTATGAGTCTTCACTACGGAAGGGCATTTTCCGTTGGTGATGGAAGACTTGCCAATCGCGTTTGCAATCCTGCTTATGACGTGCATTCCAAACAACCCGAACTTAAATATTGCGCTGTAAAGATAGCGAAGGTTTGAGTGTGTCATATCGGATTTCATTTAAGCAGTTTGGAGAGCGAAGAGGCTCTTCTCTCTCCATAAAAAAACAAATATATTAAACTCCTACGGAGTTTCTCCGAGGAATTGAAGGCTACTACTACAAATATTAAATCCCTACGGGATTTGCGATTTTAATCAGCCAGCGGTGAATGCCAATATTTTCTCAGAACGCGGTAAAGGCCTGTGCTTTCTCAGAATACTGTTCCTTAATCGCGTTTTTGCAACAGCACTTGCTCCATCGGAGCAAAATATTTATAGAACAAAGATAAACGAACAACGGGAAACTCCATCAGAGTTTTATATTGAAAACGTATAGACTTTCAAACCGGTATCGCAAGTGAAAGTTGCCGAAGACCTAATTTAACGTATAGGAATTTCAAACGCACCTGTAGTGGGAAGGCGCGCCGTGCCACAAAGCAGTTTTAAATAGCCGAAGGCGTAATTTAAATAATTATAAATT
>CAYJPZ010000165.1:2763-8249 GCA_964372185.1 uncultured candidatus Brocadiaceae bacterium
AAAAATTCACCTTAACGCAATTACACACGCACCTGTGGGCCCCGGCCGCGCCTTGCCACTACGCTGTTAAAAGTCGCCGAAGGCTTAATTAAACTATTGAGAAATTTATCGTTTTGCGTTACCCAGCGCGGAAAAATGGCAAGGGCCGTATAATAACTATTTAGCAAAAACAACCATGGTATTATTGTTAGAATCCAATGCGGTGCATTATGAATGAGCAAAAGATAAAAAGCAAAATAGAAGGCGCACAGCAGACCATTAAGTTTTTCGAAAAACTGTTGCGCGCGTCGGCCGATGGCATTTTGATTACGGACGCAACCCACAATATCATGGTCGTCAACGAAACATTTTGCAGTTTTTTTAGACGACAGCGGCATGAAATTATAGAGACAAATGTATTCTCCTTACTTGAGCAGCTTTATAGTGAGTGGCCTGCGCGCTGGACAGAGATGGTGAATCGCGTTCATAGCGAAACCTCTTGTTGCAATGTGGAATTTAAGCTTATCACTCAAATGCGTGAGATGAGGTGTTTCAGCGTCAACGCGTCCGTTCTCGAACAGGTGGCCAATGAGGATGCTGGCGTTATTATCAGTATCTGGCGGGAGGTGACTGAATTAAAAAAAACTGCAGAAGAACTGAAGACGTTAAACCGGTATTTGGAACAGCGCGTGGCGACCCGTACGGCGGCCTTAATAACGAAAAACGTGGAATTGCAGTCGGAAATTGCAGCGCGCAAACAGGTAGAAGAAAAAGTCGAGCACATAGCCCTTCATGATACCCTTACCGCACTGCCCAACCGCGTGTTGTTCGGTGATCGTCTCTCTCTGGCATTAGCACAGGCGCGCCGCACCAGGAAAATGACTGCCGTAATATGCCTTGACCTTGGCAGATTCAAAATCGTAAATGAAACCCTGGGACACAACCTGGGAGACCTGTTGCTGCAAGGCGTTGCAGGCAGGCTTAAAGGTTGTGTTCGTGAGGATGATACTATTGCCCGCCTCGGCGGCGATGAATTTGCGATAGTGCTGACGGGACTCACCCATGTGGATCATGTGAACACCGTTGCGAATAAAATACTCATCGCCATGAAACAACCATATATTGTTAATGAACATGAACTCTACGTTAAAACCAGTATGGGAATATCCCTCTATCCCAACGACGGAGACAGCGTTGAAATCCTCCTCAAAAATGCCGACATCGCTATGCATCATACCAGAGAACACGGTGGAAATAACTATCATTTTTATGTCCCGGCCATGTACAACAAGTCTTTCGCGGCGATGATCCTTGAACGGGATATTCACCGCGCCCTGGAACGCAAGGAATTCGTGGTGCACTATCAACCACAAGTAGATGCCAACACGGGTCAAATTATTGGCATGGAGGCACTGGTGCGATGGCAACATCCGCATCGCGGATTGATTTCTCCCGTAGAGTTTCTCCCCTTTGCGGAAGACACAAGAATGATTGTCTCCATTGACGAAATGGTATTGCACACCGTCTGCATGCAAAACAAGGCATGGTTGGATAAGGGATTCAGTCCTTTATATGCGGCAGTAAACCTTTCGGCGCATACGTTTCAGCAAAATAATTTGATAGAACTGGTTACTTCGGTATTAAAAGAAACCGGAATGCCCCCCCATTTGCTGGAATTGGAGATTACCGAGGGCGCCGCTATGCAAAATCTGGAAATTACCATTTATAATTTAAAAAAACTAAGAGAGCTAGGTATTCAGATTGCACTCGATGATTTTGGCACGGGCTTTTCCTCTCTTTTTTATCTCAAAAAATTTCCCATTAACAAACTTAAGATCAGCCAGCATTTTGTCCGCGACCTTACGACTGACCAGAATGACAAAATGATTGTTGGCGCAGTTATCGCCCTGGCGCATAGTTTGAAATTTGGGGTTATTGCCGAAGGTGTTGAAACCAACGAACAACTCGATTTTCTCAAGCAGCAGCATTGTTCTGAAATTCAGGGATTCTTGTTCTTTAAACCATTAACGATGGAAATGTTTGAAGAACTCATATCGAAGAACAATCCTTTGCAAGATAAGTCGAAAAATCCCGGGTGATTTCAAATCATTTTCAAAACCGGCGGCGGGCGTGTTACGTGCTCTGTACACCATCAGGGGGCTTCCCCCCCCCCGCTATGTCCTGCCGGCCTTTCAGGCCTAACTTTGAATTTCCTATATATTAAAAACCTTTGAATATGCATTATCGTTTAACAGGAAGGAGAACCAATGTCACTTTTTGCATGGGATAACACCTATTGCGTGGGAATACCCCACATAGATGAGCAACACGAAAGATTAGTGTCTTATATCAACAAACTACATGTAGCAATGCTGAGAAATGAAGAGGATAACATAACAGGTAAGATTCTCAACGAATTAACCGATTATATCAAAAATCATTTTTCAATCGAAGATGACATGATGGTGAAGTATGGATTTTCAAATCATGACGCAACCACAAGGCAACAGTATGAAAGGCACAAAATGGAACATGCCGAGTTTACAAGGAAGATTACCGACATGGTCCGAAAACATTATGAGAATAAGGAATACATTTCGGTTGACCTTCTTACGTATTTAGTAGAGTGGCTTTTAAATCATATTGCAACCATCGACAAACAGTATGCGTCGTTTATTAATAATAAACGTTAGATACCCAGCGATGCAAAGCCTTAGACCAAGAATAAAGTTTTTAATTTGGATTGTATAACGCCAAGCCTTACACTTTTACAAAGAATTCTTTCGTATTGAATTATCCATCTTGACTAACACGAAAAGAAATTGTATTATCTTATCTATAGTATTAAGATTCATTCGGGTAAACAAAGACCTGCCCACCGTTGGGGAATAGTGTAACGGTAGCACAAATGACTCTGGATCATTTAGTCTAGGTTCGAATCCTAGTTCCCCAGCCAATTAAATCAATGTTAACTTAATCACCATGTCTATCATTTTCCATTGCATCACTATCAGAGATAACAATTTTAAATTTAAGACTGTAGTCAAATGGTAGTCAACTCCATCGGCAATAGCCGGATTCCACCGGAATTGCCGGAATTTAAATTGTATTTTATCTTGTTATTTGATAAAGTGTTGCGGTCATAGTTGGTACATTATCTGTCAGATAGTAAAGAGGCACAAATGCTCCAGATCATTTAGTCCAGATCCGAATTCTCGTTCCCCAGCAAATTCAATTCTTTTGTCCCATCTCTTTTCATAAAGAATGTTGCTCGTGATGTCCGTTTGTTTTGTGTTTTTTGGGAGAAGCATAGCACCTTGTGATATGAATACACGCGGAAATGACATAGCCCCAAATACCGTCGAGCAGAAACCGAAAATTGCCCACCAGGGTAGACACAACCGTTTGATTCAGGAAAAAAGCCCTTATCTGCAGCAGCACGCCTTTAATCCGGTGGAGTGGTACCCATGGGGAGAGGAAGCATTTCAGACGGCAATCAAAAAAAACAAGCCTATTTTTCTTTCGATTGGTTATTCGACTTGCCACTGGTGCCACGTGATGGAACACGAGTCTTTTGAGGATGAAGAGGTAGCACTTATATTGAATGAACATTTCGTTTCCATTAAAGTGGATAGAGAGGAACGCCCGGATATAGACCATGTATACATGACGGTGTGCCAGGCCATGACAGGCACCGGAGGCTGGCCGTTGAACCTCTTTCTCACACCCCAGAGGAAACCCTTTTACGCAGGTACCTATTTCCCTAAAACGGAGCGGTATGGAAACCCCGGTTTGCTTGCCATTCTGAAACAAATAGCCAACCTTTGGAATACCAACAAAGAAAGTATTATTGCCTCCAGCGAACAGGCTACACAGGTTTTGCAATCCATAAAGACTTCTTCTTCAGGGTATGTTCTTACCGTAGAGACACTACAACATGCTTACGAGCAACTACAGAGTAATTATGATGGCCTCTACGGCGGTTTTGGCTCTGCCCCGAAGTTTCCCACACCGCATAACTATACTTTTTTACTGAGATGGTGGAAACGGAGCAGTGATTCCATGCCGCTGGATATGGTTGAAAAGACGCTTGACCGAATGGGACATGGCGGTATGTACGATCAGTTAGGCGGTGGATTTCACCGGTATTCTACTGATGAATACTGGCTGGTCCCACACTTTGAAAAAATGCTCTATGATCAGGCGCAGCTCGCAATAGCGTACCTTGAGACGTATCAGGCGACCGGAAAGGCCTTTTACGCCGATATTGCCCGTGGTGTGCTGGATTATGTGCTAAGGGATATGACATCCCCTGAGGGCGGCTTCTTTTCCGCAGAGGACGCAGACAGCGAGGGAGTCGAGGGAAGGTTTTACGTTTGGACGTCGGAAGAGATTATAAAGGTTTTGGGGGAGAAAGACGGCAGGATTATCTGCGACTATTACGACGTTTCAAAAGAGGGTAATTTTGAGGATAAGAATAATATCCTGCACGTAGATAAACCTATCGATGCCTTCGTTAAACTGGAAGGGATAGGGATCGGCGAATTTCAGGAACAGCTCGGCTCAGCCCGTGAAAAACTCTTTCAGGCAAGAGAGAAACGCATACATCCCCATAAAGACGATAAAATACTTACCTCCTGGAATGGATTAATGATTTCTGCCTTCGCGCGCGGGGCACAGGCGCTTGATGAACCCCGATATGCACGCGCCGCAGAGCGGGCGGCAGATTTTATTTTGAACAATTTGCGTGAAACGGATGGGTCGTTATTGAGATGCCACCGGCTGGGCGAGGCTTTTATTCCCGCGTACCTGGACGATTACGCCTGTTTTGTGGGGAGTTTGATCGATCTTTATGAGACCTCTTTTGAGACAAGATACCTGAAGGCGTCTTTGGAGTTGAACAAACAGATGTTAGACAATTTTTGGGACGAGAAGGATTGTGGTTTGTTCTTCGGCGGAAAGAAGAACGAACCACTTATTGCCCAAACAAAGGAAATCTATGATGGGGCGCTGCCCTCGGGGAACTCAACAGCGCTTTTGAATATTATAAGATTGGGACATATAACGGGAAATCCTGATTTGTTGAAGATTGCAGACCGGCTGACATCTGCCTTTAGCGATACTATAAACCAATATCCATCAGGCTATACCCACTTTCTTTGTGGCTTGGATTTTACTTTTGGGTCAACGAAAGATATCGTCGTTGCAGGTGATCCCGGCAGGAACGATACAAAACAAATTCTGCGAGAAATAGGGAGTCGCTTTATCCCCCGCAAGACACTGATTGTTTCTTCATCAGCCGATACATCTATTGAAGATATCGCAGAACGGGTAAAGACACAAAATATGATTGATAACAAGGTCACGGTGTACGTCTGCGAAAATAATACCTGTAAACCGCCTGCTACGGATATGCAGGAGATTATAGGATTGTTAGAGTAGCACGTTGGTTTAGGCGGATTAAACGGTTTAATCCGCTTAAGCCGTTTAAACGGTTTAATCCGTAC
>CAYJPZ010000166.1:0-8192 GCA_964372185.1 uncultured candidatus Brocadiaceae bacterium
CAGGAAAAACAACCTGCCGGGGGGATGGTATGCCCAGACAAGGCTAAAATAAAGGAAAAAACAAGGGAAACGTGTAAAAAACCCCTATTTTAAGCAAAAACCCAACCTCGAATTTTAAAATGGCCTCTTGGTAAGAAACAAATCATCCCCGCACTTTTGTAAAAAGTGCGTTTTCGTTCAGACACTACTTAGTATTGTGCTTGACACATTGATTGTATTTATGTTACAAAACTTTCGACCTTCTTTATGTAATAAACTTACGCAAGTACGGCCAGGAAGGTCACGTATTTTTGACTGCACCAGCCATTATTCCCGCTCAATTTGAGAAAATCACCCGGTGTGAAATGAACGTTTTCCTTCTTCAACCTCCAAGCGCAGTGAAATTTTTCGACAACATCTACCTGAATGAACCACTCGCATTGGAATATCTTGCAGCGGGTCTGAAGATGGACGGGCATTCGGTTGTAATTCATGACGCACGCCTGGAACCCGATTATCAAAACGCATTTCTTCAAATGAAACCTGATGTTGTCGGCATTACCGGCGTCACTATTCAGATAAAAACAATCAGACGGATTGCTGAACACTTGAAACGCCTTCGTCCCGATATCCGGGTTGTTGTGGGAGGTCATCATGCCACCATGGTGCCGGGTGATTTTAATTCGGCTGCCTTTGACGCCGTCGTTATAGGAGAAGGTGTGAATACCCTTCGGGAGATTATCTCCAGTTGGGAAAAGAAAATTGCTCTCTCTGATATCAAAGGGGTTGCAATACCGGGCGATAAGATGCATTTTACGGAGAAGAGACCCCTCCCGGATTTGAATGATTTCCCCTTTCCCGACCGAGCTTTAACCAGGCGTTACCGAAAACATTATTTCAATGAATGGCTGCGCCCCGTGGCCACGGTAAGAACGTCTCTTGGTTGTTCTTCCCGATGTGAATTTTGTTCTGCCTGGGCTTCTGTCGGCGGAAATTATCTGCGCCGCAAGCCGGAATTGATTGTGGAAGAGATCAAGACAATAAAGGAGCGCAACGTATATTTTGCAGATGATGAGACCCTGCTTGACGCAAAACGGATGAGCCATCTGGCAGATTTAATCCGGAATGCGGGCATCAAAAAGAATTATTATTGTTTTGCCCGTGTTGACACCGTTGTCCGGCATCCGGAGCTTCTTGCCAAGTGGCATTCCATTGGGCTTGAGACGGTATTTATCGGGTTTGAAAGTTTTTCAGATGAACGGCTCAAAGAGATGAAGAAAAATGTCAGCATTGACCAGCAGTCTCAAGCAGTGAAGATTTTAAATCAACTGGGGATTTTTATCTATGCGCAATTTGTGGTTGATCCGGCCTTTGATTACGAAGATTTCAAGGCATTGCTCGACTATATTCATGGCTTAAAATTGAAATATGCCTCCTTTACTATCTTAACTCCTTTGCCGGGCACGGAATTGTATTTGAAACACAAGCATGATTTGCAGACGGATAATCCGGAATTGTTTGACGTCTTTCATGCCGTTTTACCCACAAAACTCCCGTTGCAGGAATTTTACCGTGAATTTGCAAGGCTCTATGAGAACGTCGTTTCAAAGAAGGACGGACTGCGATTTCTTATGAAACACGGGTTCTGGCAAGCAATCCGGAAAATCAGGCACGGTAGCGAATTCATTACGCTGTTACGTAACACCTATCGCGACCATGGTGATAGTAAAGCAGGGCTAAAGCCCTGAGCTACAGCCGTATTGATTTACAAAATGGGCAATTACCTCTTCCGATGGTTCATACCTTTCATAATGCACGTGTGCGGCCTTGAATCCTTGCTGCTTTAAGAGGTGAAAATTTTGCACGCATGTGTCTAATCCGACGATGCCGGTTACCGGTTTTATTTCTTTAAAACCGGCAGAGAGCAACCCTGACAGCACGCAGCCGGTTATCATGTGGGGATCGAAGGTCAAAAAGGATTCCAACGTCCCTCTCCCCAGACCCTCTTCAACAAAATGCGGGAGATATATGCTCCTTTTTAACGGCTTGGGGGAGTGTAATACGTCGCCTTCGGTGAATAAAATGTCCTTTTGGCTTTCGAGCCGCTGAATAGCGTCGTTGAGAGAAAAACAGGTACGTCCCGAATCATTAACAATAAGGGTTCCCGGTTTCACCTTTTCGACGTCAAGGACGTTCGGCGCGTTCGTGGCGCCAATGATGAGTGTGGCGGTATAAAATTCGTCGGGTATTTTCTGCATTGCGGTTATCGTGCGTATGATGCCGTGAAAATGCAAATCTGTTTTCATTTCTTGCCTGAGTTGTTCCGGTAATTCACCACGGTGGAATACGTCAAAGAGTATGATTTCCTTCGGATGCGGCAAACAGGTTAACATTAGGCGGAGCGCAGCGGTTCCTATAGACCCTAATCCCACAAATCCAACCTTCTCCTGGCTCAGTTGGCGGTGTGTGTCCTCTAAAATCCTTTCAACGTTCAGGATAAGGGTTGCCGTTATGGTGCCGTGGCCGGTTGTTATTTCAGGTCTGTTTGTTTTGGGATGGCCGGAAGATACCACGGTTTTGCCATAATCGGTAGCGGAAGCGAGCAGTCCCGTAAGCGATGCAGCCCGGGAACCGATTTTTCCGGCCACGTCCATTGCCTGCAACATTGAGCTATGTAAACCGTTCCGGGCGTCAAAAAGCCCTGAAGTAAAATGAGGAAGCACGATGGAGGCAATACGCCCCAAAAAGGTTTCCGTCACGGCGATAACAACGGGGAGTTTCTGACACCACCCGTTTATGATTTCATCCCGATCTACCTTTGATTCTTCAACCAGATTATCCGGAAAGCACTCCAGCGCGGCGGAGTCAACGGGCGCAATTTGTCCGGAGACAATAAGTGCGCTGAGTGGGTTGCGTTCAATGGACGTCATTGCCGCCGAGACGTACCGGGGACGCGCCGGCAATGTTTTTTCCGGCGTGGTATCAGGAACGGACTTCCCAAGCGCGGCAGCAAGTTTTTCTATGGTGGGGTTCAGAAAAAGTGTTTTGGCGGAAAAATGCGCGTTGAACGTTGTTGACACGCCCGAAGCCAACTGGACGGAATTGAGAGAAGTGCCGCCCAGTTCGAAGAAGTTGTCGTGAATACCGATTTGATTCCTTCCCAGAATTTTCTCCCATAGACCGGCCAGCCTTGTTTCCAGGCCACTGCGGGGGGCAACGTATTCCGTTTTGTGTGACAACGATCCTGCGGTATCCGGGGCGGGAAGGGCTTTTTTATCTATCTTTCCGGTGCCTTCAACGGTCAATGGCATACTTTTCAGCGGCACGAACACCGATGGAATCATATAATCAGGGAGCAAGGTTTGGCAGTGAGATTTTAACGCCTGCGCCGTGACTTCTTCATTGCAGACGATATATGCCGCCAGGTCGTCACCGTCGCGCGTCTTTATAACAACCGCCTCTTTGACCGACGGATGGCGGAGCAAGGCGTTTTCAATTTCACCTAACTCTATGCGGAAACCCCTGACCTTGACCTGCTCATCCTTTCTGCCCAAAAATTCGATCTCACCATCCGGAAGCCACCTTCCCATGTCGCCCGTTTTGTATAATTGCCCGCCGGGGCTAAATGGATCCGAGACAAATTTTTCTTTTGTTAACTCAGGCTGATCCAGATAGTCCAGCGCCAGCCCGGCCCCGGAAATAGTGATTTCCCCGGCAACGCCGATGGGGACGGGCTTCAGTCCAGGATTCACAATATAGACCGACACATTGGAGATGGGCTTGCCGATGGGTATTGCGCGCGCGTAGCTCTTATCCCTGCTTACTTTGTGGATGGTTGTGCAAACCGACACCTCCGTGGGGCCATAGGCATTAAAATAAATCGCCTTTTCCCTGTAGTAACAAACGTCCTCCATCAGAGGCGGCTCTCCGCCTGAAATCAATATCCGTAAGGTTTTAAGCCTGTTTCTGTCAAGGGCATTTAAATAGCCGGGGGACAGCATGGCCACGGTAACGTTTGTTTGCTCCAGATATGCCAGGAACGCTTGAGGGTCATCGATCTTTTCTTTATCGGCGACAACGAGCGCGCCTCCTGAAAGGAGCGTTATGAATATTTCAGACATGGATACGTCAAACGAATAGGAAGCAAATTGCAGCACCCGGTCATTTTCGGTCAGATGAAAACATCTGATTAAGGCAAGCGACATGTTGACATAGCCGCTATGTCCAAGCCTGACGCCCTTGGGCGTTCCCGATGAACCGGAGGTGTAGTATACGCACGCAACCGGATTCTTTTCGATACGGGGACGCGGCTGCACCTGCCGGGGTATTTTGTCCAAAAGCCCCTTAATCTTTTTCAAATCAACGATCCGTGTTGAATCCAGAAAGGTAGCGCCCCGGTATTCATCTTCGGTTATCAACGCTTTACACCGGCTGTTCTTCAGCATATAGTCAATTCTTTTCTGAGGATAGGCCGGGTCCAGCGGTAAATACACGGCGCCCGCTTTCAATATGCCCAATAAGCACAATACCGACCAGTCGCTGCGTCCGATCATCAGCCCGACAAAATCGCCCGCCCTTACGCCACACTCGTCAATCAGATACCGTGCTAGCCGGTCCTTCCACTCATGAAGGCGTGAATAGGTGATCTTCCTGTCATAAAAGATTACCGCAATGTTGTCCGGCGTTTTTTCCACCTGCTCTTCAAATAAATCAATCAGGTTTTTATCTTCAGGGTATGGATGTTTGTTGTTGTTGAAATCAACAAGAACTTTTTGCCTTTCCCGTTCACCAAGCACGTCCAGATCGCTTATCGGCCGGTCTTTACCGGCAAGCACGCTTTTTATGAGATTTTCGAAATGCGTTCCAATCCTTTCAACCGTTTCCCGTGTGAACAAGTCGGAGTTATAATTGATGCCCACCCGGATGTTTTTTCCAGTTTCCCTGAATATGAACGTGAGATCGAACCGGCTTGTTTCCAATTCGATATCAAGCTCGGTAATGGTAAACGTTTTGGTACTTCTCTCTGAAAAGACGTCGTTTTGGATCACAGCCATCACGTCAAACAACGGGGCGCGGCTGACGTCCCTGGGCAGATTCAATTCATCAACCAGGCGGTCGAACGGATACAGTTGATGATCATAAGCCTCAATCGTAGTTTGCTTCACACGCTCAAGCACCGCGGTGAAGTTGTCGTTGTCGTGTATTTTATCGCGCAAGGCCAGGGTGTTTACGTAAAAACCCACCTGGTTTTCAAGGTCGGGGTGGTTTCTGCCTGCAACGGGGGAACCGACGATAATATCCTCCTGACCCGTATACAGGTGCAACTGTATTTTCACCATAGCAAGCAGGCACATAAACAAACTCGCGTCGTGTGCCTTTGCCAAAGCGGCCAACCCGGCGGCCAGTTCATCTCCTAAAATAAAATGACAAACCCCGCCCCTGTATGATTGCACGTGCGGACGCGGGAAATCTACCGGCAAATCCAGAATGGGAATCTCACCGGATAGCTTGGTGTGCCAGTAATCGGCATGATCCTTAACCCGCTCAGAGGTGAGCAACGAATTTTGCCAGGCGGCATAATCCTTGTACTGTATTTTCAAGGGAGATAGCGGAGCAGAACTGCCGGACAGATGGGCGTCGTATAACGTCACCAGTTCCTTTGCCAGCACGTCCAGCGACCAGGCGTCGCCGATGATATGGTGTATGTGGAACAACGCCGTGTGGGAATGGTCTGATAATGTTAGCAATTGAATCCTTATCAAGGGTCCCCTGGACAGGTCAAATGGTGTCCTTGCGCCCTGTTTTGCATACTCCCTTATCAGTTTCTCAGCGGCGATGTCCGGCTTCTCCGGCCTTGCTCCGGGCTTTTGAGCAAGGCGCGGCCTGAGATCAATCATGCTGAAATCAAAGGTCTTCAATCCTGAAACGTATTCAAGTACCTGCTGTTTCGGGACTCCGTCTTTGGTCATAAAAACGGTGCGCAGGGATTCATGCCGTTCGACGAGTGATTCAAACACCTTCAGAAAGAGTGAAACGTCCAGATCGCCTTCAAATAAGAATGCGCCGGACATTATATAGGCGAGACCCTCATCCTCCATCCGGTCAAGCACCCAGAGGCGGCGCTGGGCATGGGAAAGATCGTAACACCCCTGAGCCTTCAATGGCTGGATATCGGGGCAGGTAGTGCTTTCCACGGTGGTGAGAAAGGTTGATAGCCTTCGGATGGTGGAGTGTTCGAAGAAATCTTTCAGGCTTATCTCCCTCTTCAATTCTCTTAATATCTTTGAAATAATCCTCGTGGCCTTTAGGGAGTGCCCGCCAATTTCATAAAAATTACTGTTGACTCCGATTTTCCTGAGATCAAGCACCTCCCCCCATATTTGCGCCAACTTTTCCTCCAGATCATTGGCGGGCGGCTCATACCTGACGGTTTCATACATAAGCTCTTCCGGTTTGGGAAGGGACTTTTTATCTATTTTACCGTTGATGTTTAAGGGGAATTCGTCGAGCCGCACGTAAAAAGAGGGGAGCATGTAATCGGGCAGATACTGATGGAGATGGGCGCGCAACGCCTCCGTGCCGATAGGCGCTTTTCCGGTGTAATAGCATGAAAGGGTATTTTCATTTTCCCGGTTCTTATGCGCAAGTACGACGGCCTGATCAATGGATTTGCAGTTTAGCAGCGCCTTTTCAATCTCCCCCAGTTCAATCCTGATGCCGTTTACCTTCACCTGGGTGTCCAGCCTGCCGATAAACTCAACACTCCTGTCCGGGGCGTATCTTCCCAGATCGCCGGTTTTGTAAACAATATCATCTTCCTGCGGATTCAGGGGATTGGGAACAAAAGACTTTTTTGTCATTTCAGGGTTACGGTAATACCCCTTCGTCATGAACGGTGTTTTTATAAATATTTCACCGGCCTCGCCTATTTCACAGAGTTTATTTCCGTTAATGATCAACAGCGCGGTATTTGAAATAGGCTTGCCTACGGGGATGATGGTGTTGGGGTTATCGTATCTTTTTTCTATACGATAAAAAGATTTTATCAGCGTTGTCTCAGAAGCCCCGTAGAGGTTTACCAGTTTAATCCTCTCACCCGCAACGTCCATCCACCGGTTTATGTCACGTCCATACAAAGGTTCTCCGGCCATCAGGATATATTTCAAGCCGGGAAGGATTTCGCCTGCTCCTTTCGTTGACTCAAACTCCTTTGTTATCAGCCTGAAAAGAGAGGGCACACAGTGAACCAATGTCACCCCCGTCCGCTCTATCCATTCAATCAGGTGCTTTACGTTGGTTTTGACATTATTTTCAGGAATACAGACACGTCCACCCGTTATCAGCGGCACGAAGATATCCCGCAGACTCGCGTCAAACGTCACGGGCGGAAACTGGCTCACCTTTACCTGCTCGTCAAACCCGAATTCCTGGACTTCCCAATGCATAAAATGGCTTAAGCTTTTGTGGCAACCCACAATGGCCTTCGGTTCGCCCGTCGAGCCGGACGTGTACATTATGTAATTGCTGTCGTCCGGGCCGGGCAAACCCAAATCCACGGATATGGCGCAGCCTTCGGGTACATCCGTTTCCCGGACACGGCTCAAATGCAGGTTGTCGTCAATAGCAAGAACGGTGAATGGTTTTTCTCCGGTGCCAAGCGCTTTAAAACGTTTCAGGATATTCTCACCATCCTCTTTTTCGGTTATTACCACACTGGGTACGGTTGTGTTCAGCATGTATTCCAGACGTTTGTCGGGAAATTCCATGTCCAGGGGAAGAAAAACCCCGCCCGCCTTTAAGACGCCGATGATCGTTGCAACGTATTCGATACCGCTCTTCAGCACGGTTCCGACAATTACCTCTTTTTGAACGCCGGCGGAACGTAACCGGCAGGCAATATCATCCGATGCCTTTTTTAATGCGCTGTAGGTAATACTCCGGCTGCCCTTCTCGACGGCAATCCTATCGGGAAACCTTTCTGCGGTTGCCTCAAATACGGTGTGCACTATTTTTTTATTCATAACCGGCAAGTGTAATATCCTCAATTATGGATTGATTTTTCAGGTATGGTTACAGATGGTTTTTCGAAGAGGCAGAAAATCATAAGTCGTTTCAGTGCAAAAGTAAATGGCGGGAGCGTGTGGGAATCGAACCCACCTATCCCGCTAGAAGCGGGACAGACCGGATTTGAAGTCCGTCGCCGACACCAGCCG
>CAYJPZ010000167.1:0-8167 GCA_964372185.1 uncultured candidatus Brocadiaceae bacterium
ATCCTGTCGGCCTTTCAGGCCTAACTTTCAAATTCCTATACCTAAATGTAGGGACACGGAGCACCGTGTCCCTACCACTAGGAGCGGCCTGCTTTTTTACGCTAGCCCCTTGTTCCAGTCTTTTCATAACATTTTTGGCATTAAGCAGTACTTCATCTATACCCTTGATCCCTATGATTGCATGATTAACCCTCATTTTCAAACACCTCGCCGGACTTTAACCGTGAAAATCCTGTTTGCCCATGAATATTTCCCGCAATCCTTTTACGGCCATTTTCAGGGGAACAGCCGTCACCTTGTCCTTTAGGGGAAAGCTTCTTGTTCCGGGATAAACAACCGCTATATGCTCAAGGTTCAAATCTTCCAGGGCAGTTTTTATTGAAGGGGTTATTTTGGGGGCGTCCATTCTCTTGCATTCCACGCCAAACATACGCCCGTCTTTGACAATTATCAGGTCAATTTCAGCGCCATTGTGAGTTGCCCAGTAATATGCCTGATCCGGTTCCAGGGCGTTGATGATCTCCTCAATTACGTACCCTTCCCAAGACGCGCCGCATTTTGGATGCGCAAGCAAATCCGCTTCAGACCTGATTCCCAGAAGTTGATGGAGTATCCCGGTATCGCGGAAGTAAATTTTGGGCGCTTTGACCTGGCGTTTTTTAAGGTTGGCGTGCCAGGGGGTAAGCTGACGCGCCATAAACATGCCCGTTAAGATGTCAAGATAACGTCTTGCCGTTGGTTCGCTGATACCCAACGATCTCGCTGGTTCTGCCGCGTTCCATGTTTGCCCGTGATAATGGGCAAGCATTGTCTGGAAACGGAGCATGGTTAACGCCGGAACGCCAATGCCAAGTTGAGGCAGGTCTCTTTCAAGGAAGGTTTGTATGAAATTTTTACGCCACGCCTGACTGCCATCTTCGCTACCGGCAAGAAAGGATGGCGGGAAGCCGCCCCGAAGCCAATGGCTTCTCTGGTTTTCCAAACCGATTTCAGGAAGATTGAAGCCGCTCATCTCAATCATCTCAATTCTCCCCGCAAGCGACTCTGAGGATTGCCGCAACATTTCCCTGGAAGCGCTGCCAAGTATCAAAAATCTCGCAGGGAGAGGCAAGCGGTCTGACAGTACCCGCAAAACGGGGAACAAGTCAGGTCTTCGTTGTATTTCATCTATAACAACAACACCCTTAAGACCCTGTAAAGCGGTCACAGGTTCATCCAGCATCGCAAGGCTGACCGGGTCTTCAAGGTCAAAATAGTTTGGCGAGTCCGCCTTGACTATTTCCCGCGCTAGGGTAGTCTTTCCGCATTGGCGTGGGCCGGTCAGGGCAACAACCCTGCTTCTTTCAAGGGAGATATGGAGATGGTTTAGTAATCTTTTGCGTTTAATCGTACCACAATTATACCATGAAAATCGAAATTGTAAATTTCGATTTTCATGGAAAATAATTTTACTTTCTTCAATCGTTTTTTATGATCAATCGAACGTAAATCATCAGGCAGGTTCGGGTTTGTAACCGGTAAACCAAGGAATAACGAATGTCAAACCTGGAACAAAAAGTCTATGGCAAATAACCCAGTAGCCGCATGACCGGTCCATGGTCGTTCTCGATACGGGCTGACTGCTCTGACGTCAAGGTATCCCGCCACCCGCCTGCCACTCCCCTTCTGAAAAATTTTGTCACCGTGTTTGGCCGTTCCACAAAATCATTGGCATCTTCGGCAGCGGACAATCTTTCAAATCTTACCGCCTCCACGGCGGCATCCACCATGGACGGCGGGGCATCCATACCCAGGAAGCAGGCCGCATCACCAAAACAGCCTTCGGGATGGGCAACCATATCCTCATAGCGCAACACAAGGAGCCGAATACCGGGGGGACTTCAAGCCAACCCTTCCCGACTACCCGACTAAACCGTTATATAAGAAAAGTTTCTGGCGGATTTAATCGTCTCAAAATCGGACACGTTGAGGGTGATAACTGTTGCTCCGATTGCTTTTGAGCTCATAGCAATCAGGGTGTCATTGATCATGTGGGATAATTTTGATTTGAGATGCGGTTTTTCGATGCGCAACTTGGACAGTATTTGCCCGGTTTCCTTCCAGACGGCATATCCCGGCGTTACGATCCTTCCGGTCTTTTCAAAAGGTGTGACAACAGCCTCAACATTCTTTCTACCGGTTTCATTGATGACACCGCTAAACAACTCCTGAGCAACAACGGAACTGAACCAGACATTGGCCGTTTCATGCGTGTAAATCCCGGCAATAATATCATGATATCGCCCTGTACGTAAAAGCTCAACATAAAGGTCCGAATCTATAATGTACTTCGCCAAAACGTTATATCCTTCGAATTCCGCCCTTGCCAGACACCTTTTTTAAAGATTCCAGCAGATCTGTCTGGAACATGATCAAGTCCAGTGCCTTGTCCAGCGTTTCGGTCTCCGTTTTCGCCCCAAGTATTTTCTGGACCCTTTTGATTTTAATTTCATCAAGATTATAGTTTTTTCTTTTAACAGCAGTTTTCATTATCTTGTCCTCCTTTAACGGTATCGTAATTAAAAGTATAGGTATTGTCAATGATATTCACTGGTTAAGCAAATAGCGCACCCGGGATGGTTTGTAACCTGTACCCATGAATACTTCCCGCAATCGTTTTTTATTATCAATCGAACGTAAGTCCTCAGGCAGGTTCGGGTTTGTAACCGGTAAACCAAGGAATAACGAATGTCGAAATTGGGACAAAAATCTATTGCAAATAACCCAGGAGTCGCATGACTGGCCCATGGTCGCCCTCGATGCGGGCAGCTTGATCTGACGTCAAGGTATCCCGCCACCAGCGGGTAGCCCCGCTGCAGCAACCCGGCTGCCAGGGTTGACTTACCCACCCCACAATCCCCCGCCATTACCACCGCCCCCATCCCCATGCGCACTGCTGAGGCGTGCAGGGGGAGCAGCCGCCGTTGGTGACACAACACGCCAAACACCGTTCCTAGCAAAAAAACCCGCAAATCGGCCTCACGGGCATTTTCCACCGGCTCGATTACCACGGTTTTTCCGGAGGCGACCCAGTAGCGGCCGACCGTCTCCAGGGTAAAAAGATACCCCCCGTCCGGCCATATTTGACTAAAGGGCAAGGTATGAATAGGCGGGGTGGCAGGAGGTATCACACGGCTAATGGTAATAACAACGTCAGGTTCGCGCGACTCTCCGGTCCAAGGCAAAAGTTCCGGCAAGGCCAATTCGGAACGCACCCGCCAACCGCACAACGTATAATCACCGTTCATCTAGTTCTTTCCAAAATTGTGATTCCAGGTAAAGATAAACTGCGGATACATTTTTTATTCCATAACCATAATTAAATTTTCCGCATGCAACTGTTCAAGCCAAGTCATTACGTCCCGCTCAATGGCAGCAACATCTGCATTATATTCCCGGGAAAGGTTTTTGCAAAGTTGTGCAACCAATACCGGTTCAGCCAGACGGCGCCAAATATCAGTGGCCACCGGATCGAGGTCGTAATATTTACCTTTGGCAACACTCATAAGCACGCCCTTATCATCGATTTCTGTTGACAGTTGGTCATCGGACCAACACACCCTGGAGTTAATGGTAACGTTCATTTTTCGAATCTCCTTACATAAATGCCGTAGGCATGATATCGTTCAAACCCAATGGTTCTGCCAATATAGCGTTCCTACGGAACTACTACTGTTTATGTGTTTATTTTCTATCAATATTTTGTTCCTAACGGAACACTGCAGATTTGGTTACGGCGTAGCCGCGCTAGGATATCTTTTCTACCGTAATTCCATCCTCAGCATTGAGCGCCCGATAGTTAAAAGTCACCGATAGATGCTCACCTTTTAACAGATTAATGGGGCAAGGAAGCAACCAGGCAATATTTTTCCAGTTATTATCCTTACCCGCTATTTGCGGATGAGTGCTTAATCGCACACCGGTATCCAGCGCAAGTTCGAAATAACTGAGTATGCCATTCAATATGCCTTCCGTTTCAATCTCTACTTTCGTGGTATTTTGAAAACTATTATTACCATTGTCCGATAAGTTAACAGACACAAGGCGTACCGGCGCCGCCAAAGATTGCCACAAAGCGGCTACGTCGGAACGGAAGGAACTTTGGGTGGGTACTTTACGGACAGCGTTCTTAAGGGGAACAAAATCGATGCCATACCATGCACGCCAGTTGTGTAAAGAATGGTCCGTAATAGATTGTTGATCCATCACCGCATCCGGAATATGCACGGGAATCCCAAAAAATTCTACCGCAGCAGGTATCATCCTGGCGCCGGGTTTCAGCAGGCGTTTCGTTGCATCCGCTACCGTCTCTAAAATCCCTTCTCCAAAGGGGTGATTTCCGACCGTTTCGCTTATCATAACGTCAGCCTTTTCCGGCAAATTGACGCTGGTAGACCGGCCTTCGACCAGCGTAATCCTTTCTGCAAGGCCATTTGCCGCGAATACCTCTTTTGCAATCTTTGCTATGCCGGTGGATTCTATGGCGTATACGTGACGGGCGCCTGCGCGTGCCGCGGCAACTGCAAGCACGCCCGTTCCCGTGCCTATATCCACCACAATATCTCCAGCCCTTACGACCGAGTTGATTGCCTTAAGAAAACCTGCAGTCCTCAACCTGTCGTTAAGCATTTTAACATGAATAACCGCCGCATCGAAGCCGCGGGATTTCGTTCGGAATGAAGGGATTGAATGTGTTTCCGGCACAAGGACGCCTTTATCTATTAACCTACGAATGGTTGAGTTTATTTCAACCAAATCCCGCTGGTGTTTAATATGGCTTTTGAGGAGGAGCAAGGCTTCTTCCCAACTGGTTGGCCTGGCAAAGGCGTCCAGGATTGAAAGCCCATAACAACCCACGGAGATATCTTGCCCGTCAAACAAAATATGTACTCTATCGTAAGACTCAATCTTCAGGGTGAGTTCTTTAACGCGTTGTAATCTTGTTTTTATGGTAAAGGCCATGATGTCCGCTTAAAACTTTCCGGTGATTTATGATAACTAAAAAAATTTCTCGTTCCAAGCTCTATAGAAATCTTCAAATAATTTTTCTATCCCCATGAACTTATAGCGGGTTTCTTTCCCATAATAACGCCTGATGATACAAACGAATACTCCTGAAGTCAAATATATAACAGGCAAGGCTGCAACCAGAAAATGTTTAACCACCAATGATTCGAAACCGTTTCAGGTGGCAGGCGATAAGATGCTTTTAAGGATTCCAAAGGTCACACGGTTCCTGATTAGGGATGGTTGTGAAATTATCATTGAAAAGGCAAAAGAAGCGGATGATGACGATGTCAGGCTCTTTCTCCTGGGGGAGCGTAATGGGGGCGGTTCTACACTATCGGGGAGTAACCCCGCTTCATGGCAACGGTTTTTTTCTTGACGAACTTGTTGAAAGTGTGGAGAATGACTTTGGTTAATCGGTTAAAAATGGATTTGAAACATCACCGTTACAGAAAATGGCGATGTTACAGTGCTTGATTATTCAGAGTCAATTATTTCTCATGTGAATCAATGTTTGTAAATTGTGGTAAAAAGTCATCAGCAGGCCGTCGATGTGATGGCCTGTTGAGGGACACAACTATATCTTGAAAACTTACCTACACCCTTCAGCATGTCCACCATTTTTGACGCTGTTTACGTAACAGCTCTTACCGTAAGCTCACCGTATCTTCTTCCAAAACTCTTATTGAGTAATCGCTTCCGCACGGGTTTGGCACAACGCCTGGGACGTATTGGTAATAGAGAAGAGAAGTGGCCTTGTGTTTGGATACACTGCGCCTCCGTTGGTGAGATTATTACGGTAAAAACACTTGTAAATTCTCTTGAAAAAGAGTTTAATAATTGGGATGTAGTGATATCCACCAACACTACCACTGGACAGGGCGTTGCAAGAAAGTGTTTTCCTGGAAGAAATATCTTTTATTTTCCGCTGGACATTAGTTGGGTAGTTGAAAGGTCTCTCGATGCCATACGCCCCGATTGCGTAATTTTGGCCGAGTTGGAGATATGGCCAAACTTCCTCATGGCGTTGGCGCGACGGCACGTTCCCGTGGCACTGTTAAACGCCAGGATATCGGAAAAATCCATGAAATGGTACCGTGTGTTGAACAAGATATCACGCGGGTTCTTTGAAAGCCTGACAAGGAAAGAAAACGTTTTTTGCGCCAGAACGAAGGCGGACGCTGCCCGACTTGAGGGCATCGGCATAGCCGGAGAGCAGATATCCGTTACGGGAAACATGAAGTATGACAATATAGTAACTTCTGTCCCTGAAGACACAAAGACGCGGATGCTGCATTTGTTCGGAATAAAGGAAGAAGAGAAGATTTTTGTCTGCGGCAGCACCCACGAGGGTGAAGAGGTAATTATTCTCAGAATTTTTAAGCGGATTTCTTCCCAATATCCTAATCTGAGACTGGTTCTGGCGCCACGGCATATTGAAAGGTGCAATGACGTTGTCAGGCTGATAGAGTCTATGGGGTTAACAGTGATGAGAAAGACCCTGCTTGATAAAGGTTTCTTGCCTGTGGTCGCAGAAGCGCAAGGGCGGATGCAGAATGAAACGATTATCCTTATCGACACACTGGGTGAATTGCAAACGATATACAGCATCGCTGATTACGTATTTGTTGGAAGGAGCCTTGTGCCTCAAGGCGGTCAGAATATGATGGAGCCTGCGGGACTGGCAAAACCTGTCATCGTCGGCCCACATACGTTTAATTTTCATGAGGAGGTGCCGTTATTAAGAAACGCTAACGCCATCATGGTTGTTCAGGATGAAACGTCGTTTTTTGATAGTCTCACACATTTGCTTGAACATCGGGACGAGGCGTTGGAAATGGGTAAGAGGGCGCAGTTGGTAGTAGAGGAACAAAGGGGCGCTACGGAACGTAATTTGAACGTGTTAAGAAAAACTTTATTAAAGGAGAGGATAGTATCTGTATGAAGAAAGGTAGGCATTTATTTACTTCGGAATCAGTAGCTATGGGTCATCCGGACAAGATTGCCGATCAGATATCTGATGCGGTGCTGGACGCCATGCTTGAACAGGACCCCATGAGCAGGGTTGCCTGTGAAACGTTGGTGACGACGGGAGTCGCCTTTGTTGCTGGTGAATTCACCACCAAGGCAAACGTAAATATTCCTGACATTGTAAGGAATACGATAAAGGAAATTGGCTATGTTGACGCTTCTATGGGATTTGATTACAACACCTGCGCCGTTCTTACGAGCATAGGCAAGCAATCGCCGGATATCTCACAGGGTGTTAGCGGTGAAGGGCTGCATAAAGAAGAAGGCGCCGGTGATCAGGGGATGATGTTTGGCTACGCCTGCAACGATACGCCAGAGCTCATGCCGCTTCCCATTATGCTGGCGCACAGGATCATTATAAAGCACGCCGAGCTAAGACAAAAGGGAGTAATCAAGTACTTGAGGCCTGATGCGAAATCACAGGTAACCGTTGAATATCAGGACAACAAACCCATAAGGGTGCATACGGTTGTGGTTTCAACACAGCACTCCCCTGATGTAAAGCATGAAACGATCAAGGCAGACATGATTGAAAAGGTTATTAAGCAGGTGGTCCCGGCGAATTTGTTGGACAGCAAAACGATTTATCATATCAACCCAAC
The DNA here is from genome assembly GCA_964372185.1 of uncultured candidatus Brocadiaceae bacterium. Taxonomy (GTDB): domain Bacteria; phylum Planctomycetota; class Brocadiia; order Brocadiales; family Brocadiaceae; genus JACVXV01. Next base: position 7,680 of record CAYJPZ010000167.1, read on the forward strand.
GGGTCGTTTTGTGATCGGCGGTCCCCAGGGAGACTGCGGGCTGACGGGGAGAAAGATCATCGTAGACTCGTACGGTGGATGGGGACGTCACGGCGGCGGCGCTTTTTCGGGAAAAGACCCAACGAAGGTTGATCGCAGCGCCTGCTATGCAGCCAGACACGTTGCAAAGAACGTGGTGGCTTCCGGCCTGGCCGACCGGTGTGAGGCTCAGGTGGCTTATGCCATTGGCGTGGCAAAACCCCTGGCCGTCCACATTACAACCGAAGGCACCGGTAAGATACCTGATGAAAAACTTACGCAGATTTGCGAAAGTGTTTTTGACATGACCCCCAGCGGTATCATCAAGCGGTTGAATCTGAGAAGGCCTATTTACAAGATTACGGCACGGCACGGCCATTTCGGTCGTTCGGAGGATACCTTTACCTGGGAAAAGACGGACATGGTGGACGCCCTGCGAAAGGCGGCTGGTGTTTAAACCGTAATAATGG
>CAYJPZ010000168.1:0-8150 GCA_964372185.1 uncultured candidatus Brocadiaceae bacterium
AGACTCCTTGCTTCCGCTATTCTTACGAGCGAGTGTTTTTCCGCCTTCTCAAGGCGAAGGCAAGGTAAAGAGATTGACGATAAGACCTTTGACAGGTTGGTAAATCGCGTGAAAAAGGACTTGCCGTATCTTGAAATAATAAGGCTTACAGACGATGTATTAAGGAGGACTGAGGAAATTCTATTGCAGTCAACGGTGCGAACCCTTGATGCTGTCCACATAGCCTCGGCGCTGCTATTTCAGGAATCAACAGGAATAGCTCTGACATTTGTTACCTCTGATAAAAGGCAGGCTGCATTTACAAATGATAAAGGGTTGAAGACTGTTTTTGTTGGTTGAACTGCTGAGGACGGGGAGATACCCAATGACAGATGCAGACAAGATAAACATTCTCATTAAAGAAGGCGAAGGCTTAACGGTTGAGTTTAAGGAGAGATACACGCCAAAGATTGACCGTGATATTGTCGCTTTTGCCAATTCAAAATGCGGCTTATTGCTTCTCGGTGTTGATGATAGAGGAAAGATTGTTGGCGAGAATCTCACCAATAAAATGAAAGCAGAAATAAATGCTATTGCCAGGAACTGTGATCCGTCAATTCACATTAAGAAAATCCATCAAGAGGGAAATATCGTTGTTGTTGAGGTTGCCGAGGGAGATGAAAAGCCTTATGGTTCATCTTCCGGTTATTACAGACGGCTTGACGCAGTGACACAGAAGATGACTCATCGGGAGGTGCGGTCTCTTTTTCGTGAAACCGATAATATTTCCTTTGAGGACATCCCTTGCAGAAATTTAAGCCTTAAGGATATTTCGCTTATGAAAGTTAAATCATTTTTGCGTGAAGCAAATATGTCTTACAAGGTCAGCAAGGCAAATCTTGCCTCTTTTCTCACAAGTTTAAGCATTTACAGGAAAGACAAAATCAACAATACAGGGGTTTTAATGTTTTCTTCCAAAGTTAAAAAGTTCATTCCTCATGCGGAAAGCATCTTCGCGTCTTTTAAGGGAACGGATAAAACGAATATTTATGACAGAAATGATGTGAAAGATGACCTCTTAACCCAGTTTAATGGAGCCGTTGCATTTTTAAAGAAACATTTAAACGTTCGCAGTGAAATTCGGGGTTTTGACCGCTTTGATATTTATGAGATTCCTTTAGACGCCTTAAGGGAAGCAGTTGTTAATGCGATAGTCCATAGGGATTATGCGGTTAAAGGAACAAGTATATATGTAAGGATTTTTGATGATCGCGTGGAGATAGAAAACCCTGGCGGATTGCCTGTCGGAATTGCAAAGCGGGATTTTGGCAAGTCCTCTGTGAGAAGAAATCCGATTATTGCCGATCTGTTCCATCGTATGGGTAAAGTTGAGCGCATGGGTTCTGGTATTGAGCGTATGAGAGAGCTTATGCGCGAGGCAGGGCTGAAAGAACCTGTGTTTGAGATGGATGCATTCTTTAGGGTCACTTTTTACCGTGATCCGCGTTATTCTCTTAAAGCAGAAAAATTTCAGAAGGGAATAGAAAAAACTACCCAGAAAATACCCAGAAGAATTAACCGGGAATCAATTAAATCTCTTGGCATTATTAGAAAAGGATGGCAGCCTTACAAGAGAACAACTGGCTGAAAAGTTAAATATAAGCCCTGAAACGGTCAAGAAGAACCTTGCGAATCTTAAATATAAAAAATTAATCAATAGAATTGGTCCCGATAAGGGCGGGCATTGGGAGATAGTTAATGTCTAAAACACAGCGATTAGAACTCACATGGATAGGGAAGGGAAAACGGATAGCCATTAAAGTCATTTACCACAAGAGAAATAAGGTGATGGTGGTGAGGGAGATGAATAGATGATTAAGCAGGTAAAAATTATATTTGACACTACTCAAACAGACGTCAAAAAAGGGGGTTTTTTTGAGAATTTGATGAGAGATGTATTTGAATCACAACGTTATAAAATTAAACAGCGTGTAAATTTTACGGGTATGGAAATAGATTTAATTGCTGACCACCTTGATAGAAATGAGACAGCCTATATCGAATGTAAGGCAAGAGAACAGCTTGAATCAAATGAAATAAAAACTTTTGCTTTCAATGTTAACCATCATAAAGCTAATTTGGGTTACTTTCTTTCAACTACTGAATATTCCCATCAGGTAGCTAGCTTAATTGCGGAAATGAATGTTGATTTGAGATATTCAAATTTGTACTTTTGGGGACCCGACAAAATCATTGAGCTTTTTGAGAGTTCTCAAAAAATCAAACCGATAAGCGTTATCATGAAAGACAATGAAAACCAGATTACAAAAGCTATTCTAACCTATACTGCCTTCGGGGTGTTTTATGTGCTTATTTTGAGTGAGGGGTCTCTGCCAACTCATTACTTCATTTATAATGCATTCAATTCTGAAGAGTCTTTAACGGAGAAAGATATCGACGCTATTAAACAAAGTATTCCAGAAATAAAAGATCTCATGCCATATAAACCTATGCATATTAGTTCTGATGTTTCATTTTCTGAAACAGTTGCCGAAATACAAGAGAGTGAGGATTGGGCAGATTATTGGCCAGCATCCTCAAGACATTTTGTTGGGCGAATAGATCTACGAAATGATCTATTTAAATTCATAAAACTCGTTAACCAGAATCAAACATCAAGACGAATCTTTTACATCGATGGAAAATCGGGATGGGGAAAGAGCTCTCTAATTAATGACTTAAAGGGGCGATGCGCAAATAAGCGAAACCGCAGTAGATATTTCGTTCTTGCAATTGATACAAGAAGTGCTAATACGGGCAATTTTGTTGCTTTGGCATTCAAGAAGTTAATAGAATCTGCTTATTCCAACGGCTTTATAAAAAAAATCTTTTCAATAAACCTGGCGTATCAATCCCTTCAAGTTACGATATATTAGCCTCTGATTCCGTTAAACAACTTCTTGGAACATTAGAGAAAGAAGGGAAAACTTTAGTTATAGTTTTTGATCAGTTTGAAGATGTTTTTAGGAAAGTTGACTTATTCAAAGCATTTCATAAATTTCTGCTAGACGTCAATGATGCAAGAACGGGTCTTGTAGTTGGCTTTTCTTGGAAATCAGAAATTAGTATCCCCATTAGTCATGAAGCATACAGTTTATGGCAACAGTCCAAAAATATCGCAAACTGTATCAGTTTAAGAGAATTCAATCCTTCAGAAACAAACGGCGTTATAAAACAATTAGAAAAAGCTGTAGAGAAAACTATAGACATTGATCTTAAGAGAAAATTGATAGAAAACTCGCAAGGTTTCCCATGGCTAATTAAGAAGCTAAGTATACACGCATATAAACAAATCAGGCTGGGCATGACAGTTGAAGAACTAGTCGACCAAGATTTAAACTGCGAAGCTCTCTTTGAAAGCGACTTACAAATATCCCCAGAAGAGGCTAAGGCGCTAAAATTCATTGCTCAAAGGTCATATGATGGGAATTTTTTTGATGCAACTGAAATTGATGAGACGATTTCAAATGATATTTTAACAGAATTAGTTGATAAGCGCCTGGTTGTAAAATCAGGAACAAAATACAATGTCTACTGGGATATTTTTCGAGATTATATCGTTACAAACAAGGTGCCGCCTATCGGCGAGAGTTACCTTTTAAGACAATACGTAAAAGTTTGCATTGGTGTATTTAAGATGTTTGACGAAAATAAAGTGACATTGGAGGAGCTTGGTCTAAAGTATTCAAAGGGCAACATAAGGACGCTCGATAATATTCTTCGTGAGCTGAGAAATGTGGGATTAATTAAAAAGGATGGGGACTATTTTCTGATATGCCGCCAAGATATTAAAGATGATAAAAGTCTTAAAGAGTATTTAAAAACAAAACTCTACAGGCATACTGCATACATAAGGCTAAGAGATTCTGAACAGAAATCTATTGACTTAAAAGAAATTGTATCAACGTTTAGGCAAGTATTTAAATTAAATTTTGCAGAGAAAACGTGGGATACTTATGGTAACTATTTTGTCAGTTGGTTAAATTTTGTCGGGTTAGACTTTGATGGTCGATTAACGCCTACTCTCAAGAAGAGCGTCAGGTCATTCGATCAATATCCCAATAGGGAGACTTTTACGCCTCAGCGTCGCCCTCAGAAAATTATTGAAGTATTTTCAAATGTTGTTAATAAGAGAATTGCCGATTTCCAGAAAGCCTCTCATGAATTGTATGACTTAAAGGCACTTGGCTTGATTTCATATTCTGGCCATAATATTTCGCTGACGGATAAAGGGATAACAGCCTCAAGAAAAATTGGAACGTCTGAACTGAATAAGATAGTAGCCTACGAGGCCCTTCAGACTAAAAAGATTGGGGAGGCCGCGAGATTTCTCTCAACTAATCCAACCGCTTCCAAGAAAGAGTTTGCAGACGCTCTGTCTTATGTAATTTCTAAAATTTCATCAGAGCTTTATAAAAAACAAATTATCAGTATCCTTTTTGTATGGGCAAAATTTGTTTGTTCTTCAGTAGCAGTTAATTCGAGCCTTAAATCGGATTAACGATGTTGCTTGCCGTTGCTAACCCGATCCTGAACAATCTTTTGAGTAGCCGAAGGAGTATTCGATTTATGACAAGCAATCAATAATTAGAAATTTGAGAACCATAAAATATTATGAGGGACTAACGAAAGGATACTCATTAATTCCAAAAACAATATCCCTCTGAGACTAACGAAAGTGTGGGGGAATCACATTGTCCTGAGACATCCTGAAATGGATGGACAGGATGAACCGGTCTTTTTTCAACTGTGTACTGGGGAAGTGAAATCCGGAAATGAAGCGAAACCAAAAAACTCGAACTCACATGGATAGGCAAGGATGAGCAGCCGAAGTTTGAGCCGCGCATATTGATAAATGTCACGATAGGATTTTAGACAATGGGCAAAACGGTAAAAAATCAATCGCACAAAAAGTTGTTTGAGAATATAAAGGCTCTCCTGCATGAAGCGCAAAAGGCCGTCGCCAGAAATATCAATACTGCTATGGTGATGACCTATTTTGAAATTGGCAGGATGATCGTGGAACATGAACAAAAAGGAGCCAAAAGAGCGGAATATGCAACAGAAACATTGAAATTACTATCACAGGAACTTACAGCCGAGTTTGGTAAGGGATATTCCAAATCTAATCTGGAATACATGAGAAAGTTCTATCTTATGTATGGAAAAACCCAGACAGTGTCTGGGCAATCTCATAATTATAAAAATGATAAAGTTCCAGAGAAATACGCAACACCGTCTCGGATTTCTCCAGAAATATTTCAACTGAGCTGGTCGCACTATGTCTTTTTAATGAGACTCCCTGAAAACGAAAGAAAATTTTACGAGATTGAGGCAGTGAAGCAGAATTGGTCTCTTAGGGAACTTGAGCGTCAATTTAATTCGTCTCTGTACGAACGCCTTGCGCTCAGCCGTGACAAGAAAAAAGTCAGAGAGCTTAGTGAAAAAGGACATGTTCTTGCTATGCCACAGGATGCAATCAAAGAACCGTATGTTTTGGAATTCCTCGGCTTAAAGGAAGAGAGTGCCTATTCTGAAAATGATCTGGAATCTGCAATCATTACCAGGATAGAACACTTCATGCTGGAATTGGGCAAAGGGTTTCTTTTTGCGGGCAGACAAGTCCGATTTTCTTTTGATGAAGATCATTACTATGTTGATCTGGTTTTCTACAACCGCTTGCTGAAATGCTTTGTGCTGATAGATCTGAAGATCGGCAAACTTAAACATCAGGACCTGGGACAAATGCAAATGTATGTCAACTATTACGACCGCTATGTGAAGGCAGAGGGTGAAAACAAGACGATTGGCATTATTCTCTGCAAGGATAAGAATAAGACGCTGGTTGAAATAACCTTACCAAAGGATAATGAACAGATTTTCGCCCGGAAATACCAGCTATACCTGCCGAGCAAAGAAGAATTGAAAAAACAATTGGAAGGATAAATAATAGAGTAATGTCCAACAACAAAATCCAAAAACTCGAACTCACATGGATAGGCAAGGATAACCAGCCGAGGTTGGAGCTGCGCATATTGATTGAAGACCAGGAGAGGTCTTACGGTGAGACTCATAATATGCTTAGCTCCAGGGGAGAACTTTTTTTAGATTGTGCAGGGAGGGGACAATGAAAGAGGACTCGTTGGCTATATTTGAAGATTACAAAATCCGCCGGGTGTACGATAAAAATACTGAGACATGGTATTTCTCTGTAGTGGATATAATTCAAGTGCTGATTCAGCAGCCTGACTATCAGGTCGCAAGAAACTATTGGAAGGTCTTAAAAAACCGCCTAAATAAAGAGGGCAGCGAAGTGGTTACAAAATGTAACCGGTTGAAACTGATTGCAGAAGACGGGAAAATGCGCCTCACTGATGTCGCTGATCCTGAAACGCTTCTCCGCCTGATACAATCTGTACCCAGTCCCAAGGCGGAACCGATCAAACTATGGCTGGCCAAGGTCGGCTATGAACGGATGCAGGACATGGCCGATCCAGCGCGTTCTCTTGACAGAGCGCGGGAATACTGGCAGCAGCACGGGAGAAGCGAAAAATGGATTCAGCAGCGGATGATGGGACAGGAAACCCGCAACAAGCTGACTGATTACTGGAAAGATCATGAGGTTAAGAAAGAAGAGGAATACGCCATTCTGACCAATATCATTCATCAGGAATGGGCGAATGTTTCCGTAAAAAAGCATAAGGAAATGAAGGGGCTGAAAACACAAAACCTGAGAGACCATATGAACGAAGCTGAACTGATATTTACTGCTCTTGCCGAACTATCTACCCGGCAGATAGCAGAGACTATGAATGCAGTCGGCATGGACGAAAACAAGGTCGCTGGTAAAAAAGGCGGCGGCATTGCTAAGAAGGCAAGGCGTGAACTGGAAGCAAAGACAGGCAAAAAGGTTGTTACCGGAGAGAGCTTCCTTCCGCCGTCTTCAAAAAAAGAATTGCCTAAAAAGTAAAAATAATTCATTGTCCAGGCTGTGTGATAATAAAAAGTAATGTATCTATATTGATCCGCCATATAACACCGGCAATGCCTTTGAACATTATGATGACGGGTTGGAGCATTCTATCTGGTTGAGTTTGATGAAACCCAGGATAGAAATATTGCACCGACTATTACGAACTGATGGGACGCTCTGGATTTCTATTGACGATGATGAAAGCCATTACTTGAAGGTTCTCTGTGACGAGGTGTTCGGGAGGAAGAATTTTGTAAACAATGTGATTTGGGAAAAGAAGTATTCTCCTCAAAATGATGCAAAATGGCTTTCTGACAGTCATGACCATATTTTAGTCTATGCCAAGAACAAGGACGTCTGGCGGCCGAATCTATTGCCAAGAACAGAAGAAATGGATTCCAGATACAAAAATCCAGATAATGACCCGCGGGGGCCGTGGAAATCAAGTGATATGTCAGTTAAAACATATTCTGCAAACAGTGACTATCCGATTACTTTACCTTCAGGCCGTGTAGTGAATCCACCAGAGAGTAGATGCTGGGTTGTTTCAGAAGACAGATATGAGGAGCTTGTAAAAGACAATAGGATTTGGTTTGGGTCTAACGGCAACAGTGAAGATGTTTTTACTACCCCCAAGCCAGAGCGTTTAGTCCAACGCATCCTAACATTAGCCACTAACCAGGGAGACAGGGTTCTTGACTCCTTTGGCGGATCCGGCACTACAGGCGCAGTTGCCCACAAGATGAGGAGGAAATATATTATGGTTGAACTTGGCGAGCATTGCCATACCCACTGCCTTCCGCGATTGAAAAAGGTCGTTGACGGCACGGATCAGGGCGGTATTTCAAAGGCTGTAAACTGGCAAGGCGGCAGTGGTTTCAGGTATTACTATTTAGCCCCAAGTTTACTAAAAAAGGACAAACATGACAACTGGATTATTGACGAACGTTATAATCTCCCAATATGCTTGCCGCAGCTATGGCAAAACACGAAGGCTTTAGATACTGTCCGGATGAGCATATTTACTGGAAGCAAGGTCGTTCTACTGAAAAGGATTATATATTTATCACCACACAGTTTGTCACGGTACAGTCTCTGGATAAGATTCACGAAGAAATGAAACCGGACGAAAGCCTTC
>CAYJPZ010000169.1:0-8101 GCA_964372185.1 uncultured candidatus Brocadiaceae bacterium
GGATTGCCATGGGTTTGGCTACCACGGCGACGGCGCCCGTTGACCATAGGATGGGCACCAAGCCGATGAAGGTGGTGGCGGCGGTCATCATGCAGGGACGTATCCTGCGTGTGCCTGCCATGAAGATGGTGTCACGGATGTCCTGGACGCTTTTCATTTTTTTCCCGCCGAACAGGTAGGTACTGAAGCCAAACGCCGCCAGCAATGGCCGTTGGAATCCAGGCAAAGAGGATGAACATCGTTTGCGGAAAGGATTTGAATGCGATAAAGATGAGGATGAAGCCGACGAACATGGACAGGGGCACAAGGACTTGTAACCGCTTTCTCGCCCTTACCTGGTTTTCAAACTGGCCGCTCCACTGGATAAAGTAGCCGTGCGGCAGCATGACTTTTTGCGCTACGTCTTACACTTACACATCTTAATCATTTTGAAAACAAGGTCAATAATTAAGTATGGTGTCCCCGGAATTGAATTAAAAATACCTTGATAAGGAGTTTGTTGTATTATACTATAATGAAGTGAAAATTGTGTTGTAATGAGGGACATAAATGAGCCCATCAGTGTTTCGCTACAATCAATATAAATTTTTATTTTTTCACGAGAAGAGCGAAGAATGCATGTGCATGTATGGTCTCCTGATGGGGAGGCAAAAATATGGTTAGAACCCGATATTGAAGTAGCGGTAAATAAAGGGTTGAAACAGAGCGAAGTCAACGAATTGCTTAAAATAACAAAGGAGCGAATCGATGAAATCAAAGAAAGTTGGAGAAAGCACTTCTCCCGTTGAAGTAACCAATATATCTAATCACGGGATATGGCTGTATGTCAAAGATACTGAGTATTTTTTACCATTTGAAGATTTTCCGTGGTTTAAGGAAGCAAAGGTAGGTGAAATAATGGAAGTAGAATTATTCCATGGTAATCACCTGCGATGGGAAAAACTGGATATAGATCTTGAAATAGAATCATTGATAGAACCTGACAAATATCCTCTCGTATATCAAAACTAATCAATAAAGGTTTGTGGCATACAAAAACGTCCCGGAGACTTTGTTTCACACAGGCTGCAAACCGGCCAGAAATGTCTGCAAAAGGGAAATGGAAACCTATAAAATTAAGTATGGTGTCCCTGGAATTACTATAATTATAGTCAGGTGCTGAGGAATACATACAAAATAACGTATAGGTAATTGGTGCATTAATGAAACAGTCAGGCTGGTGGCAAAGTATGAAAGTTGCGGTTGTTAAAGAGACTATAAGAAAAATCGGTGGCGCAGACCACAACAAATACGTTGCAGAAGGAATAAACCCTCACAAGGAAACCCACATTGCCCCATCGACGCTCCTACAGAAATTCGATGTTGCGTTGCAAGAGCAAATTTTAAACCGTCACACAGAAGTAGAAAACCTCCTGAGAATGCGTCTGGGAGAACCTTTTTTTTCTAAATCAGGCTTTATACTCTACCAGGGGAATTGTACAGAATTATTAGAACGGCTGCGCGAAAGCAATGTTCGCATTGAGTTGACCGTAACTTCTCCGCCGTACAACATTGGTAAGGAGTATGAGCAGCCGCTTTCGGTTGAAGAATACGTTTCATGGTGTTCTCACTGGATGGAACAGATTCACCGTATTACTACGGATAATGGCGCATTTTGGCTGAATGTCGGTTATATCGAAATGCCGGGAAAAGGGTTATGTGTTCCCATACCGTACCTCCTTTGGGACAAATCACCATTCTATCTATTGCAGGAGGTTGTTTGGACTTACGGAGCAGGCGTGTCAGCCAAGCGACGGCTAAGCCCAAGGAATGAAAAATGGCTCTTCTACGTTAGGGACAGCCAGAATTACACCTTTAACATAGACGACATACGTGACCCGAATGTAAAGTACCCAAACCAAAAGAAAAACGGCAAATTCAGATGCAATCCTTTAGGAAAAAATCCATCTGACGTCTGGGAATTCTCCAAAGTGACCACGGGTAAAAACAGGAGTTCGAAAGAAAGAACCGGGCATCCTGCACAATTCCCTCTGGAAGTAATTGAGCGAGTAGTGAAGGCGTGTTCAAACCCAACAGACATCGTCTTAGATACATTTGCCGGTTCGTGTTCTTCCGGTATTGCAGCCGCAGGACTTGGGCGCATATTTGTTGGATTTGAAATGAGATATGATTACTGTCAGTTGGCAGTTGAGAGGTTTACGAAATTCCATGAATTGCGCCGATATACTCAAAGGCAAAAAACACTCTTTTAGGTGTGTTTGTAAATTTCGATCAGCTTATAGTTCTCAACGTCAGGGGATAGACGAGATTGTTGTCCTGTAGCGGCTTTCTGACCAATCCAATCAGTCGAATCAAGCCATCCGAAACGGACAAGTAGAATGTTCGGCTTTTTTACGTCAGCAGAAAACTTTTGGAAATTGACCGCTAAGTAGTAACCGGTTTTCGCCTTCTTGTTTGTTGTGGATGCTTGAGCATAGCTCCGATTGCCATAAATATGGTTGGGGTTAGACGAAGTTTTTACTTCAATAGAAAACCTGTCATCTGGAATGTAAACCACGTCCTTGTCTTTAGAAGAACGTTCACCGCCCCACAGCTTTGGGTCGCGGGATGCGAGTTCAAGATGGATTAGTTCGTGGAGAAAAAAGCCCATGATTTGTGGTTTTGGGAAGATGTCCTTACCGATGTGGAACGCTTTTGTACCTAATCTGGATGCGAATATGGACTCCCAAGCCGCCAGCACAACTTCAACAATCTCTGCCGGTTTTAGAGGATGTTCGTTGATAAGCCTGCATGTTACATTAAGCCATTTTTTTGGGGATATGTTTTTGTAAGGGGAGATTATCAAGAAATATTCTCCATAAGGTCAGATGGTTTTACTTTGAGAGAACGGGCTATCTGTACAATGTTGACGAGACCTATGTTCCGTTCCCCTCGCTCTACAGCGCCCACGTATGTCCGGTGGAGTCCGCAAGCCGCAGCTAATTCCTCCTGCGACCACCCCACCTCTTTGCGGAAAGTACGAATGCGTTCCCCCAACTCCTTTTTTGGATTCTTACTCATTTGAATACAATACTAAAAATGCTGTCTATGAGTCTACAGACTATAAGTAGCAATTATTTCAATGCCTCCTTTTTGATTGCGTCCTTTGAACCGGGTAAAAACACAAGTTGTCAAGGCAAAGGCGGCAAAATATCGGTATCAAAAAGAGCTTTATACAGATTGGGCAAAGCCATAGCGGCTTAGGACATGTCGGTGTAAAAGCTGTTTGTGCTTGACTTGTTGTAGGGTTTTTGGTGAAGTGGTGAAAACTTGTTAACAATATTGGTAGGCATATACGGAGAAAATGATATGGCTGGTAAACCTCAAACTCTGAGTGAGGGTCAAAAAAACGAAGTTGTTTCCATCCTTAAAAAAAAGTTATTGGATGGACTTTAGGTGGGTTCGCGATTTTAACAACTATTACGGGTATTGGACTTTGGCAGATTAAACAGCGTGTTGAGAACAAAATGGAACAACTTGTTGCGAAGCAGTTTGAGGAGCCACGTATCCAGGAAATCGTCCGGCAAGCAGCATCCGACCGTGCGTCTACACTTATGGTTGAACAGATAAACCCTGAAGTTGTAAAATTTAAGGCAGAGGTGGCAGAACAGTTGAATCTACTTCGAGGCTTGGTGGCCAAGACACAAGAACTTGAGGAACAAAGTCGAAAACATAAACAATCAATACAAGCAGTCTTGATTGGTCTCCAGCAAAGCCTAAAACAAAGTCAGGATGCAAATACGCGACTTAGCACTGTAAGCTCTGCCATTGTTGAGATGCAGAAATGTGTGGCGACAATTCAGTATTACCAAATTCAGGGGTATGGAACTTTTCCTAATCCTTATGGAGAGCAAATGCTTGCTTCCCTGAATAAACTCGTTGCCATCGCAATTCCTAATCCTGCTGAGAGAGGTAAATTTATCACAGAACTTCAAGGGGATCGGGATTCAAAGAAATGAGAACAATTGCCGAACAAAGTTCTACAAGTAACGTTGCTACCCTTGCCGTGCATGGTCTGAATTCCGGGTAGAGTAGGGAACTGGCTATATATAGTTTAGGTTGGCCTATCTGTTTCTGCCCCTTTCGTCCGGCAGTGCCTCAATAGCCTTACCATGGGGAATTCCGGGGACACCATACTTAATTATTAATATTTCACCCCCTGGGTTGTTTTTCAAAAGACTAAAATGTTACGATAAATTTCAGTCAAAACCAGGGAACATCTTACTTAATTTGACCAGGAAATATGTATGGTGTCCCCAGAATTCATAACTGCCTATTAAGGAATGCAATGAAAACCCTGTTCTGCAAAATGGGAATCAAAAGTAAAAATGGTTTTAATTCCTGAATTGCGCATAATTTCAAAACTTATACAATCAACAAGACTGAGTTTACGCCGCGAAACCGCCAGCAAGGCGCTTACTCCCGATCTATGCACTCCCGGCGTAATCCACTCAATATTGATAACCGGCAAGAGGTCTTCTTGTAATCCAATTACTGCATCCATACCGAGACGATGCTGTAGAAGGGCAAAGCTTTCCACCAAAATATAGTTTGTAGTGATTAGGACATTTTTCAGGGTTGAGTACTTTATTCCATACCTCTTTTGCTTTTTTATGGTTAGCATCATCTCTGTCAAGCAGCGCAAAAAGTGCCGAAGTATCAACAAATATTCTCATTTGCTGAATGCCTCTACAAGATAGGTATCGTGTTTACTTGAAATGTCGCGTTTGCCGGAACTGAATCTGCCCACTGTTATTCTAACTGAGAATATGGGGCGTGAAGAATGGACACGCTTATAGTGCAAACCCGGATGATAGGGGTCTTTCATAAAATGCTTATAAGCTTCTTTAGCCCGTTTCTTTGTGTCTGCTGGTAACAAGGCATAACATTTCCAGAAACGGTCTGTCGTCCTGGATTTCATAGTTTATCAACGTCCAGAGGTACTGTTTTTCCTTGTCTATATGCCTTTATTGCTTCATCGGCAAGTGTGCCAAGAACGTCTTCAGATTCAGCAAACAACACATCCCATTTTCTTTCCGCATCAAGCTCTTCTAATAACCACCTTGCTAATGCATTTTGCTCATTACCAGGTAACTTCGAGGCAACTTCAAACGCCTTTTCCAATAATTTTGTCATAACCTGTCTCCTATATAAACAGACCAAATTTCTCCACGTAATGGGGTTATCTTGTTTTCAGAGGCCATCGGTCAAAACACCTTCAATTTTTTTGTAAACCATTGAGAGCATTAACCAGAAATTGACGGCCTTATTTGTGTTTTTTGTCATAGTGGAAGATATTTTATCACTTCACAACAGATAATCAACGTGATAATTTGATGAAAAGAAATTATACCACAACCCCCGTCTCCGCAACACCGGGGTCTTGTTTTAGCGCCTTCTTAAACTTATGTTCCTTATGCCACGCGTTCAGGCAGGGGATGATGAAGACGCTGACTAAGGCCATTGCCATGCCGCCGATGGAGGGGATGGCCATGGGCTTGGCCACCTCGGCGCCGGCGCCCGTTGACCACAGGATGGGAATTAAGCCAATAAAGGTGGTGGCGGCGGTCATCATGCAGGGACGTATCCTGCGTGTGCCTGCCATCAGGATGGTGTCGCGGATATCCTGGACGTTTTTCATTTTTCGATCGCCGAACAGGTCGTTGATGTAGGTGGTGATGAGGACGGAATCGTCGTCTACGATGCCGAAGATGGAGATAAAGCCTACCCAGACGGCGACGCTGAAGTTGTAGCCGAACAGGTACTGGAGCCAAACGCCGCCCGCAATGGCGGTTGGAATCCCGGCAAAGAGGATGAACATCGTTTGCGGAAATGATTTGAATGCCATGAAGATAAGGAGGAAGCCGACGAACATGGAGAGGGGGACAAGGATTAAACTGCTGTATAGCAAAAGAAATTGCGTATAAATCCCGGTATAGCGGACAGAATAAGACCAAATAGTATCTTTCCCATAATCTTCCTTATGTTCGAGTTAATCCCCCTTAGAAAAGGGGGAAACAGGGGGTTGTGTTTTCTTTCTCTCAAATTATTCAGTAATTTTCTTGTACTTTCTTGATTATATATATCAATTCTGCTACTTTAATCATAATTTTCAAGAACTTTTTATTTAAGCGGGTTATATAAAGTATGACATAGAGAATCCCCCTTAGAAAAGGGGGGTTAGGGGGTTGTAAGTTTGTCCTCGTGAAAACGGGGAATAACCACGGAAAAAACACAACCCCCTGAATTCCCCCTTTATTAAGGGGGACTGCATTAGGAATAACTTGAGGAGGATTATGTGGAGAGATGTGTATTGGGCATTGATGGAGGCGGGACAAAGACCGTTTGTGTACTGGCAACTTCAGACAGAAAGGTTATCAGTCGCGGCAGCGGAGGACCTACAAATCCTAACCTTGTATCTGTGCCAGAAATCAAGGAAACATTGCAAAAATCAATGCAGGAGGCGATACATAATAATCCTGAAATACAGATAGAGACGGTCTGTGCTGGTATAGCCGGAGTTGGCGCATCGAAAGAAAAACAGGGAGAGGTATGCAACATATTATGGCAGATATTAAGCACGCCACCTTTTTGCCAACCACTCAGTAAAAGATTTAATCCGTCATTACATATAGAAGTCGTTTCAGATGTTGTTATAGCGCTAGTTGCCGGGGCGGGTATGCGACACGGCATTGTAGCCATCTCAGGAACCGGGGCTGTTGTTTATGGAGAAACTGCAAAGGGACAAAAAATCAAGGTTGGTGGATGGGGATATCTTTTAGATGAGGGAAGCGGTTATGAGATAGGCAGAATTGCTCTAAAAGAGGTTTTAGAGGCTTATGATGTCTCCGGGAAAACAACTCTTCTTGCTCAAAAAATATTAAATGCATGGAATCTGAGTTCTGTGCGGGATATAGTAAATCACATTTACCAGGAAGCTACAAAACCAACTGATATTGCAAACCTTGCAAAAATTGTTAATTCTGCCGCACGTGATGGTGACGAATCGGCAAAGGAAATCTTAAGGAAAGCCGCCAGTGACCTTTATTCCAATATCTCAGCGGCTACAAAGCAGATTGATTTTGGTAAAGAAGGCGCAACCCTGGTTCTAAGCGGCGGCGTCTTGACGAACGTAGAAGCAGTAAGAGAAATTATCGTAGAAAAAGTCAGAGCGGAACTTCCGTCTGTAAAATCCATACAAGTATGCAGAGAACCGGTTAATGGCGCTGTTGTACTGGCGCTCAAGAATAGTACTTTGTAATGTCTGGTTTATTTCGTATTGTAGTATTATCCCTGCTGGTAATTTATTACCCTTCTTTTTTAAGACGCGCCAGCGTTTGCTGAAAAACCAAAAAATCAGCCGTATTTGCCAGGACCTGCAAAACATCACCACTTTCTATAACCATAGATCCTGATGGTATAACAAATTTACCTTCCCGACAAATAAGTAAAATAAGACATTTCTCAGGAATGTCTAAATCGCTAATCCTCTTACCCACCACTTCTGAGTCAAATGGAACAATAACATCTATCATTTCGGCATCGAAAGCCGCTGTCTTTTCGAATTCAATGGGATAATTCGTCTTGTTAGCCAGGGGAACGTCCAGCTTCAATATTCTGGAAAGGATCGGAATAGACGTTCCCTGGATAAAAACTGACGCAATAACGACAAAAAATACGATATTAAAAATAGTATCTGCCTGCGGGATGCCTGCCATAAAAGGAAATGTCGCCAGGATAATCGGAACCGATCCCCGAAGACCAACCCAGGCAACCATAACTTTTTTTCGTATATTTATGTTAAACGGCAATAGACATAACAATACGCTAACAGGGCGAGCAACCACCATAAGAAGAAACGTTAGCAAAAACCCTGCCTCTATTAATGGAACAATATGCGAAGGAAAAACAAGCAAGCCCAATGTTATAAACATTACAATTTGCGCAAGCCAAGCCAAACCTTCGTGAAATCTCATGATCATCTTTTTATTTGAGAACTTTGCCTTTCCCAGCATCAAACCGGCAAGATATACCGCAAGGATTCCGTTACCTTTCAGAAAAA